>UQVU01000124.1 GCA_900544475.1 uncultured Butyricicoccus sp.
CTCCCTTGCGGCACGCATCTTCATCGCGCTTGTGCTTGCCATCATCGCAGGTCTGCTCCTGCAAAGCCACTCGGAATTTGCTGTCAGCTACATCAAGCCGTTCGGCACGATTTTCCTCAACCTCGTTAAGTTCATCGTTGTCCCCATCGTGCTGTTCTCCATCATGTGCGGCATCATTTCGATGAGCGACGTCCGCAAGGTCGGTTCGATCGGCCTGAAAACCGTGCTGTACTACCTGTGCACCACCGCGTTCGCCATCACCATCGGCCTTATCGGCGGCAACATCTTCAAGAAATTCTTCCCGGTCATCGCGACCACCGACCTCAGCTATGAGGCGGCCGAGGCGACCTCGTTTATGGATACCATCGTCGGCATCTTCCCGTCCAACTTCGTCGATCCGATGGTGAACGCCAATATGCTTCAGATCATCGTCATGGCGATCCTGCTCGGCTTCGGCATCATCCTCATCGGCGAGGAAAAGAACCACCGCATCGTTGCGGCGTTCAATGACCTCAACGAGGTGTTCATGAAGGTCATGGAGCTCATTCTTGCGCTGTCCCCGTTCGGCGTGTTCTGCCTGCTGTGCCCGGTCGTTGCGGAAAACGGCCCGGCCATCATCGGCTCGCTCGCGACCGTTCTTCTCGCGGCGTACATCTGCTACGCGGTACACGCGATCGTCGTTTACTCCTCGACCGTTTCCGCCCTCGGCGGCATGAGCCCGCTCAAGTTCTTTGAGGGAATGCTGCCGGCCATCATGTTCGCGTTTTCGAGCGCGTCCTCGGTCGGCACCCTCCCCATCAACCTCGAATGCACGGAAAAGCTCGGCGCGAAGCGTGAGGTTGCGTCCTTCGTTCTGCCGCTCGGCGCGACCATCAACATGGACGGCACCGCGATTTATCAGGGCATCTGCGCGATTTTCATCGCCTCCTGCTACGGTATTTCGCTCACTCTGCCGCAGATGCTGACCATTATCCTCACCGCGACCCTCGCCTCCATCGGCACCGCCGGTGTGCCGGGCGCCGGCATGGTCATGCTCGCCATGGTGCTCACCTCGGTCGGCCTGCCGGTTGACGGCATCGCGCTCGTTGCCGGCGTGGACCGCATTTTCGATATGGGCCGCACCACGGTCAATATCACCGGCGACGCCGCCTGCACCATCATCGTTTCCCGTCTGGAAGAGAAGCGCGGAGCGAAGAAGCTGTCGAAAAACTAATTAAAAAAACCAAGCCTCGGTGTCACATGGATACCGAGGCTTTTGTAATATTCTCTTTTATAATTACAAATAGTAATCAGTCCGCCGTATAGCTCTCCGCCGGATTGAGGGTGACGGCACGGGTCGCGTTGTCGTAGCCAACGCCGCAGTCGATGGCCTGCGCCAGGTCGCGGAGCTTTATGTAATTCGCGTCGTCGATGAGGTAGGTCTTGAGCGAAAGCCCCTCGCCGTCCAGCGTAATGCGCTGCGAGCCGCTCCCGGCCTGCACGACCGCCGCGTTCCGCACGCCGGAAAGCTCGGTGCCGAGCGCCTCATATGCGCCGCCGCGCGTCAGCTGAACGCTGTCGTCCGCCGCGTCATACGCAACCGAAAACGCTTTTTCCGTGCCGGAGAGGGCCGCCGCCGCGTCGCGCAGCTTGATGTAGTTCGCCCCGTCGATCAGGAAGGCTGTGAACGCCGTCGGGGTTCCGTTCACCGCGAACGCCGCGTCATTCGGGAGCGCCGAAACGGTCGGGTCCTTGAGTCCGGGCAGGGCGCTCAGCGCCTTGAAGGTGTAGCCCTCGGCCTTCCAGCCGGAAATCAGGTCGTTCAGGATAGCGGCGTTGGTCGAAGAAACCGCGTGCAGCAGGATGATCGCGCCGTTGTGCGTGCGGCTGCGGATGGTCTGCTTGGCGGAAGCATAGGACGGCTGATTTGCCGGGTCCCAGTCCGCGTAGGCCACGCTCCAGAGCGTCGTGTGCCAGCCGAGCGACTGCGCCCACGCGAGGTTGTCGTAGCTGTACGCGCCCTCGGGCGGTCGGTAGAACGGGGCAAGCCTGCGCCCGGTGAGCTGCTTATACTGCGTGCTGACTGAGGTCAGCTCCTCGGCGAAGCGTTCGCGACCGACCTTGCTCATGTTCGGGTGGTTATAGGTGTGGTTGCACACGAGATGCCCCTCGTCCCCCATGCGCTTTACGAGCGCCGGGGCGGTTTTCAGGTAGTCGCCCACCACGAAAAACGCGCCGGGAACGTGCTGTTTTTTGAGCGTATCGAGGATTTTTGCGGTGTTTCCGTTCTCATAGCCGCAGTCGAACGTTAGATAGAGCGTTTTCTCGTCCGCGCTCCCCATGTAGTACGCGCCGTATTTCGCAAGCGTCTGCACCGTATCCTCGCCGTTCGGCGGCTGATGCAGGCCGTTGCCGTACCACAGACCCCAGTTTGTCGCGCCCGCCGGAAGCAGCGCCATGCCGAGCGCGAGCGCCGCGCAGAGCGTCCGTTTGCAGATGTTTTTCATGCGTTTTCTCCTCCTTTTACTGCGGCAGACTCCCCCCGGCCCGCCGTTCTTTTCTCTATCATAGGATAAACGCATCGACCATGCAAGCGCTGTTCGGAATTGTAACCGTAAAAAAATCCGCCTGAAGTTTGGGCAGAATGCCGCTTCGGGCGCAAAAAAGCAGAAACCCTCGTCTTTCTGAGAGCTTCTGCTTTTAATTACCGTCTTTCTGTTCTTTCAGCGGCACCATGAACCGCATGGTGAATGTTCCGTTTTCCGCGCGGAACTCACACAGACCGCCGTGCTTATGCGCGATGGCCTGAATGCTGCGGCAGCCGAAGCCGTGTCCCTCCCGCTGCGCGGCCGGCAGACCGCCATGCAGTTCGAGCGACTTTTCGCACGGATTGAAAACCGAAATGAGCAGCCGGCTGCGCCGCAGACCGCAGTAAAGCGAAATCTGCCGATTCGGCTCGTCCAGCTTTTCGACCGCGTGGAGCGCGTTTTCCAGACCGTTGGACAGCACCGAGCACAGCTCGTTATCGGGCAGCGACAGCGTGTCCGGCAGCTTCGCCTCGACCGTGAGGCGCACCCCCTTGCGCTCCGCCCGTCCCACGAACGAGGAGCACAGCAGGTTCACCGTATCGTTCGCGCAGAAGCGGCGCGGCGTGACCGCCTCGATGTCGCTGCGCACCCGATGGATGTACTCAGCCGCCTGCTGCGGCTTGTCCGCCGTCAGGAGGCTGTCGATCATGTTCAGATGATGGCGCATATCGTGCTGATAGACCGCTGTCTGGGTCTCTGCGCGGCGGAGTGCGTCCATTTCGGTCTGCGACTGCCGGAGTGCCGACTGGAGCACCGCGTTCTGCATTTCGGACTGCATCCGTGCGCGGCTCTGCGCGTGATACGCGGTCATGAACGCGACGTAGAACACGATGAGCACGGTCGGGAGAAACTCGTCAAGCGCGTAAATTCCCGCGTGCAGCGCGTCCGAATAGATGGTCGTTGCATAGTCGAACAGGTAATACGCCACCGGCAGACTGCCGAACAGCAGCAGCGAATCCGACATGGCGTCATGCGCCGCGCCGGTAAAGCAGCGCAGCAGCGCGAACAGGAACGGGACGATGGACAGCGTGTAGCATATCTCGCCCGCGAGCGCCGACCCGGAAACCGCCGTGACCGCGATGTTCACCCAGCGCGGCAGCTGACAGCAGAGATAGGCGGTGCAGGTGCAGACGATTGCCTCGCCGACCCGCTTTTTCAGCACGCAAATCAGCGCGAGGGTCAGCGGCAGATGCACGATGAGCGGATAGAGCTGCTTGGCCGTGGTGACGCCGAGTATCAGCCAGCACGGCGTCTGAATGAGCAGGAACAGCGGCGCAAGCGCGATGAAAATGCGTTTCTGCCGCGCCGTGCGGCAGCCGCCCGCAATCGCCACGCTGAGGATAAGGCCGTAGATGAGCACCAGACCGTAGTTAAACACGCCAAGGGCGGAAAGCAGCGTCATTCTCCGGCCTCCCCCTCAGAAAATAGCAGATTCATGTATTCCTTTTGCACCTGCGGATAAATCAGCCGGGAAACCGGCAGGGTCCTGCCCGTAAACGTGCGCACGCTGCTCGGCGTAAGCTCCTCGATCTGGAACATATTGATGATGTAGGAGCGGTGAATGCGGGTGAACTCCGGTCGCGCCAGAAGCGGCTTTTCGTAGTCGCGCATACGACCCGGCACCTCGCGCACCTGTCCGTTCGTCAGGTTGAAATACAGGTGGCGGTTATTGATTTCGACGTAGGTCAGCTGGGAAAACGGGATGCGGAACAGAGAATTTCCGTTTTTGACAGTCAGACCGTCCTGCGGCCGCTGTTCGCGGAGCATCAGACGGTCGAGCAGCGGAAAGAGCAGATTCCGGCGGATGGGCTTGAGCAGATAATCGAGGGCGTTCACGCCGTAGCTCTCGTAGGCGAAGCCGGGCGAGGAAGTCAGAAAAACGATGTCCGCCGCGGTATCGAAGCTGCGGATCTCTCGCGCGGCCTCCAGGCCGTCCATGCCGGGCATGATGACGTCGAGCAGATAGAGCGTGAAGTGCTCCCGCTGTGCGGCGTCCACCAGCTCGACCGCGCTGCGGAAGGTCCGCACACGGAGAATGGTATTGTTTTCTGTCTGCCAGAGCTGCAAAAGCTCGAGAATTTCGTTCAGTTCCTCCAGCTGATCGTCACAAACCGCAATATACATCGTTTTTCACCTCCCGTTCGACGTTTCTTTTTTATTTTACCACAAGCTTAAAATGCTTTCCAGTGTTCCAGCGATATTTTATCGCGATTTGACATTTCTGCTGGACGAACCGCCCGGGATGTGCTATGCTTATGGAAAAGCAGAAACCATGTCGGGAAAGGGAGGTCAAACATGCCGCAGTGGTTGCCGTGGCTTATCGCATTTATCAGTCTGGAAGCGTTCATCGCGCTCTGGTTCTGGGAAGTCAACCGTGAGATGCTGAGCCGGAAGAGTACGGTGGAAAGCGCGCGTGCGCAGCTTGCCGCGAGCCGTTCGCGTGCGGTCGCACATCCGGAAGGCGAGGAATACGCCGCTGTTCTCACGCGCAGCGAGAGCATTTTTCAGCAGTCAGTCGATCATTACAACGAGCTGTTTCAGCGGCCGTGGATTGGATTTCCGGGGCGTCTTCTCGGATTTTCCGAAGAAATCAACGATTAAATTTTCGAGATGGACGTTTTATGTCCATACGATATGATATAATACAATCGAAGGACAAACAGGCAAATCTGTCCGGCTCACGTTTCATTTCTTTTCCGAACGGCACTGCGTCACTGTGGTGCCGTTCATCTATTTATCTATTTATATTTGGGCACAAAAAAAGACTCAAAACCTTAGCTCTGAGTCTTATCTTTGTGTGCGCGTTGAGTTATCTTCCCGGGCCGTCGCCAGCCAAGTATTGTCACCGTAAATGAGCTTAACTACTGTGT
>UQVU01000125.1 GCA_900544475.1 uncultured Butyricicoccus sp.
CACCATCTTCCGGAAAACTATGACAGAGAGGAATTTACACGCATCAAGCAGGCGGCGGAGAAAATCCGCAAGACGGCTGACGTGCTTATCGTAATCGGCATCGGCGGCTCGTATCTGGGCGCGAGAGCGGCCATCGAGTTCGTAAACGGCCAGATGTACAATCAGGTGCGCCCGGAGGGCACGCCCGAGGTCTACTTCGCGGGCAACAACATTTCGTCGAGCTATCTGAACGACCTCGTGAAGATCATCGGCGACCGCGATTTTTGCATCAACGTCATCTCCAAGTCGGGCACGACGACCGAACCGGCCATCGCGTTCCGCATTTTCAAGGAGCTGTGCGAAAAGAAGTACGGCCGTGAGGGCGCGAAGGAGCGCATCTTCGCTACCACCGACAAGGAGCGCGGCGCGCTCAAGCAGCTCGCGGACGACGAGGGCTACGAAACCTTCGTGGTGCCGGACGACATCGGCGGACGCTTTTCTGTGCTGACGCCGGTCGGTCTGCTGCCGATGGCGGCGGCGGGCGTCAGCATCGACGAGGTCATGGAGGGTGCGGCGCAGGCGCGCATCGAAAACAGCCACTCCACCGACCACCTCGCGGCAAAATACGCCGCGCTGCGCAGCATTCTGCACCGCAAGGGCAAGTCGATGGAAATCCTCGTCAACTACGAGCCGGCGCTCGTCATGCTCGGCGAGTGGTTCAAGCAGCTGTTCGACGAGTCCGAGGGCAAGGACCACAAGGGCATTTTCGCTACGAGCGCGAATTTCTCGACCGACCTGCATTCCATCGGTCAGTTCATTCAGGACGGCACGCGCATGATGTTCGAAACTGTGCTGTGGGTGCGTGAGCCGCGCTCGGAGAGCATCATCAAGGAGGAAAAGGACGATATCGACGGCCTGAACTACCTCGCGGGCAAGAGCGTTCAGTTCGTCAACTCCAAGGCATATCAGGGCACGCTGCTTGCGCACGTGGACGGCGGCACGCCTAATATCGTGTTCGAAATCGACCGCGCGGACGCTTGGCACTTCGGCTACCTCGTTTACTTTTTCGAGAAGGCCTGCGGCATCTCCGGCTATCTGATCGGCGTCAATCCGTTCGACCAGCCGGGCGTCGAGGCCTACAAGAAGAATATGTTCGCTCTGCTCGGCAAGAAGGGCTACGAGCAGCGCAAAAAGTATCTGGAAGGCAGAATGTAAAAAGAACACATAATATTTCACAGGAGCAGGGAAGATTTCTCTGCTCCCTTTTTATGCAGATACTTGCGTTCGGAGCAAAACGGGGGTATAATAAACTGAAAAAGTATGGAGGAGGTCTGCATATGCTCATTACCGTTCTCGCGGAGAACAGCCATATCCGCGCGGTCGGCTTCGAAGGGGAGGAAATCCGTTTCCATGCCTCTATCCAGACCGAGCCGCGGCAGACCTCGGATTACTACAACCTCATGCTGACGCAGCTGTTCACGCTCTACGGCGTGTCCGGCGAGCATATCACCGGCGTGGTTCTCGCATCGGTCGTGCCGCAGCTGACGCCTGCGCTGACGGGGGCGCTCGCGCGTATCGCGGGCAGCCGACACAAGGTGCTCAGCCTGTCGAGCGGCGTCAAGACCGGCCTCAACATCCGCTCGGACCAGCCGCAGCAGGTCGGCACCGACCGCGTAGCCGCCGCTGTGGGCGCGAAAGCGAGGGGAAAGCTGCCCTGCGTCATCGTGGACTGCGGCACGGCGACAACGTTTACCGTGCTCGACGAGAACGGCGCTCTGGTCGCGTCCGCCATCACCGCGGGCGTGGAGCTTTCGCTTGAGGCGCTCCGCACGCAGACCGCGCAGCTGCCGACCGTTGCGCTCACGCGCGGCGCGAAGTACGACGTCATGGCGCGGAACACGGCGGACGCCATGCGCATCGGCGCGGTGCTCGGCGCGGCCGCCATGGTGGATGGTCTGGTCGGGCGGTATGCCGCCTGCCTCGGCAGTACGCCGCAGGTCTGGCTGACCGGCGACTGTGCGCCGCTTATCGCACCCCATCTCTCCATCGACTGGGACCGCACGGACGACCTGATTTTCGAGGGTCTGCGGCTCGTCTGGAGCAGAAACCGGGGCTAACGTTTCAATTTGTTAAAAATTTTGCCCTGTACTCGGCGGAAAAAGTGCTGAGACGGGAGCGGGAGGAATAAAAATGAATAACAAAACCACCAACGTGCGCTTCCTTGCGCAGCTCGGTCTGCTTGCGGCGATCGAGATTGTCATGAAACTCATCGGCCTCGGCAGCGTGCCGGTCGGACCGCTGTATATGTCGTTCCTGACCGTGCCGATCGCGGTCGGCGCCATGACGCTCGGGCCGTCCGCCGGTGCAATTCTCGGCGCGGTGTTCGGTCTCGTCAGCTTCAAGGACGCCATGACCGGCGCTTCCGCCATGACCGGCGTATTTTTCCAGATCAGCCCGGTGCACACCTTTATCCTGTGCGTTGTCATGCGTGCAATCATGGGGTTCTGTGTCGGCCTGCTGTTTAAGGCGCTGCGCTTGATCGACCGCAAGGGCGGTTGGAGCTACTTTATCGGTGCGATTTCCGCGCCGCTGCTCAATACGCTGTTCTTCATGGGCTACATCGTTGCGGTGTTCTACCAGACCGAGTATATTCAGGGGCTTGTTTCGACCAAGGGCGCAAGCAATCCGCTGATGTTCGTGGTACTGCTCGTCGGCGTACAGGGTCTCATCGAGGCCATCGTATGCTGCGCGGCAGGCGGCGTTATCACTCGTGCGGTCTCGTCCTTCCTCGGTACACGCGCACCGGCGAAAGCGGCAAAGACGGAAGAATAAAAATAACCATCCCCGGCGGTTTCAGCAATGACGCCGGGGATGTGTCGTATAAGACAGGAGAATGATATGGGAAAACAAAGCTGGAAGCCGGGCAATATGCTCAATCCCGTGCCGGCGGTCATGGTCAGCTGCGCGGATAAAGAGGGAAAGCCGAACATCATCACCATCGCATGGGCGGGCACAGTCTGCACCAATCCGCCGATGGTTTCGATTTCGGTGCGTCCGACACGATATTCCTACGATATGATACGGGAAACGGGCGAGTTCGTTATCAACCTCACCACCGAAAAGCTGACGCGAGCCTGCGACTACTGCGGCGTTGTGAGCGGCCGGGAGGTCGATAAGTTCGCAAAGACGGGTCTGACGCCGCTTGCGGTCGAGGGCGTGTCCGCGCCCGGCATCGCGGAAAGCCCGGTGAACATCGCCTGCCGCGTGGTCGAGGAGCGTGCGCTCGGCAGCCACACCATGTTCCTCGCGGAGGTCGTGGGCGTGACGGCGGACGAGAAATACATGGACGAAACCGGCCGCTTCGACATCAACGGCACCGGCCTTATCATGTACTCGCACGGCGAATATTTCGGACTCGGCCGGAAGCTCGGCAAGTTCGGTTACAGCGTGCAGAAGAAAAAGCCGCGCCGCCGCGCAAAGTGACGCAGAAAACGCAGAGGAGGGGTAGAGATGGGGCAGCTGCCTGACATTTATCAGATCAAGTTCGAGCCGGACCTTCCGGACGATGTACTCATCGCGGCGGACGTCGGCGGCGAGGAGCAGCGCATCTGCGGCGAGGACATCTACCCTTATTGGGAGTATATCTACGAAAACGAGGGAGGCTTCGTTGAAACCGACGGGCGCTATATCCTGTGCGTGCTGCACACGGCCGGGATGCAGGGCGGCGTGGTGCTCTACTGGGACACGGTCGAGGAGGAGCTTGTCCATGTATCGGACGGGGCGTACTGCGTCGCGGCGGTCTGCTACAAGGGCGACGTCTACACCCTCCAGCTCATCGAGCACTTCATGACCGAGCCGCATTTCGCGGTGTCGCGGGTGCCGTTCGGCGTGATGGACTGCTTTGCGGAGACCGAACCAGTCGAGTGGGACATTCCGGTGGACATGGATACCTTCTCGGGCGAGGTGGACGACATCAAGCTGCACGTATCGGACGACGGCGTGGCGGCGCTCATCGACGGCTGCCTTTTTGTACGTACAGGACGGCCGGAGTGACCGAAAATTCGCATACTGAGAAGTTCAAGCACAGCGTTCCGGAGCGGATGCTGTGCTTTTTTGCCGATTTCACATAGGGGAAAGGGGCGGTGGCTTCGCAACGCACAATTTGTACGCAGTGTATCACTATGAAATGGAGATTGCAAGGAAAAGAAAAAGAGGACACAAAAATAAAATCCGCCGAAAGTCTGTCAAACAGTCGGCGGATATGCAGCAAGGTCAGTACAGAATGACTACATTGTTTTTGCGCATCCAGTTGAGCTTGGTCTGGGCGAGGGTCTGGATGGCGGCATCGGGGGAGCCAAAGCGCTTGACGTACAGCCTTTGCAGCTCCGCGAGGTCGTTGTAGGTGAGATAGGGGTAGTCCGCGCCGCCGCCGACACCCGCAGGGGACAGGCTGTAATGCAGGTTGCCGTCCGGGCGGATCCAGCGCGAAACCGTCTGGTCGATGCCCCGCACCATACGGTCGGCCACGAGGGCGTAGCGTTCCTCGCCGATGGAGGCCGCGAGGCGGTAGAGGAAAATCGCCTCGGCGGAGTGATGGTTGAGCGAGGTGTGCGTGGGTTTCGAGCCGTCCGGATGCCAGTAGTCCTGCACGAGGAGCGCGTCGCCGGTCGTAACGGGGGAGTGGTGGTTCTCGGCGTAGTCCACGAGGAAATCTGCGTAGCGCTGCGCCTGCGGCAGCCACTCGGTCACGCCGTAGTTCTCCGCCGCGTTCACGACAGCGAGCCAAAGGTCGGTGTTGAAGCGGGTGTCGTAGTAGCCCGGCTCGATGCCGTAGTCGTTTTTGAGCCATGTACTGCCCGCACGCGAGGGGATAAAGCCAAGCTCGTTCTGCTGGCGGCGCATGACGTCGAGCATGGAAATACCGAGCATCCGGCATGCGCCGTCCTCAGGTACGCGCACTATCTTGCAGGTGATGTAGGCGCCGGGGAGGGCGTGAAAGTAGTTGTCGCCGAGCGGGTAGTATTCGGGCGGCGCGGTATAGTAGTAGCCGTCAAAGCACCAGCGGTTGTCGTCGGTGAAGCGGTAGTTCTGCCAGTGGGTGAGCGTGTCGCTGTCGTTCCAGTCGAACAGCAGCTGTTCGGACGTCAGCGCGAGCGAGTCGCTGAACGCGCCGGCCGGGACTGAGCCGCTTTTCACCGAAAGGGCGAAGCCGTCGCGGGTTTCCGTCACTTCGAGCGTGCCGTCCGAGCCGGGGAGATATTCAATCATGCC
>UQVU01000126.1 GCA_900544475.1 uncultured Butyricicoccus sp.
TCGAATCCCACCTTCAGGGAAAACAAAAAGACCGTCCTTTCGGACGGTCCTCTCATCTGGCGGAGAAGGTGGGATTCCTTTTCTGCGGAAAAGCCACGGCGGTTGCAACGTGCCACCGGCACATTGCCAAGAGCCGCCTTTCGAATCCCACCTTCAGGGAAAACAAAAAGACCGTCCTTTCGGACGGTCCTCTCATCTGGCGGAGAAGGTGGGATTCCTTTTCTGCGGAAAAGCCACGGCGGTTGCAACGTGCCACCGGCACATTGCCAAGAGCCGCCTTTCGAATCCCACCTTCAGGGAAAACAAAAAGACCGTCCTTTCGGACGGTCCTCTCATCTGGCGGAGAAGGTGGGATTCGAACCCACGTGGCGTGTTACCGCCAACTCGATTTCGAGTCGAGCTCGTTATGACCACTTCGATACTTCTCCGTAGCGCACCCGTTTCACAGGTGCTTAATTATTATATCATTCTATCGGCGGATTGACAAGTCTTTTTTGCCGAAAAGAAGAAATAATTTTTCTCCGTCTATGAGGGCGGCGCGGCGGCCGCCCGGACGGGCCTTTTTACTTCACGAGGAAGGCGTCGGGCAGGGTTCTGCCCTCTTCATTCTGCGAGAGTGTGGTCGGACTCGTGATCTCGCGACCCTTGTAGACCATGACCGAGGAGGAGCCGCCGTCGAGCATGGACGCCTGATATGCGCCGTACTTCTCCATGATCTCGCCGCAGCGCTCGATGGAAACGCCGAACGAGTGGAACTGGCGGCCGTCGATGACGAGCATGAGCACCGTACCGTCCTTGGTCTGGCCGATGGCGGTACGCGGCTGCTGGTCGTTCAGGCCGGTGCCTGCGATGAGGTTCTGGCCGTTGATGATGAGCGCCGGATGGAACTCGACCGCGTCGCGCAGCCCGCTCGTGTCCGAAAACTCGCCGACCTGAAGATGATTGCTCTCGTCGAAGCCGATGATCTTCCAGCCGTTGCCGACCGCGCCCTGAATTTCCGTGCCCTCGCTCTTGAGGAAGCCGTAGGGCAGGCCGCCCGTGCCGTTGCCCTCGTAATCCGCGAAGCCGGACGCATTGATGCCGAGCGTTGCGCTGTACCGGTCCGCAATTTCGGAAACATATGAGCCGTAGTCGCCGAGACCCTCGCAGGTGCCGACATAGACGTTCTCCGGCTTTTTGCACAGCGCGAGCTTGCCCGCGTACTCCAGACCGAGCGCGTCCTCGCCCGTCTGCTCCACGATCATGATGCCGCGCTTGACATCGAGCGCAAGCACCGGGTCGCCCTGCTTGGTTTTGAGTCCGGTGTCGTAACCCTTCTTGGTCGGGTCCCCGATGAAGTCGAAGTCGAACGCCTCGTACCCCTGCGACTTGATGTCCGGGTTGTCGTTGAGAAAGCTCTCAAACGCGGTTTCGTCCAGCTCGCTGTACAGCTTGTAGAACTTCGCCTTCGGACTGATGGCCTGTTCTTCGCCATCGATTTCGAGCGGCGAGTCCCAGAAGCTCTCCGCGCCCGCCTGCTTCTGATTCATCAGATAGCGCTTGGTCATGACCTTCTCGATCATGTCGTGCGGGATAAAGCTCGTTGCGAGCCACTGGTGAGTCATCGTGCCCATCGCCGTTTCGATATACCATTCGCGCCACTTGGTCACGAACGCATTGTCCGTGTACAGCAGAAATGGATAGACGGCGGTCAGACCCGTCAGCAGCAGACAGGTCAAAATCAGGGAAAAGCGGTGTTTTGCGCCGTTCATGGTCCCAAATCGTCCCTTTCGTTTTTATCTCTACCGATTCCGCCGGGTTCTCTCCCCTCCCGGCGGATATACTCTCTTTCTGTCGAGCCGCAGTTCGTTTTCTCTTTACTTCTGCTGCGGCTTGTTCGGCGTGCGGCGGCGGTGACGGCGGCGCGGTGCGACGGGCTTGGCATCCGCCGTCTTTGCCTGTGCCTCCTGTGCCGGGTGCTTGCTGTGCGCACCGCGGCCGTTTCTGCCGCTGCGGCCGCCTCTTGCGCTCTTCTTCGGCTTGTTCTCGGCCTTATCGCCGTTCAGCAGGCGCTCATTGCGCGCCGCGAGCGCGGCCTCGACCTTCTTGCGGATGCGCTCCGTCGCCTCATCGCTCAGTGCGTAGGCACGCGAGGGCGTGTGCGCGTCAAAGCGCGGCTCGTTCTTCTCAAAGCGTGCGTAGGGATCGCGGCGGCGGCCGGAGCCGCGCGAGGAACGGGAAGCGCGGGGCGCGGCGCTCTTTGCCTGCTGCTCCTGCCTTTTCTCCTGCTTGTGCTCCTGTGTCTTTTCGCGGCGCGGCTTCTTGGCCGTTGCGGCCGCACGCGCGGTACGCGCCTTGCGCTTGGCCTGCTTTTCGCGCTCGGCCTCCTCTGCGACAGCCTCAGCCGAAGCGTTCTCGCTCGTCGTGTCACGGCGGCGGTTGGACGCCTTGGAGGCGCGGCGCTGACGGTCGAGCTTCTCCTTGTCCTTGGACTCGTCGTGCGGGATTTCGCCGACGACCGGAATGCGAATGCCGGTCAGCTTTTCGATGTCCGCGAGGTACGGGCGCTCGGACTTGTCGCAGAACGAGATCGCCGTGCCCTCCTGCCCTGCTCTGCCGGTGCGGCCGATGCGGTGGACGTAGGTCTCCGGAATGTTCGGCAGGTCGAAATTGATAACGAGCGGCAGCTCGCTGATGTCGATGCCGCGTGCGGCGATGTCGGTCGCAACGAGCACCGCAATCTTGCACTCCTTGAAGTCGGAGAGCGCACGCTGACGCTGGTTCTGCGACTTGTCGCCATGGATGGAGCGCGTGAGGATGCCCGCTCGGTTGAGGTCGCGTGCCACGCGGTCCGCGCCGTGCTTGGTGCGGGTAAAGACGAGAGTCTGGTGGACGTTCGCCTTGCGGATGAGCTCGGGCAGCAGCGTGCGCTTTTCGGCCTTCTCAACGAAGTAGACCTGCTGCTCGATCTTCTCGACCGGGCGCGCGGACGGCGTGACCGATATCTTGACCGGGTTCTTGAGCATACTGTCCGCGAGGTCTGCGATTTCCGCCGGAATGGTCGCGGAGAACAGCAGCGTCTGGCGCTTTGCCGGCAGCTGCTTTACGATGCGTTTGACGTCCGGGAAAAAGCCCATGTCGAGCATTCTGTCCGCCTCGTCGAGCACAAAGGTTTCGACCTTGTTCAGCTTTACGATTTTCTGACCCATGAGGTCCCACAGGCGGCCCGGGGTCGCGATGAGGATGTCCGCGCCGCGCTCGATGGCCTCGACCTGCGGCACCTGCGACACGCCGCCGAAGATGACCGCCGCCGTTACGGGCATATAACGCGCGTACTGGCATACATTCTCATAGATCTGAAGCGCAAGCTCGCGCGTCGGAGTAAGAATGAGCGCACGGATGCCGCGTCCGGCGTCCTCGTCGAGCCGCTGGATGATCGGCACGGAAAACGCGCAGGTCTTGCCCGTGCCGGTCTGCGCACAGCCGAGCAGGTCGCGCCCCTCAAGAACAGACGGGATGGACTGCTCCTGAATGGGGGTCGGCTGCTCATAGCCGGCCTCGGCCAGCGCCTTGAGAATGTTTCTATTGAGTTTCAGTTCTTTGAATTTCATAAAAATCTTTCGTTTCCTTCTTGAAAAACCGGCCGTGCCCGCAAATCCCGATTGCGGACGGCGGCGCAGATGTGGTATACTATGCTTTGCCGACTCTTTTAGCGGCAATCTGTAACGGATGAGGTAAAATCACATGACGGCTGTACTCTCGACCGTGCAGGAGGCGTTTTTCGACGTACTGAAAACCGTTCCCCTGCTGCTTGCGGTCTACGCATTACTATATTATATCGAAAACCGGCTGACCGATACGCCCGCCCTGCTCTCGCGCACGGCACAGTTCGGCCCCGCGGTCGGCGCACTCGCCGGAAGCATTCCGCAATGCGGCTTTTCGGCGGCGGCAAGCGCCCTGTTTTCGGCGGGCTATCTCGCCCCGGCGACGCTCGTGGCGGTGTTTCTCGCGACCTCGGACGAGGCCGTGCCGGTCATGCTCGCGGGCGGATGCAGCGCAAAAGACATCATCGTGCTCCTCGCGGTCAAGTTCGTCCTCGCGGCGCTCGGCGGCTATCTGCTGCGCCTGACGGTGTTCCGGGGGCGCGAGGTCAAAATCGACGAGCCGCTCGAAATCGAGCTGAACGCCTGCGGCTGCGGCGACCCGCTGCCGAATATTCTCGGCCATGCGCTCAAGACCTCGCTTTTCCTGTTCGCGGTGCTGCTTGCGCTCGACCTGCTCATTCTCGGCGTGGGCGAGGCGCGGCTCGCGTCCGTACTGCTCGGCGGCAGCATCTTTCAGCCGCTGCTCTGTGCGGTGCTGGGACTCGTCCCGAGCTGCGCGATGAGCGTACTTTTAAGCGAGCTTTACGTCGGCGGCGCCATCAGCTTCGGCGCACTGGTCGCCGGTCTTTCCACCGGCGCGGGCTTCGGCTATATCGTGCTGCTCGGCGAAAAGCAGGGACGCCGCAAGGCTGCCCCCGTCATTCTCGCGACCTTCGTTCTCGCCGCCCTCGGCGGAACGCTCACGCAGATACTCTTCGGATAAACTCAGATGAACCGGCTTTGCGCCGGTTTTTCTTTTGCCCTCAGACGTTTCGCGACAGCTCACCCCAGTTCGTGCAACAGCTCCAGTGCCTGCTGCGCCCACTGCATATCAATGCGTGCAAACTCGCCGCCCGAGGTGTAGAGATACGCCTCTACGTCCTCGTGCAGCTTCTGGTAGGCCGCGCCCGGCATGGCGGCGTACTGCTCCGCGCCGTCCGAGAGGACCGCGACAAAGCGGAAGTCGCCCGTGCGCTCGTCCAGCTCGTGGAACAGCAGCTCCACAACGTCGAGGTCGCGGTTGAGCTGCGAGAACAGCAGCAGCTTCATGATCTCGATGGTCCGGTCGTCCAGTCCGCGTTCCAGAATGCTGATCTTCTCGCGGAAGCCGTTTAAGCTGTCCACGATGCGCAGCTTGTAGCCGGCGAGCGGGTCGAACTCCGCACGCGGCGGGTTGTCCTCCTCCGGCCACAGCCAGACCATGAACTGGTTCGACATGTCATGATACAGACAGGGGTGGACCGCTATCGCGGTTTCCCCGCAGTTTGGGCATTCGATACGGAAGCAGGAAAGATCCTGCACCTTCGCCCGCAGCTCGGGATTTCGGTCGATATTGATATGGTCGATAACCTTAAAGTCGTTTTCGGCCTGACAATGCGGACAGGTGATCATCATG
>UQVU01000127.1 GCA_900544475.1 uncultured Butyricicoccus sp.
CGAACTCGATGTTCGGGTTCTTCAGACCAGCGCGGAAAACCATACGGCCGATACGGCCAAAGCCATTGATACCTACTTTGATACCCATTTCAGTGTTCCTCCTAAAAATGTTGAAGTTTGAAATACTTTTAGTAGATACATTTATTATACACTAAAGCGCGTGCAGACCGCAAGGTGTAATATTTGTGATTTTTTTGTCATCGCCAGTCGGATTTTTGTACACATTTCATCTACCCGCCCCTGCTCTTTCCGCTCTTTATCCACAAAGTAACCAATATCACAATGACCCTACAAAAAATTACCCAGAAAAACTTTCAAATTATCGTACATTCAACTGTCGCTTTTCTGCTTCATCTACGGTATAATCAGTATATCTATACAAGTCCTTTCCGCGCCATGCTCAGCATATGCGTTTTCTCCCCGGATTATACAGCGTATCGCTCCATGTGTTTTTTCCACAGAGCCGCAGATACTATCTATCCGGCAAAGCGTCTGACACCGGCGCACTCAGGCGCTGCTGTGCCTTCCGCACGGCAGAATAGATACGCGCAAAATGGGGAACGCCCCGGAAATATCCGTTCCACCGCGCTCCGTATTTCCGAATAAATTTTTTATCAGGAGGAAAATACTATGAACAAGGATCTTCAAGCTCTGCTCAATGACGATGCCTGCCGCGCAGCCATCTCTCAGGCGCCGGCCGATGTTGCCGCTCTCTTGCTTGCCGGTGAAGCCGGCGAGATCATCACCCAGAACGACGCGGCATCCGAACTGTTCCACCTGGATGACGGCGACCTTCTCGCCACCGCTTTCTCCGACGAGGCGAACGACCTGATCTGCGACTGTGCCGACACCGGCAAGGAGCAGCACATGACTGAAAACTGCTTCGGCCGTCTGTACTACCTGACCGCCGTACCGCACGAGAAAAACGTGCTCGTCGTACTGAAGCCGCTGCCGAACACCTCCAAGACCGGCGCATACTTCGCGTGCATGGATACGTTCTCCCGCAGCGTCACCCAGCTGCACCGTCTGCTCCCGCTCGTCACCGACCCGCAGGCAGCAGCCGCGCTCACCCGTGAGGCCGGCCGCCTTCAGCGCACCGCGTTCCATCTTTCCGAGCTGCTGAACCCGCCGATTTACGGAACGATGCGCATCACCGGCTGCGACCTGTCCCGCCTGTGCTCGGATGCCGCGAATAACGTCAGCCGCCGCCTGCCCGAGGGCAAGCGCGACTGCATCGCCCTCAACGTCCCGATGCAGTGCGAAGCACAGCTTGACGTCGTGCGCGTCCGTGCAGCGCTCTACAACCTGCTCACGAACGCTGTCGCCGTTTCTCAGGAGCAGGGCAGCGTCAGCCTGACGCTTACGGTCGAGAACCGTCCGGCTTATGACGGCGAAACGATCGACTGGGCGGTTATCACCGTCAGCGACCGCGGCCCCGGCCTGTCCGCCGACAAGCTCGAAAGTGCTCTCACCGCATGGCGCACCTCTCTGATGCAGCACGAGCAGCTCCAGGCTGCCAACGGCCGTCTGTATCAGGGCATGGGCCTCGCCTACGCGCAGCTCGTTGCTCAGGCGCACGAAGGCGAGTTCACCTGTGAGCAGCGCCCGGACGGCGGCTCCGCCATTCGCTTCGCCGTTCCGCTGTTCGAGCCGAACATCGACAAGGGCGAGCCCTCCTACCGCGACTACTTCTTCGCGCCTCTCTCCGTCGAGGACGTAGAGCTGAGCGTCATGGAATAAAAAATTCAGAAAATACAAAAGCAGGAACAGTTGTAACGCTGTCCCTGCTTTTTCCGTTAATAAAGCTTTCAAAACCCTTTCAACGCCCTACCGTAGGGCGGGGTGCCCTCACCCCGCCGCTCTCACGGTTTTTCGACAGTTTTTTTACGGGGCGATACAGCCCACGCCGTCCAGAATATAATGCGGGCGGTATGCGTAGTTCTCCACTTCCGCGCGCGAGGTGCAGCCGGAGAGCACCAGAACGGTATCCAGGCCGGTTTCGATGCCCGCAACGATGTCGGTATCCATGCGGTCGCCGATCATGACAGCCTCGTGCGAGTGCACACCCAGCAGGCGCAGACCCGTGCGCATCATGAGCGGGTTCGGCTTGCCGACATAGTACGCGGTCTTGCCGGTCGCAAGCTCGATCGGCGCCACCAGAGCGCGGCACGCCGGAATAATGCCCTGCTCGGACGGGCCGGTGAGGTCGGAGTTGGTCGCGATAAGACGCGCACCCTTGTTGACCAGATCGACCGCCTTGAGGATGGTCTGATAGTTATACGTGTTGGTTTCGCCCGCGATGACGTAATCCGGGTCTACATCGTTCATGACGATGCCGGCCTCGTACAGTGCGCCGACCAGACCGGGAGCACCGATGACATACGCCGAAGCGTGCGGTTTCTGGCTCGCGATAAAGCGTGCGGTCGCAAGCGCGGAGGTGTAAAAATGCTCTTCTCCGATCTCCAGGCCCATGCGGGCGAGCTTCTGCTGAAGCTCAAGCGGCGAGCGCTCGGAGGAGTTGGTCAGGAAGAGAAAGCTCTTGTTCTCCTTCTGAAGCCACGCAACGAACTCCGTTACGCCGGGCAGCAGACGGTTGCCGTGATAGATAACACCGTCCATATCACAGATAAAGCCCTTCTTCTCGCGGAGAAGTTCCAGATTTTCAGCCATATTGCAGATTTCTCCTTTCGGGGTCTGTCGGCGGGTAAAACGGGCCGCCGGAATAGTTTATCCCACTGTTTATTATGCGGCACAATTCCCCGGCGCGTCAAGAAAAATTTCTGTTAAAAACGGAATGTCTTTCGCTTGAAAACACGTTTTCAAGCGAATATCGAAGAAAAACCGCAAACGGCTGAAAACTTCTGTTACAACGCTCCGACTGTTTTTCAGCACTCGCACTCCATGCCGTCGTAGCGCGTCACGACGAACGGATAGCTGCGCAGCTCCGGCTCGATGCCGACCTCGTGCAGGCCGCTCATCAGGTCGCCCACGACCTGCATATCGTGGTCGCGCTGCGCTACCGACAGCTTCATCGTGTCGCCGTAGGACGAAACGAGCATGGCGAACGGCTGCACCGCGCACGGCAGGATCGCGCCGTAGTCGAGGATGTACGGGCGGCAGCTCTCCGGCATGGTGAAGCGGCCGACATTGGTGATGAGGAAGCTGTCCTCGAGGACGAAATCCTCCGTGAGCTTGCGGGCTGCCGCCATTTTGTCCGCGAGCGGCATATCCGCCTTGTGCAGCGTATCACAGCGGTCGGCCGACGCCTTGGCGCGGTAGAGCAGCTGTTCGCGCTGCATCTGGTCCTTCAGAAACGCCTTCGTGCGGCGGAATACCTCATCGAGCGGAAGCTCGCGGTATTCCGGCAGATACGGCAGGTCGATGAAGCAGATAAAGTACCGCGTCGTGACCGTCGGGAGCAGCGGCCGCAGATCGACCGGAATCTGTGTGATAACCGGCTTGTCGCCGCCGCCGAACTTGCGGTCGAACGCACGCATCATGAGCGGCGCAACGATGGAAAGCGGGCTGACGCCGATTTTCTTCGCATAGTCATGCAGCTTCGAAAACGGGAAGGTCACCTCGCTCACGACCTCAGCGGCGTCCGCCTTCCACTGCACCTCGGGCGCATGGACCGCCTCCGGCTTTTTCCAGATGCCCTCGGGCGAAAACTCGCGGTCGGCGAGCTGCTCATAGCCGTCGGCGCTCTCCTCCGGCGTCCAGTGCGTATCCATGGTGCGGACCGTGCCGTCGTTCTCGACCGGACAGCCGCAGTTCAGTAGATACTGGAACAGCACGCAGCGGATGAACTCCTCGAAGCCGCGTCCGTCCGAAATCGAGTGCTGATACTCCATGTAGATGGTGTTCTCGTGGTAGCCGACGAGGAACAGATAGCCATTCGTGTCGGCCGAGCCGATGGTGTAGCGCGTGGACACGCCGTCGAACGGCAGCACGACCGCCGGGCGCACGTTGGTACGGTAGCGGAAGCCGGTTTCGGTACGCTCGACGCTCATCATCATGTGCGGAAAGCGCAGCAGTGCCTGCTCGACCGCCTCGCGCAGCTTGTCCGGCTTCACCCTGTCCTTCATGCGGATGGTGTGGCGCGGCACGCACGCCACGGTTTCATGTGTGTTATAGAGAAAAATTTTCGCGTAGCTGTCCGTGCGCAGACGCGGATCGTTCATCATGTTCATCATAATTTTGCCCTCCCGGAATGGTTCCTGTCCCTGTGTTCTGTCCGTTTCTTCCAGTTTCAGTGTAGCATTCCGAAGGGTATTTGTAAATCATTTCGTGTCGATTTTGTATAGTATTGTCCACAAGTTTTACATTATGTGCAATATTTTGCCGCACAGTATGTCTGGTATAGATACACTTCTTCGGATATTCTCCACGCTGTATACGCTCCCCGTTGCGAAGACAAGAGAGATATGATATGATAAATGCAATTCAGAAAACGAGGTTCAACATGAAAAACGTAACGATTTATACCGACGGCGCCTGCTCGGGCAATCCGGGACCGGGCGGCTGGGGCGCCATTCTCCAGTACGGTGCCGCGACCCGGGAGCTTTCCGGCTCCGAACCGTCCACCACCAACAACCGCATGGAGCTGCTCGGCGTCATCACCGCGCTCGAAATGCTCAAAGAGCCGTGCTCGGTCGATCTGTACTCGGACAGCCGCTATGTCGTGGACGGCATCACGAAGGGCTGGGCGAAGGGCTGGCGTGCGCGCGGCTGGGTCAAGAGCGACAAGAAGCCGGCGAAAAACCCCGAGCTGTGGGGACGGCTGCTCGACCTGCTTGACCGCCACGAGGTCCGCTTCCACTGGGTCAAGGGTCACGCCGACAACCCGTACAACAACCGCTGCGATGAGCTCGCTGTTGCGGAATATCAAAAGTATAAGTAAAACAGAAAACCGCGCAGAAAAGGCTGCTCCATTCACACAGGAGCAGCCTTCAGTCTATCTAAAGTCAATTTTTTGAGAATACAGTGTTTCGCGCGGTAGCGCGCATGAAATAGATTTTGCAACGCAAAATCATAAAAACCGGGAGCATGGCCCAGGCCACCCTCTCTTGCCGCTATGCGGCAATTCAC
>UQVU01000128.1 GCA_900544475.1 uncultured Butyricicoccus sp.
GCCTCCAGCGCGTCCAGTCCCTGCCCGATAAGCGACACGAGCATGCCCGCGAGGGTATCGCCGCTGCCGCCCTTCGCCATGCCGGGGTTGCCCGTGTGGTTGCGGAACAAGCGCCCGTCGTGCGCGGCGATGAGCGTGCGGTGGCCCTTGTAGAGCACGGTGCAGCGGTTCTCCTGCGCGAAAGCGCGAAGCTCCTCGGGCGACACCTGCTTTCTGCCGGAAAGACGCGCAAATTCCCCGGCGTGCGGCGTCATGACGAGTGGTTTCGCCGTCCGCCGCAGTATATCCTTATGCTGCGAGAGCGCAAATATGCCGTCCGCGTCCAGAACGACCTGACACGCCGCTTTTTGAAGCAGCGTGCATACGACTTCCGTCACCTCGTCCGAGCGCCCGATACCGCAGCCGATGAGCAGCGCGTCCGCGCGTTCGGTGAGCGCCAGCAGCTGCGGCAGCGCCTTTTTCGAGAACAGGCCGTTTTCATCCTGCGGCATGGGCCGCACGACCGGCTCATTCAGCTTGACCGCCAGCACCGGCCACGCACCCTGCGGAACTGCCAGCGTCACAACGCCGCTTCCCATGCGGACCGCGCCCTGTGCCGAAAAATATGCCGCACCTGTATATCCTGCCGAGCCGCACACGCACAGAATGCGGCCGTAGTCGTTTTTGTTGGTTTCGGGGTCACGCGGACGGATCACACTATCCACGAACGCCTGATCGATTTCTATCATATTGTTTCCTCTCAATGCGAAGCTGACGCCGCAGAAGCGGCCTATTCGTGCACGGCGTCGATCGCGAGCACAACCGCAAGCGCCAGCGTTTCGTTTTTCGGATCGGCAATGTCGAGTGCGTAGCAGTCGCCCCACGTGAACCACTCCTTGGAGAGCGACACGATTTCCCGGCCATTCTGGGTGATACGGTACTCATGCAACCAGAAATCGCCCTCGATTGTCCAGTCAAGTCCCTCGATTTCATACTTTTCGTAGAAAAACGTGAAACGCTTGACAATCTCGGCGCACTCCCTGCCATCGATGTACACAAAAAAGCGCGGCATGAAGCTGGACACCTTTTGCTGAATAAAAGCTGCTTCCCGTCCGTTTACATCGGTCACGTGCAGCTTTTTGCCCCACGAAAACAGTTCGCCCTCGACGTAGTATTTATCCGCGCCGTTCTCATCGAACACGGTAAACCGGTCCACCCATGAGAACGCCTTTTGCCTGATACATAATTTCATGTCCATCCTCTCCTTTGCTTACAGCATAACATGGCGTTTCTCCATCGTCAAGCACGGAACGTTCCGGCGTTTTTCCGCATAGACTGCAAGGGAGCGTGAGAAAAATGGCAATCAAGATTTTTATCGACCAGGGGCACAATCCGAGCGGCCCGAACACCGGCGCGGAGGGGAACGGCCTTGTCGAGCAGGACATTACCTACGCCGTCGGGCAGTATCTCGCGGAGCTTCTCCGCGCCGACCCGCGGTTCGAGGTGCGGCTGAGCCGCAATGCGCCGGACGAAATCCTCGGCACGAGCAACGCGACCAGCCTCGCTGCCCGCGTGCAGGCGGCAAACGACTGGCCTGCGGATTACTTCATCAGTATTCACTGCAACGCGAATGAGAACCCGGCCATCAACGGCACCGAGGTCTATGTCTATCAGGAGGGCACGCAGGCTTACTGGCTTGCGCAGCACGTGCTGCGCGGCATCGTCTGCCGCACCCGCACACGCGACAACGGCGTTCGCGTCACAAAAATGCCGGCCATTCTCGTGGAGCTGGCCTACCTTACGAACGCCGGGGACGCGCGGCGGCTCGAAACCGACCCCTTCGGCTTCGCGCAGGGTATCATGAACGGCATTCTCGCCTATTTCGCCTGAAAACACCAAAAGACCTTCCCCTGTCAACGGAGAAGGTCTTTCTTATTCGATTATCGGAAGTTTTTTCGACAGTAAGGTTAAAATCCGCCGTCCACTCCCAACACCTGCCCGGTGACGAAGGACGCCTTTTCCGAGCAGAGATACACGATGCTGTCCGCAACTTCGTCTGCGCGGCCGACACGTTCGAGCGGCGTTTCATCCGCCAGCGACTGCATGACGTCCTCGCCGTGCATCGCGTTCATGTCGGTGTCAATGACGCCGGGGGCGACACAGTTGACGCGGATGCCGCTTGGCCCAAGCTCGAGCGCAAGCGACTTCGCAAGGCCGATGAGCGCCGCCTTGCTTGCGGCGTAGTGGCTCTCGCAGGACGCGCCCCGCTCGCCCCACATGGACGAAACGATGACGATGCTTCCCTTCTGCCGGTGCAGCATATCCGGAAGCACTGCGCGGACCGCGCGGACCGCCCCCATCAGGTTGACATTCAGCATATGGAGCCATTCCTCGTCCGAAATGTCCTGAAACAGCTTCTGCTGCGCGATACCGGCGTTGCAGACGAGCGTATCAATAGCGCCGCAGGCTTCGCGTGCCGCCTGAACCGCCCGCTCGACCGCCTCTTTATCCGCGCTGTCCGCCGGAAGCGCGAGTGCGCCGGTCTCCGTCGCAAGTTCGTCCGCCTTATCTTTTCGCGCCGCATAGGTGAACGCCGTCGGCTGGCCCTCCTTGCAGAACGCACGGACGCACGCCGCGCCGATGCCGCGCGAGCCGCCGGTGATAAAAACCGAACCCATCAGATAGCGACCGTCTGCTGCGCCTCGAACAGGCACTGGTTGAGGTCCTTATGCTTCGCCAGACCTTCCTCGATGTCAATGTCGGTAACGAGGTTTGCATCCGATACGATAACGCGGTTGGTCTTGCCCTCCATCAGTGCGCGGACAGCGGCGTAGCCCATGCGGGTCGCCATAACGCGGTCCATCGCCGACGGGGAGCCGCCGCGCTGAATGTGGCCGAGGATGGTAACACGGGTGTCGATTCCGGTCGCCTCGTGGATCTGGTCGGCGACCTCCTGTGCGGAGCCGTAGCCCTCGGCTACGATGATGATGTGGTGGTTGCGGCCCTTGATGCGGCCGATGCGCATTTTCTCTACGATGTCAACGTCAAAGTCCAGCTGACGCTCGGGCAGGCAGATCGCGGTCGCGCCGACAGCGCAGCCGACCTGAAGCGCGAGATGACCGGCGCGGCGGCCCATGACCTCAACGACCGAGCAGCGCTCGTGCGACTGCATGGTGTCGCGCAGCTTATCGATACACTCGATAGCGGTGTTGCACGCAGTATCGAAGCCGATGGTGTAGTCGGTGCACACGATGTCGTTGTCGATGGTGCCCGGCACGCCGATGCACGGAACGCCCTTGCGCGAAAGCGCCTGTGCGCCGCGGAAGGTACCGTCGCCGCCGCAGCAGATGAGGCCGTCGATGCCCAGATACTTGCAGGTGTCGGCCGCCTTCTGGAGACCCTCCTCGGTCATCATTTCCTTGCAGCGTGCGGTGTACAGCATGGTGCCGCCCTTGCGGATGATGCCGTCAACGCTGCGCGCGCCCATCTCGATGATGTCGCCGTTGATCAGGCCGCTGTAGCCGTTCAGGATGCCGACGATCTCCACGTTGTCACCCATGCGGGCGTACAGTGCTTTTGCTACCCCGCGGATGGTGGCGTTCAGGCCGGGACAGTCGCCGCCGGAGGTCAGGATACCAACACGTTTTTTCATTCAAAAGCCCTCTTTCCTCTGAGCTTCAGGGCCGCTGACCCTGAGCACACTATTTATAGTATAAGAGTATTCCGAATGCGGGTGGGTGTCAAGCCATCTGGACAAAATTTTACATGCTGCCGTGCTGCAAAAGCGCCCGGCAAAAAAGTTTGCGGAAAAAGCAAAAAAGTAGTTGACAAGGACACACTCTTCGGGTATAATATCCCTTGTCAGCAGCGCCGAGCCGCTCCTGACAAACCGAATAATGGGGATTTGCATAGTGGTAGTGCGGTAGACTCTGACTCTACTTGTGGGAGTTCGATTCTCTCATCCCCAACCAGACCGCAGCCCATTGGGTTGCGGTATTTTCGGGGCATAGCGCAGTTGGTAGCGCGCCTCGTTCGGGACGAGGAGGCCGTGGGTTCAAATCCCGCTGCTCCGACCAAAAAAGACCAGTACACTTTGTGTACTGGTCTTTTTTCGTCTTCACAGCGGGATTTGAAAGAGCACGGGCCGCGCCGCAGGCGGGGCAATCAAAAGCCCAGTGGGCTTTTGATTAGTGCGAGGGTCCCACCCGGTAGGAACGTCTACAGGGGTGCATGCTGCAGGAGCAGCGGGATTTGAAAATGAGCGGCGGCATAATCGTCTTTCAGGTAAGGGTAACCGACCGTTTTGGAGAGGAAGCCGGTGCCGCCGCCAAGGATGAGGTGTGGGGTGTCCGGAATGTTTGCAACGGGGTGGCCCTGCGGGAAGTGCGACAGGAAGGCATCCTGATAAAAGCGGCTGAACTCGGCGATGGCTTCCAGCAGGGCATCCTTTGTAATGGGATGGGCATACCGGTTGAGAATGCTCTGGTCCAGCGTCAGCCGGCACCGTCGGTCACGCTGGCCTTGGTCTGCTCGTAGGCCTGGCCAAAGCTCTGGTCCAGCTCGTCCAGCGGGTAGGTGCCGCTGTGCAGGCTGGCGGTGTAGCGGTCGAATTTGGAGGCCGGGATCCAGGCAAGCTTTTTGACCGCCTTGCGCTCAACGGTGGAAAGCTCGGCAGGGGATGTGGATGCAGCGATCGGCTTGGGCAGGTAAAAGGCATCTCCCCGCCAGGGCATGGCATCGCTGATGCGCAGGGCGGCCTGCAGGGTGTGGTTCCAGGCACCGACCAGAAAGACGTCGTCGCCGCTGGCGTAGACGATGCTGACCCAAAGCCCCTGCAGCAGGCCGTTGATGTGGTACTTGAAGAACAGCGACATCTGCCGCGAGAACGCTGCGGCGCGGAACAGGTTGATGGACGGGATGAGCGTCCGCACCAGCCGGTTCTTGGTGTAGGAACGCACAGCGTCGGCGCAGAGGGCGGAGTCGTTTGAGAACGAAAGGAACCGTACTGGCAAAGCAGCTGGCCGCCTATGAGCTTGCCATGCTGGGGGTGCCGGACGGGACAGAGATCACGGTCCAGCCGCTCGACGAGGACCGGTTGG
>UQVU01000129.1 GCA_900544475.1 uncultured Butyricicoccus sp.
GTGCAGGGCTTCCGCGAGGACTACCTGTCGCACGTGGAGCACGGACGCTGCCTGTTCGGCTGGGACCATCCGGTTCCCTGCGTGGCGCTCTGCCCCGCCGGCGTCGATATTCCGGGCTATATCGCGCTCGTGCGTGCAGGCCGTTATAATGATGCGGTTCGCCTGATCCGCAAGGATAACCCCTTCCCTACGGTCTGCGGCTACGTCTGCGAACATCCGTGTGAGGCACGCTGCCGCCGAAGCATGGTCGATGATGCGGTCAATATCTGCGGCATCAAGCGCTTTGCCTGCGACCACGCGACCGACACCACTCCCCCGCCGTGTGCGCCCTCTACGGGCAAGCGCATTGCCGTTATCGGCGGCGGCCCGGGCGGTCTGTCGGCGGCGTACTTCCTGTCGCTGATGGGCCACAAGGTCGTCGTCTACGACCAGCGTCCGCAGCTCGGCGGCATGCTCCGCTACGGCATTCCGGATTACCGTCTGCCGCAGGAAAAGCTGGACGCTGACATCGAGTTCATCCTGTCCACCGGCATCGAAGTACATACCGACACCTCGATTGGTCGCGACATTGAATTCTCCGACATCGAAAATCAGTATGACGCGGTCTACATCTCCATCGGTGCGCATAACGACAAGAAAATCGGCATCGACGGCGAAAACAGCATCGGCGTTCATGCAGCGGTGCAGCTGCTCCGCGACATCGGCGAGGGCCGTGCGCCCGATTTCCACGGCAAGCGCGTCTGCGTTATCGGCGGCGGCAACGTTTCGATGGACGCAACGAGAACGGCGCTCCGCCTCGGCGCGGCATCTGTTACCTGTGTTTACCGCCGCCGTATCTCGGATATGACCGCGCTCAACGAGGAAATCGAGGACGCGCAGGCAGAGGGCTGCCAGATTCTTCAGCTTCAGGCGCCGGACCATATCGAGTCGGATGAGAACGGTCATGTGACCGCGCTCTGGACGCGCCCGCAGGTCATCGGCCCTTACGGCTCGGACGGCCGTCCGCGTCCCTATGACGCAGATGCGCCGCTGCTGCGTACCCCGTGCGACATTGTTATCGTGGCGATCGGTCAGGCAATCGACGCCCGTCCGTTTGCGCAGGTCATGCCGCTTGAGCGCGGCAAAATCAAGGCTTCTTCGGACGCCTTCGTGCCCAACACGCCTCATGTATTTGCGGGCGGCGACGCCGTTACCGGCCCGGCAACCGTTATCCGTGCGGTCGCAGCCGGCAAGGTCGCGGCAGCGAACATCGACGCGCACCTCGGCTTCCATCACGTAATTCAGTCCGATGTGGAAATTCCCGCGCCGCACCTGACCAACCTGCCTGCGTGCGGCCGCATCGAGCTGCACAACCGTCCGTCCGAGGAATGCGTCGGCAACTTTGAACTGGTAAAATGCGGTATGACCGAGCAGGAGGTCCAGCAGGAAACCTCGCGCTGTCTGCGCTGCGACCACTTCGGCTACGGTATCTTCAAGGGAGGTCGAACGAGCAAATGGTAAACCTTACGATAGATAAAATCCCGGTATCCGTTCCGGCAGGCACGACCATTCTGGAAGCAGCGGCCTCGGTCGGCGTGGAAATCCCGAACCTCTGCTACCTGAAAGACATCAACGAGATCTCGGCGTGCCGCGTATGCTGCATCGAGGTCGAGGGCGAAGGCAAGCTGGTTCCCTCGTGCAACAACGTTGTGCGTGAAGGCATGGTCATCCGCACCAATTCTCCGCGTGCACTCGAGGCGCGCCGTGTCAATATGGAGCTTATCCTCTCGCAGCACGACAACAAGTGCGCGACCTGTGTGCGCTCCGGCTCGTGCCAGCTCCAGAAAATCTCGAATGACCTCGGCGTGCTGTCCGTCCCCTACAAGAGCGACCTCGCGGCAGGCAAAAAGAGCTTCTGGACCACGACTTTCCCTCTTTACCGCGACATCAATAAATGTATCAAGTGCATGCGCTGCATTCAGGTGTGCGATAAGGTGCAGTCGCTGTCCATCTGGGACATCAGCGGCTCGGGCTCGCGCACGACTATCGATGTTTCGGGAAACCGCTTCATTAAGGAAGCCGACTGCTCGCTGTGCGGCCAGTGCATCACCCACTGCCCCACCGGCGCACTGCGCGAGCGCGACGATACCGCAAAGGCCTACTCCGTTCTCGGCGCACCGGGCAAGGTGACGATCGTACAGATTGCACCGGCGGTCCGTGCGGCATGGGGCGAGGCGTTCGGCATGCCGACCGGCAAGGCGACTGTCGGCCAGCTGGTTGCGGCGCTGCGCGGTCTGGGCGCGGATTACGTCTTTGATACGACGTTTTCGGCCGACCTGACCATCATGGAGGAAGGAACGGAGCTGCTCCAGCGGCTGAAAGCCGGAGACCTGAAGGACAAGCCGATGTTCACCTCGTGCTGTCCGGGCTGGGTGCGCTTCCTGAAAAGCCAGTATCCGGAAATGACGGGACGCCTGTCCACGGCGAAATCTCCGCAGCAGATGTTCGGTGCGGTCGCGAAAAGCTGGCTCGCGAAGCGTCTCGGCGTAGAGCCGGAGAACGTTTACAGCATTTCCATCATGCCCTGCATCGCGAAGAAAGCAGAGCGAGAGCTGCCTGGCATGCAGTCGGCCGGTGCAGGAAGCGACGTCGATCTGGTGCTGACGACGCGCGAACTGGCGCGAATGGTGCGTGCGGAGCACATTGATGTGGAGCAGCTGACTGACTCCCCGTTTGATGACCCGCTGGGCAACGGCTCGGGCGCAGGCGTCATTTTCGGCGCGACCGGCGGCGTTATGGAGGCGGCGCTCCGCTCGGCGTATTACCTGACCACCGGAGAGAACCCCGCGCCGGAGGCGTTCCGCGAGGTGCGTGCGGCGGAGGATGAAAGCCGGCCGTGGCGCGAGGCGACGTTCGACCTCGCCGGTACAACGGTGCACTGCGCGGTAGCAAGTGGACTCGCAAACGCCCGTCAGCTTGTTCGCGCAGTCAAACGCGGCGAGGTGCATTATGAGTTCGTCGAAATCATGGCCTGCCCGGGCGGCTGTGCAGGCGGCGGCGGTCAGCCGGTAGATGGCAGCGATACAGAAAAGGCGGCGCAGCGCGGCGATGTCCTGTTCTCGCTCGATAAGCAGGCGGAACGCCGTTTCTCGCACGAAAATCCTGCCGTACAGGCACTTTACAGCGAATACCTGACCAATCCGTGCTCGGAGCGCGCCGAAGCACTCCTGCACTGTGATCATTTCGCGTGGCAGATGCCCCAGACCGACGTCCGGTTCTGATAACCGATGCAGATATAGATATAGAAAACGTCCCCTGCAAGGCCAATTGCGCCGAGCAGAGGACGTTTTTTTGTGATGCTTGCAAACAAAAAACCGCCCATTCCAACGGAACAAGCGGTTTGATCTGGTGGAGACGGAGAGGATCGAACTCTTGACCTCCACACTGCCAGTGTGGCGCTCTCCCAGCTGAGCTACGCCCCCAGAAATCTGTCGATAACTTATTACCGACAGATAGATTATATAATGTTTTTGGACAGCTGTCAACAGAAAATTGCAAAAGATTTCAGCCAATTCCGAACAGCCGTCTGCCGTTCTCGGTCGTGATGCGCTCGACGTCGGCGGCCTCCATGCCCTTGATCTCCGCAATACGCTCCGCCATGCGGTAGACGTAGAGCGAAGAATTGCGGCGGCCGCGGTACGGCTCGGGCGCCATATACGGCGAGTCGGTTTCAATCATCAGGCGTTCAATCGGCACTTCACGAATGACTTCGACCGCTTTTTTCGCGTTTTTGAACGTGATAACGCCGGTGAACGACAGATAATACCCGCGCTCCAGCAGCTCGCGTGCCATTTCCGCGTGGCCTGCGTAGCAGTGGTATACGCCGGTCACATCGGGATAACGGCGCGTGATTTCCAGACAGTCCGCGTGTGCGTCGCGGTCATGCACGATGACCGGCATTTTCAGCTCACGCGCCAGCTCCATCTGGCGGGCGAATACGACCTGCTGACGGGCACGGGCACGTTCGTCCTTCTCCCAATAGTAGTCCAGACCGATTTCGCCAATCGCGCGGACACGCGGCTCGCTTTTTGCCAGTCTGCGGATCTCCGCCAGTGCGTCCATCCAGCCGTCCTCGATGTTCTCGGGATGCAGGCCGACGGCTGCGTAGACAAACGGATAATGGTTCGCGTAGCTGACCGCCTTGCGAGAGGTTTCCACGTCGCAGCCGGGGTTCAAAATCAGACCGACGTTGTTCTCCGGCATCGAAGCCAGAAGCGCGTCCCGGTCCTCATCAAAACGCTCATCATCATAATGCGCGTGCGTATCAAACAGCATAATTTCTCCTTAAATCCAGCCGAAATGGCGGCAGGCATTCCACAGACCGTCCTTGTCCACATCGGTTGTAATGTAATCGGCTATTTCTTTCAGTTCGGGGCGTGCGTTGCCCATGGCGACAGAAAGCCAGCCCTGACCGAACATACACAGGTCGTTCATGCCGTCACCGAATACAACGATATCCTCGTCCGGGATGCCGTACATCTCCTGCACGCGGCGGATACCGCGCTGCTTTTCCTTGGGTTCCACGAATACGACATCGGGGTTATAGCGGACAAGCGGCAGACTGCCCGACTGCATCGAGGCTTCCTCGCCGACGGCGCAACGGAAATAGACTTTGTACAGATGGTCGAGCGCGTGATAGTCATATCGCGGGTCCCAAAGCACCGGGAAATAATTCTCCGGCGCGAGCGGCAGATAGTTTTTGTCGCTCGTTACGCACAGCTTCTCGTTTTCCGGCGAAACCGCCCACGGAATGTCGTTTTCTCGCAGCCAGTCGATAAAATGGATACATTCGTCCGCTGGAAGCGACTGCATTTCGAGGATTTTTCCGTCGATGGTGACGCTCCAGCCGCCGTCAGCTACGATGTTGGTGAAGCCGTAGCGGTCGGCCACGGTTTTCGCCGAGGCCTGAAGCCGTCCGGTCGCGATGGCGGTGAAGTGCCCGGCCTGCCGCAGCAGGTCAAGACACTTTACTGCGCTGTCCGGCATCATCGTGGTAAGGCCGGTGGACAGCGTGCCGTCAAT
>UQVU01000130.1 GCA_900544475.1 uncultured Butyricicoccus sp.
CCCGCCCTTTCCGCAAGGGCATCCGCAAATTTTCCCTCGCGCGGCAGTCCTTTCCTCCCCTCCCGCATATCCCCTTTCAAAATCCGCATTATTTTCTCTCCGCTGTAAATACTACCTCTATCACAACAGAAATACCAGAACGGGAGGCAGAACAGCGTGAAAGCAACCGGAATTGTGAGAAGGATCGATGATCTCGGCCGCGTCGTCATCCCTAAGGAAATCAGACGTACCCTGAGAATTCGAGAGGGCGACCCTCTGGAAATCTACACGGACCGGGAGGGCGAGGTCATTTTCAAAAAATACTCGCCGATGGGCGAGATGGGGACGATGGCGGCGGAGCTGGCGGAGGCGCTGGCGCGGACGGCGGGCATGAGCTGCGCGGTCTGCGACCGGGACGCGGTGATTGCAGCGGCAGGGAGTGCGAAGAAGGACATCCTCGAAAAAAGCGTCTCGCCGGAGCTTGAACAGATGATGGAGCAGCGCGTTATCTGCGAGCGCGGGGCGGACAGCCTCGGGGAAATCCCGCTCGCGGGACGGGACGGATACAGCGTGGTCACGGCGGCGCCGGTCATCACCGAGGGCGACGTCAGCGGCTGCGTGGCGTTCGTCAGCGACAAGGAGGACGCGGCGTCAAGCGAGGTGCTGCTCAGCCTGTGCCAGTCTGCGGCGCAGTTCCTCGCGCGGTGCGCGGCGGTGTAAAAGCCCTCGCTCCCGCCTATTTTCTTCGGCTTTCCTTCAAAAACAGCATAAAAACCGCGGCAGAATACGTTTCTCTGCCGCGGTTTACTATTTATCTTCTTCCTGCTGCGTTTCCGCGTCTGAGCCGCCGCAGCACCGGATACAGCTCGTCCCGGTCGATGTTGCGCGTGTGGACGACGCCGTAGCCGCAGCTTTCGAGCACCGTGTCCACGAACTCGTCCCGCGCCATGCGCGAGGGGGTGTCGTGGGTGAAATCGTCCAGCTCAATGACGAGCTTTGGTTCGCTTTTGGCGCTGCAAACCACGAAATCCACGTGTTTCGCGCTGACTTTGTTCAGATACAGCTGATACTTCCGGTGGCGCGGCTTTGGTTCCGCCAGATCGAGCAGCCGCACCTTGACGAACAGCACGAGTCCCAGCTCGTCCGTCATTTCGCGCAGCGCCTTATAGGCCGCCCTTTCGTGCGCCGAGAACAGCGGGCGCGACTGGTAGGCGTGGCGCAGCTCGCGCGCCGTCAGCCAGGCGCTGAGTCTGCTCCACGCAAGGCCGAGCAGAACGAGCACGACTGCCCCGCCCGCGATGCACAGAACGATGGTTTTCTGGTCCATCAGAAGCCGAACGCCTCGTAATCCTCGCGAATGAAGCGGTGGTAGGTCGCACAGCCGTCCTCTTCGAGCTTGATGCAGTAGCGGTAGCCGTCCGGCTCGCCGTTTTTGAAGTAAACGAGGTAGTCGAACTCATCGCTGCCCTCGATTTTCTCGCAGACGACCTCATCCGAGAAGCGATGGAACACCGCGAGAATATCGTCGAGGCTGACCTCAAGGCCGCTCACGACCGCGAGGAACGCCTTGAGAAAGCCGCTGTCCGGCACCTTTTCGTGGACGTACTCCGCGCCCTCCGCCGGAACATAGATGCAGAAGCGCTCATTATCGCGCACGACCTCGACCGCGCCGAGCGTCGGCTGCGCGAAAGCGGAAAAGCCGGAAAGCGCCTGCTCGACCGTGTCCGCGTCCTCTTTCGTTCCGAGCATATGCGCGAGAGAGGCCGCCGGATAATAGAGCGTGATGGCGTGGCGGTCGTAGCCGATTTTGGCCTGTGCTTCCTGAATTACGCCCACAAGGCTGCTGTGCAGGCGCGAATAGTCATAGTTCTGCATGGTTGCTCCTTCTCAGTTCCAGTAATCCGTCTGTTCTTTGAGTCCGATGTTTTTCGCCCGAAAGACGGGGTCCTTGCCCTCATGCCGCTGCTTCATGTAGTCGGAAAGCGCGTGCATGGCGATGCCGCCGAGGCGCAGGATAACCGGCAGGTTGATGAGCGCCATAATGCCCATCAGAACGTCCGCGATGTCCCAGGCGAGGCCGAACTTCATCTGTGCGCCGACGAATACGACCACGCAGGCAAAGGCGTGGAACACGTTCATCTGGCGGTGGGACAGCGTGCGGCCCGCGATATAGTTCAGGCAGCCCTCGCAGTAGAACAGGTTGCCGAGCAGCGTCGTAAATGCGAACAGCAGCAGGGCGATGGTGATGAAATACGGGCCGACGACGCCGAAGGTGTGTTCGAGGGACGCCTGCACGAACGGCGCGCCCTTGAGCGACTCGCTCGGCTCGATGCCGGTGCACAGGCACATCATGGCCGTTGCGCTGCACACGAGGATGGTGTCGATGAATACGGAAAGCATCTGGACAAGACCCTGCTTGACCGGATGGGAAACGTCCGCTGCCGCCGCCGCGTTCGGGGCGGAGCCGACGCCTGCCTCATTCGAGTACAGACCGCGCTTGATGCCCTGCATGAGAGCGGACGAGCCGAAGCCTGCCGCGCCGCCGAAAATCGCCTTGAAGTCGAATGCGCCCTGGAAAATACGGCGCAGAACCTCGGGCAGCATGCCGGCGTTCAGCACCATGACGATGAGCGCCATGATGATGTACAGCACGCCCATGACCGGCACGAGCACGCCCGTGACCTTGACGATGCGGTTGCCGTTGCCGAAGATGCAGACGCCGACGAGAAGCGCGAGAAGTGCGCCGCCGATGATCGGCAGAAGATGCGCGCCCGAGGCAGTGACGAGCGTATCATAGAAGTGATAGCTCGACATGCTGTCGATGAGGTTGAAGGACGCGAGCATATTGAAGCCGACCGCGTAGGTCGCGATCAGCGCGACCGCAAAAATAATACCGAGGCTCCGGCTTCCGAGAGCCGCCTGGATATAGTACGCCGGGCCGCCGTAGCTGCCGCCCTTGACGCTGCGCTTTTTGTAGATCTGCGCGAGCGTGCTCTCGACGAAAGCCGTAGCGCCGCCGATGAGCGCGATCAGCCACATCCAGAACACCGCACCGTAGCCGCCGATGGCGATCGCGTTCGCGACGCCGACGATGTTGCCCGTGCCAACGCGGCTCGCCGTGGAGACCATCAGAGCCTCAAAGGCGCTGACCGCCTTGGTGTCGCCGGATTTTTCGTTCACGACGCGAACCGACTCCCCGAGCAGACGGAGCTGAACTCCCTTGCTGCGGATGGTGAAGTAAGCGCCCGCCGCGAGCAGCAGGATGATGAGCAGATAGCTGTACATCAGGTCGTTCAATGTCCCTACCAAACCTGCAAAGCCGTTATAAAGTGCATCTAACATTGCATTCTCCCTTTCCCTGCGGCGCCGCATACCGCTTCTTTCTTTTTTACGGCCTCAAACGCGAAAAGAAAAAGGAGGACACACGCCCCGCCTTTCGTTCTTTCGCTATTTTAGATATAATAAGTATACCATAGTTTCTAATGTTTTACCATACCCCTTTTTTGTTCCGCGCACAGTTTGACACTTATGCACAGAGTATGGATAAACCGCGCAGTGCTTGCATTCCGCAGGACAAGCGATTATACTGAAACTAAGAAAATCGTCACACAGCCGGGGTTTCCCGGCATGACAGGAGGAGAAACCATGTCTTTTTCTGCGAAAAGCATTCTTGCCGAAGCCAAAGCGCTTCAGACCGCTATCATCAATGACCGCCGCCATCTGCACACCGCGCCCGAGGCCGGAGCCGACCTGCCGAACACGCGAAGCTATGTCGCGGAGCGCCTGCGCGAAATGGGTTATCAGCCGCGCGAGCTTGCGGGCGGCATCGTTGCCGAAATCACCGGCAGGCCGACCGGCCGCTGCATCCTGCTGCGTGCGGATATGGACGCGCTGCGCGTCACCGAGCAGACCGACCTGCCCTTCCGCTCGGAGAACGGCTGCATGCACGCCTGCGGCCACGATATGCACGCGGCAATGCTTCTCGGCGCGGCGCAGCTGCTCCGCAGCCATACGGACGAGCTCAACGGCACGGTCAAGCTGGTCTTTCAGCCGGACGAGGAGGGCTTTACCGGCGCGAAAGCCATGCTGAAAGCGGGCGTACTGCGCGACCCTGCGCCGCAGGCCGGCTTCGCGCTCCATGTCAATTCGGGCACGCCGTCCGGACTGGTGCTCTGCGGTGAGGGCACGTTCATGGCCGGCTGCACGCTGTTCCGCGTCACGGTGCACGGCACCGGCTGTCACGGTGCGATGCCGGAAACCGGCGTTGACCCCATCAATATCGCAGCGCACATCTATCTCGCGCTTCAGGAGCTGATTGCACGTGAAATCCCGGCGAAATCGCCCGCCGTGGTGACGGTCGGCAGATTTTCCGCCGGCGACGCGCCCAATATCATCCCCTCGACCGCCGTTCTGGAGGGAACCATCCGCAGCTTTGACCGGAACCTGAGCGAAACGCTGCTGCGCCGCATCGGTGAGGTCGCGCAGGGTATCGCGTCCGCGTTCCGCGGCTCGGCCGAAACCTGCGAAATCGTGTCCGCGCCGCCGCTGCACAACGATGACGCCATGCTCGATTTGTCCACAGCCTGTGCACAGGAGCTGTTCGGCGATGCGTCGGTCTATCGACTCCGTGAGGGCGGCATGGGCTCGGAGGACTTCGCGTCCTACACCTACGAGCTGCCCTGCGCCTATCTGCTTCTCGGCGCCGGAACGGCACAGGAGGACCCGCGCTACGGCAAGCCGATGCATAATCCGCAGGTCGTGTTCAACGAGGATATTCTCCCGCGCGGTGCCGCCCTGCACACTCTGACCGCGCTGCGGTTTCTGGAGCGGACTTGAGGTTAAACAGCGCTCAGGGGCAGCCTTCCGGCTGCTCCTTCCTCGTTTTCGGCAAACAAAAAAGCACCATCCGAAGATGATGCTTTGATGGAGCTGATAACCAGATTCGAACT
>UQVU01000131.1 GCA_900544475.1 uncultured Butyricicoccus sp.
GGTATTCGAGCATTCCCTCGTCGCGCATACGGCTCAGCTCCTTGGAGAGCGCGCTGCGGTCGAGGTTGAGGTAGTCGGCCAGCTGCTGGCGGTTGAAGGGAATATCGAACTCGGTTTTTCCCTGTCTTGCTGCCTCGCCGGAAAGGTAGGTCAGCAGACGTCCACGCACATTTTTCGCCGAGGTGCAGAAAATGCGGGTCGAAAGCGTCAGGTTTTTCTGCGTGGACAGCCGGAGCATCCGCTGCATCAGCCGGGCGTGCCAGCTTTCGCGGCTGTTCTTCGGGTCAAGCAGGGGAAGCAGACTCAGAAACAAAATCTCGCAGTCCGCCGCCGCCACCGCGTCCACCATAAGCGACTCGCCGCAGATGGCGTAGGTTTCGGCGAACACGCCGCCGGTTTCCACGTTGCTCAATATGCTGCGTATGCCCCAGAGGTCGTTGCTCTCGATATGAACGCGGCCGGACACCACGATTCCCATTTCGTGCGTGCGGCTGCCCGCCTGCAAAATCACAGTACCCTGCTGAAAGCGGTCGAGGCGCATACAGCCGAGGTCGCGGAGCCGCCTAAGCTCCTGCACAGTAAACCCGGAAAAGAACGGTAATTCTAAAAGGTTCATGCGTACCTCACTTTCTGCAAACACCTCTTCATAATTGCATTATACTACACAAAGAACGCGAATGCAAGCGTTCACACAAGCTGCTGTGCCGACCACTCCGCGTGAAGCGCGGAAAACGGCTGAAGCGCCCGGTCGAGGATGCCGTGCATTTGCGCGATGGCGATGCCGTAGTTCGTGATGGGGACGGACTGCTCGGCGGCGCGGCACAGGCGCGACTGCATTTCGCGCTCGTTCAGCATGCACGCGCCGCAGTGAATGACGAGCGCGTAAGGGGAGAGGTCATCCGGGAACTCGCCGCCCGAGGTGAAGGCAAAATTGACGTCCCTGCCGGTGTAGCTTTTCACCCAGCGCGGCAGCTTTTCTGTGCCGATGTCACCGCACTGGCGATGATGTGTGCAGCCCTCGGAGATGAGAACCGTATCGCCGTCTTTCAGACGCCGCAGCGCCGCCGCGCCCAGAACCGCCGTGCGCAGGTCGCCCTTGTAGCGCGCAAACAGGATGGAAAACGAGGTCAGACGGACGCTTTCGGGCACGGTTTTGCTGACGATGCCGAACGCCTGTGAGTCGGTCACGACAAGAGCGGGCGGCTCGCTCAGAAGCGACAGCGTGCGGGAAAGTTCGGTTTCGCGCGTCACCACCGGGACGCAGCCTGCATCGAGCAGCGCACGGATGGTCTGCTGCTGCGGCAGGATGAGCCGCCCCTTGGGCGCGGCCGAGTCGATCGGCGTGACGAGCACCACCGCGTCGCCGGACGAAACCAGGTCTGCGATCAGCTCGCGCGGAGAAGCTGCCGAACGGGCAAGGGCGGCGATTTTTTCTTTGAGCGTATAGATGTTCTCGTTTTTCTGTGCAGAAACATAAATTGTGTTCTCCGGAACGCTCTCCGGAACAGAAACGAGGTCTGCCTTGTTCATCGCGACAACGAACGGAATGCGTTTTCCCTCGAACAGCTGCATCAGCTCGCGGTCTGCCTGCGAAAGTCCGGCGGCGGCGTCCACCACGAGCACGGCAATGTCGGTCTGGTCGAGAACGCGGCGGGTGCGGCGCACCCGTTCCTCGCCGAGCGCTCCCTCGTCGTCCAGACCCGGCGTGTCGATGATAACGACCGGGCCGACCGGCAGAAGCTCCATCGCCTTGCGGACCGGGTCGGTCGTTGTGCCGCGCACCTCGGACACAATGGAGAGCGTCTGGCCGGTCACGCGGTTGACCAGACTGGATTTGCCGGCGTTGCGCAGGCCGAAAAAGCCGATGTGCACCCGTTCGGCGGAAACCTGTGCGTTAAGACTCATGCCGCACCTCCTCAGAAACGGAAATCGCGGCGGTTGGACGAGCGGATGTCCTCGATGTGCTGAGAGGCCAGCGTGCGAACCTTTTCGTTCGGGATTTTGCCCAGCTCGCGGTCGATGAGCGCCATGCCGACGCGGCGCGTGTCCTCGCTTGCGTAATCGACGAGGTATTCCTCAAGCGTCATCAGCGCGTTCGGGTGGCAGCAGTTGAGAATCTGGCCGGACTTGCACAGGCTCATGAAGCGGTCGCCCGTGCGACCCTCGCGGTAGCAGGCCGTGCAGAAAGAGGGAATGTAACCCATCTCCATCAGCCAGCGGACAACCTCGTCCAGCGAACGCTGGTCGGAAACATCGAACTGTTCGGTGTCGTGCGGACGCTCAGGTTCGGTGTAGCCGCCGACCGAGGTGCGGGACGCGCCGCTGATCTGGGAGATGCCGAGGTGGAGCGCACGCTCGCGGACCTTTTCGCTCTCGCGGGTCGAGATGATCATGCCGGTGTAGGGGACGGCGATACGGATGCAGGCGATGACCTTCTCGAATAGCGGGTCGGCCAGTCCGTTGTCGAAAACGTCCGGGTCGATGTCGTCGGCACGCTTGATGCGCGGCACGCTGATGGTGTGCGGGCCGACGCCGTGAACGGCTTCCAGATGCTCGGCGTGCATCAGCAGACCTGCAAACTCGTACTTGTACTTTTCAAGGCCGAACAGCACGCCCAGACCGACGTCGTCGATGCCGCCCTCCATGGCGCGGTCCATCGCCTCGGTGTGGTAATCATAATCGTGCTTGGGGCCGGTCGGGTGAAGCTCCAGATAGCTGTTCTTATGGTAGGTTTCCTGGAACAGAATGTAGGTGCCGATGCCGGCGTTCTTGAGCATACGGTATTCCTCGACCGTGGTCGCGGCGATGTTGACGTTTGCACGGCGGATCGCGCCGTTTTTGTGCTTGACGCTGTAAATCGTGTCAAGGCACTCAAGAATGTACTCGATCGGGTTGTTCTTCGGGTCCTCGCCGGCCTCGATGGCAAGACGCTTGTGACCGAGGTCCTGAAGCGCAATGACCTCCGCGCGGACTTCGTCCTGCGTCAGCTTTTTGCGGGCGATGTGACCGTTTTTCGCGTGATACGGGCAGTAAACGCAGCCGTTTACGCAGTAGTTCGAGAGGTAGAGCGGCGCGAACATGACGATGCGGTTGCCGTAGAACGCGAGCTTGATTTCCTCGGCGAGCTTATACATCTCCGCGATTTTCTCCGGGTCCTCGCAGGCGAGCAGCACGGACGCCTCGCGGTGGGTCAGACCGGCGCAGTGCACGCCGCCGGCGGTCTTTTTCGGACGCGCCTTTTCTAGAATGCTGTCGATGAGCGCGAGGTTGTTCTTGTTCTTCTCGGCATACTCGAGCGTTTCGAGAATTTCCTCGTGGTTGATAAATTCGTCCGCATACATGGACTTCGGGTTATAGATAGCCATTTTTCATATCCTTTCTTTGTATAAGGCAACACCGCACAATTAAAGCTGCGGCGCTTTGCGGAAATTTCGTGCCCTGACTTTGTTGCAATTTCACGGTAATACGTCAAGTATTACCGCAAAACCGCGCCTTGTCAGTACGCAAAATTTACTCGCAAATCGCTCTTGTCCAATTATGCGGTATTGCCCTAGAAAACAGATGGCACAGAGTTACGGTTTTGCGTCGCCGCGGTCAATAACGATTTCCGCGCCGACCGAGCGGACGCGCCGCGCCAGACAGCCGATGCACTGGGCGGCTTCCTCGCCGGTGCAGATCTTGCCGTCATAGAGCGCGTACTTGCGGCGCACGGATACCGGCGAGAGGTTGGGCATGACGACATTCGCGCCTGCCGCCAGACCGCGTTCGCGTCCGTCCGGCAGGATAGTGCCGAGGGCGGTCGTGGCAGGCAGCAGCAGGTTCGGCTGCATGATGCGCAGCAGTGAGAGCAGATAGATGGTCTGTTCGGCTGTGCCTGGCGCTTCGCCGCCGAACGGAGTATCTCTCTGCGGAATGAACGGGCCGATGCCGCACATGGCCGGGTGGAAGGTTTCGATGAATTTCAAATCTTCTGCGAGGGTTTCGGGCGTCTGGAACGGCGAGCCGACCATGAAGCCGCAGCCGACCTGAAAACCGATGTCCTTGAGGTCACGCAGGCAGCGCATTCGGTTGTCGAACGACATTTCCGCCGGGTGCAGCTTTTCGTAGTGCGCCTTGTCCGCGGTTTCGTGCCGCAGCAGATAGCGGTCGGCGCCCGCCTCGAACATGGCCTGATACGCCTCGCGCGGGAACTCGCCGAGCGACAGCGTGACCGCGCAGTCGGGGAACTCCGTCTTGATGCGGCGCACCGTGCGGCAGATCTTCTCCACGCCGAACGCGCCGTCCTCGCCGCCCTGCATGACGAACGTGCGGAAGCCGAGACGGTAGCCCTCGCAGGCGCACTCGAAAATCTCGTCCTCGGTCAGCCGGTAGCGGTCGGCGCGCGTGTTGGAGCGGCGGATGCCGCAGTACAGGCAGTCGTTGCGGCAGATGTTTCCGACTTCGATCAAGCCGCGGATGTAAACGTCCGTACCGTAGACCGCGTGCCGCGCGGCGTTCGCCTTTTCGGCGGCGTAAGCGGCGGTTTCGCTGTTCTGCGCCCGCACGAGAAAGGCGTATTCCTCTTTTTCGAGGCTGTGCCCGCGTTCCAGACGGTCGATGAGCTTCTTTGCAGTCTTATTCATCGGCAAGCACATTCGAGTAAGCCGTCTTGACGCTGATGCCGTCAAGGTTTCCGATTTTGCCCGCAAGCGCGGAAATCACGTCCTGCGGCGCATCGATGGCGATGGAAACGATGTTGATGCTGCGCTCACGGTAGGGGATGCCCATGCGCCCGATAATATAGTGACCGTACTCGTGAAGCAGGGCGTTGAGCTGTTCGACCGAGTCGATGTTTTCAACGATGATGCCCATAACGGCAACTCTTGTCTGCATAACTTTTCCTCCGAAAATAATAAATTGC
>UQVU01000132.1 GCA_900544475.1 uncultured Butyricicoccus sp.
GAGGGAGGACCGCTCACCCGCATCAAGGCCATTATCAGCTCCATGCGGAACGGCTGCGACACCCGCCTCGCGGCCTCGGTCGATGAGGACGGCCTCAAAGTGCAGCTTGAGGAGATTGCCGGAAAGGCTCTCACCGAGCCGGTCGCACCGACATGGAAGCTCGACGGCGAAAACCTCGTGATCCAGTCGGGCACGCCCGGCGTGCAGTTCGATACTGCGGCGGTCGAGCAGGCGCTCACCTCGCAGATTGAGCTGATGGACTTCGAGCCGTATGAGGTTTCGACCGATGTCACCGCCGCGCCTGCAATCGACATCGGCCAGATTGCAGAGGACATCACCGGCAATCCGATCAACGCCACCGTCAGCAAGGAGGACGGCAAAACCATTATCCCCGGCAAGCCCGGCGTGCAGTTCGACACCGAAAAGGCCAAGGAGATCATCGGCGACGGCTCCAAGGAAAGCTACACCATCCCCGTTACCATCACGCAGCCGACCATCACCGAAGCGGTGCTGAAGGAGCGGCTGTTCCGCGATACGCTTGCCCGCACGGCCACGAACCTCAACGAGGGCAACGCGCCGCGCACCAACAACGTCCGTCTGGCGGCGAAGGCTATCAACGGCACCATTCTCAACCCGGGCGATGTATTCTCCTACAACACAGTAGTCGGCGAGCGCACGCAGGCGCGCGGCTATCAGGAGGCGCACGCATATTCGGGCGGCAAGATCATCGACGAATTCGGCGGCGGCGTATGCCAGCCTTCTTCTACGCTGTATATGGCGGTTCTCCGCGCAGACCTTGAGGTTGTCGAGCGTCACAATCACTCGTTTACGGTATCCTACACGCCGCTCGGCGAGGACGCGACCGTAGACTACGGCAACCTCGATTTCCGCTTCGCAAACAACACGGCCTATCCCATCAAGATACTCGCCGAGCAGACCGACGGCCAGATGATCATGACGCTTGTCGGCACCAAAACCAGCGACAAGGCGGTAACGACGCGCACGGAAATCCTCGAAACCTACGAACCCAAAACGGTAGAAAAGCAGGACAGCTCGCTTGCCTCGGGTGAAACCAAGGTCAAAACCTCGGGCATCACCGGCTACTCCACCCGCACTTACAAGGTCATCACCGAAAACGGCAAGACCACCGAAGTGCTCGCGAACAAATCCACCTACACCAAGCGCGACGAAGTCGTATGCGTCGGCACGGGCGGATGACGGAAAGGATGTAAAAGCTATGAAAACCTTCAACGCACAGAAACGCAGGGAAATCAAGCGTGAATGCAGGTCGCGCGTTTCCGCCCGCCTCGGCACCTGCATCGGCGCGAACTTCCTCTACGGACTGCCAATCGTTCTGGTGCTCCTCATCGTCTATATCACGATGTTCGGCTCCTCGTTTTCGCTCATGCTTGCCGGAGCGGACGAAACCGCTGTCGCGCAGGCGATGATGCGCGGCACGGGCAGCGGCATTTTCACCGCGCTCCTGCTCACGATCGTCATTTCCGGCCCGCTGTCGTTCGGTCTGATGCGATTCTACACAGACCTGTCCCGCGGCGCTCAGCCGGGCGCCGGCATGGTGCTTCAGCCGTTTACCTCGGGTTCCTCGCTCTGGACGGGTATCCGTATGTCGTTCTGTCTGTTCCTGCGCAGCCTGATCTGGAACGCGCTGCCGACTTTCCTTCTGACGAACGCCGGCATTGTTCTGGTCTTCCTCGGTATCAGAAACGGAAGCACGAATTTTTTGAACGTTTCCATTGTTATCCTTTACGTCATTTACGCAATCGTCAGCTTCTTTATCGGCATCAAGATTTCAACCTACTCGCTCGGCTGGGTCGTGCTGCATGACAATGAGCAGTACGGCGCGTGGAGTGCTTCCCGCGATGCCTCTGCCGTATTCCGCGGCCACTTCGGCGCACTGGTCGTTTTCGTGCTCAGCTTCCTCGGCTGGGACATTCTCGCGGGCGGCGCGGTTTACCTGTGCATCCTGCTCGGTACGCTCGGCGCAGGCATTCTCGGCGGCGGACTCGGCCTCGCCGTGATGGTGGTCTGCCTGGTTGCGGCGCTCTGCCTCGGTCTGGTGCTCGGCACGTTCGTCAGCGCCTACTCGCAGACCTCGCTCATCGCCATGTTTGACTACCTCGCAACGCCCGAGCCGCAGTTTGCGTCTTTCGAGCAGGCTGACTGCGACTGGACGCCGACCGGCGCTTCCGCACCGACCGACACCGAAACACAGGTGCATACGGATGAGTCCTCCGATGAGCCGCACGACGCGCAGTAACTACATAAAAGACACCCCGCAGAACGGTATTTCGCCATCCGCGGGGTGTCTTTTTCTATTAGAAGGAAAGATAGCGTTCGGGGTCTACCTTTTCGTCATCTACGTGTATCTCGAAGTGCAGATGCGGGCCGGTGGAGTTGCCGGTGCTGCCGGAGTAGGCAATCAAATCGCCCTGCGCCACGACATCGCCCACCGAAACACAGAGCGAAGAGTTGTGGCCGTAAAGGGTCTTGAAGCCGTTGCCGTGGTCGAGGATAATATAGTTCCCGTAGCCGTTGCCGGAGTTCTCGGCGAGAATGACCTTGCCGTTGTCGGACGCACGGACGGGCGAGCCTTCGGGGAGCGCAAGGTCCACGCCGCTGTGCAGCCGTCCCCACCGCCACTTAAACGCTGAGGTGAACGTGTAGCCGGAAACCGGCAGCGCAAAGTGCCCCGTGCCGATGCCGATGTTTTTCGTGCCGACCTCAACCACCTCGTCCGATGCGCTGCGCAGCACGGTCCGCGCCACGATCGTCCGCTCGCTCTCCCGGCCGTCGAGCGTCTGGATTTCCGCCGTCACCACTGCCTCTCCGGTCTGACCCTGCCGGACGGTCGCGCGGTAGGTCTGATATTCGTCTGCGTTCTCCCGGGTCACGGTGTCAAACGGAATGGTTTCGGTGTAAGTGACCGAGCGGCGCGTCTGCACATCCAGACAATCGGAAAGCGCCTCAAAAACGGTTTCCGGCTCGCCCGCCAGACGGCTCTCCGCTACCACGTTGTCCACGCGGACCTGCTGCACAAAGTCCGCGCTGCTGTCCGCCTGCGATGTATAGAGCCGTTTTACGCTGTCAAGCAGTGTCTGCGCTTCAGCGGTGTTCCGGCAGATACCGGTTCGTCTGCCGTCCACCGATATGACCGCGAGCGTATCGAGTTCGCCGCTCTGCGCGGTCAGGCTGCCTCGCAGCTCGTTTTCGCTCAGAAACTCGCAGGCCGGCGCACGCAGCGTCTGCACGCTGAGCGAATAGGGGAGGGCATACGCCTTGCCGGCGGCGGCTGACGCGCTCTGCTCAATTTCGCGCACCATGCCGCTCAGTACCTCGGCATTCTCCACACAGCCGAGCGGCCGACCGTCGGCCAGAACGAGCACGCCCGGCTGCGTCAGAAGCGAGAAGGGCAGGAAAAAGCAGCCGCCGAACAGCAGCGCCGCCGCTGCCGCGCGGCTTCGGGCAAGCCGTTCCGCCGTGCATCGGACTGCCCGCACAAATGCGGTATTTCGTAAATGCAGCGCCGCGCTGTCGGCGAGGAGCACCACATGAAGCAGCGCGTACAGCAGGTCGGAAAGGATTCCGAACAGAAAAGAAAACAGATTTCGCATGACGGCAGTATGGACAGAAAGAACTGTCCATATACCTCCTTTCAAAATTCATTCGTTACAATTCGGTAACAATGAACAGCATACGCATTTGAAAGGGTGAAGTCACACGAAACCTGTCGGTCAGTTTTCAGTTTTTACCGAATTTCCGTTGAAGTCCGAGGGAAAAAAGCGGATATCCAGGGGTTTCTTCTGGAAATAGCGGTCAAGAACGGCGCGCTGGAGCGATACCGCGAGCGGGACCGCTGCATCGAACAGGTCACAGAACGACTCGGTCCGCTCGCCGCTGGCGCTCTGCCACGGGCGGTGTTCACGGTTCGCGCAGTCCGCCGCAAGCGGCTCCGCAGGAAGAATGTACGAGGACGCCATGCCGGTCTTGCCGAGCAGGCGCTCAAGACGCTGAAGTCTGCCGCGCACGAGCGTGCCGTTGTGCGCGAGATGAAGGATATGCCTCATGTCGTGCATGCCGCGGTAGACCGCCGCAGGGGAGAGGCGCGTGTCGCAGGTCTTTCGAACCGCCTGCGCCAGTACGCGGGCCGCCGCCGTGCAGTCGGGCGCTTCCGCGTTCAGCAGGCGATACGCTGCGTAATCCGCCGGCGAGGTGTCGATATAGTTCTCGATCATGATGCCGTCAATGTCGCTCGCGGCCAGCTGACGGCGTGCCGCAGCTGAGTAGCCCGGCATATAGGTCACAAGGCGGTCGGCCTGCTCGTCGAGGAAGCGGCTCGTGACGCGGCTCAGCGCGTAATTCGTGCAGAAGCCGAACACATAAGCGAGCGCCGCCGTGTTGTGCGCATCGACAGCCGCCTGACAGAGCGCTTCAAACAGCTGTGCGGGCGGTTTGGTACGCAGCTCGTCCGCTACGCGATGCAGCGAGCTGGGGAAGGGCGCGTGATACATTCTCAGCGGTGCTGCGCCCTGCGCGCCCCAGCGGTAGGCCGAGGGGGCCGAGTCGATGATGTGTGCAACCGCGTCGCTCGTGACGCGCTGCACCGTGGCAGCAAAGATGTGACAGGTGGCATAGGATGGCATAATTCTCACCTTTTCCGAAATTCAAGAGAGCGGCGTGCCGCCCGGCGCAGGCGGATTTTCCGCAGGTGCCTGCCAATAGTATAACGCAAAACATTGCAAAATGCCAGAAAAAGCGGTATACTAATCTAAGACAAAAAATGAGACGGAAGCAGAGCGTCCCCTGACGGGCGCGTTTTTCCGTGCTCTTTTAGAGAATCTG
>UQVU01000133.1 GCA_900544475.1 uncultured Butyricicoccus sp.
CCAAAAGTACAATAACGATTCCAATAAAAACTATCTTTCTATCGTCTCCCGCGACAAGCTGCTCTCCATGTGGTCCGATGTTCTGAACTGACGTGGAAGTGTCCCTGACAACTGAATAATGAAAGGCTCGACCCCCGGTGTTTTCCGGTGCGGTCGAGCCTTTGCTTTATTTATCTTCCCATTTCCGGGCCTTTGCCCTCGCGGCGGCAGGCCGCCAGAAACCGAGGCTCCCCCGTCCTCTGCAACGGGGTTTTACAGGAAAAATTCGTTGGGTTTTGCGGGTTCTGCGAAATTCTGCTCCAGCATTTTCTGATGCGAGAGATAATCCGCGTCATCGAAGAACTTCGCGCCTGCCGGACAGCCGAGCACGCACGCCTGACACTTGATGCAGATGCCGGGGACGAGCGCGGGGTTTTCGCGGTCGATGGAGCCCATGACGCAGAGTTCGACGCATTTTCCGCAGCCGGTGCACTTTTCCGGGTCGGTCTGCGGCTTCACCTTGAGGAACTTCGCCGGCTTGCCGCTCGTCCCCTTGGGGACGTAGTACGCGCTGTCGGCCTCGCCCGGAACGGCGGGCGGAACGATATGTCCGGCGTCCCGGACGCGCAGCGCAGTCTTTCGCGCGAAAGCACGCACTTCATCGAGGTCGTTCTCGTTCGGGCGTCCGACCGCAAGCGCACGCGCCGAGGAATGGCGGCAGACGCAGGCCGCCCCGGCGGCAGGCTGAAAGCCGTTCTCGGCGAGAAGCGCAGAAAGCTCCGCCAGTGCGTTTTCGTAGGCGCGGTTGCCGTAGGTGACGATTGCGGCCGCAGGCGTACCATTTCCGCGCAGAATGCGGTGCAGGTCGGGCGAAATCTTGTTGGGCAGCCGTCCGGCGTAGGTCGGCGCACCCACAAAGACAAGCGTTTCCGCCGGAAAATCGAGCGCTTTCTCGCGCGCCACCGGCAGATTCAGCGAAACGAGCCGCACGGGCACGCCGAGCGCCTCAGCCGCCGCTTCCGCCGCCGCCGCAACGACCGTGCGCGTCGTGCCCGCTGGAGAGAAATATACGCCGCAGACATCGGTGATTTTCATAAAAATTATCCTTTCTCACAGGGCAGAATAAACAAAAAACCACTCGAAACCGGTTGGTTCCAAGTGGTCGATGTGGCAGCCGAAGAAGGATTCGAACCCTCACAAACAGAGTCAGAGTCTGTCGTGCTACCTTTACACAATTCGGCTTTGTCCTGTGCGACTTTAACAGTATATAACATAGAGGCGGAATTGTCAAGCGAAATCTGCAAAAAAATATGGAAAGTTTTTTTGACTCAAATCTATTGACAAACGCCCGGCTTTCGCGATATAATATGTAAGCTGATTGTGATAAAATCTCATGGTCAGAGTATTACCAGCATATTTTACATTCCTCAATAGCTCAGTTGGTAGAGCATGCGGCTGTTAACCGCAGGGTCGTTGGTTCGAGTCCAACTTGAGGAGCCAGAAGAAACAGGTGTTGCCGCTGCTGCACATCCAGTGGCGGCAAAACTTGTATCAAAAGCCTTTTTATGGGCCTTTAGCTCAGTTGGTTAGAGCAACCGGCTCATAACCGGTCGGTCCCGGGTTCAAGTCCCCGAAGGCCCACCAAATTAAAAAAGAAAAACGTATTCGGCCCGGTAGCTCAGTTGGTTAGAGCGCTAGCCTGTCACGCTAGAGGCCGTGGGTTCAAGTCCCATCCGGGTCGCCAGAAACGACGACTGCAAAGCCGTCGTTTTTCTTTGCTGATATAGCTCAGTAGGTAGAGTGCATCCTTGGTAAGGATGAGGTCACCAGTTCGAATCTGGTTATCAGCTCCATCAAAGCATCATCTTCGGATGGTGCTTTTTTGTTGTGGAAATTTGTTGCGGAAAAGGGAGGGGCAGTCGTGAACTGCCCTATTTTGCTATCCGAGTGCAACGTCGAGCACCATCATCACGAGAAAACCGACCATTACGCCGAGTGTGCCGGGGTGGGAATGCTCGTTGAGGTGCGCCTCGGGGATAAGCTCCTCCACGACGACATACAGCATCGCGCCGGCGGCGGCGGAAAGCAGCCACGGCATGAACGGCGTCAGCTGCGCCGCAGCGAGCACAACAACGATACCGAAAATCGGCTCGACAATGCCGCTCAGCGCCCCGAAAACGAAGGATTTCGCGCGGCTGAAGCCCTCTTGATGCAGCGGCAGCGCGACCGCCGCGCCTTCGGGGAAGTTCTGTATGCCGATGCCGAGCGCGAGCGCTCCGGCGGCAGCCAGCATTCCGCCGCTTCCGCTGTGCTGCGCCGCACGCGCGAACGACAGGCCGACCGCCATGCCCTCGGGGATGTTGTGCAGGGTCACGGCGAGGACGAGCATCGCCGTGCGGCGGAACGAGGAGGATACGTTTCCGGCGCGGACCGCGCTGTGCTGAAGGCGCGTGAGCAGGCCGTCGAGCAGCAGCATGAACGCGAGGCCGAGCACGAAGCCGCCCGCCGCCGGGAGCCAGCTGATTCCGCCCGCCTGCTCGGTTTCCTCGATGGCCGGAATGAGCAGGCTCCAGACGGACGCTGCGATCATCACACCGGCCGCGAACCCGAGAAAAATGCGCTGCATGAGCGCGGAGGACTGTTTTTTTGTTAAAAATACCATCGCAGCGCCGATTACGGTCATCGAAAATGTAAATCCGGTACCGGCGGCTGCCCAGAGAAGCGCCTGTGTCATCAATAATCTCCCTTCCGAGTTAGACTATGCTAACTCAAAGAATACCACGAAATTTTTACCGCTGTCAAGTGTTCTTGACAAAAATATATAATAATAGTATACTATATGCGTAAACCGATGTGACGGCAGAAAATACGGAAAGAGGGGGATGGAATGGCAAAATCGCGTGAACTCGTACTTTTTTACGATCCTGAGGGCGGAGAACGCGCAAATACGTTCAAAACCGTGCTCGTTTGCATGGGTGTGCGCATCAAAAGCGTAAGCGGAAACGACTTTGCGCAGACGGTCGGACACCTGCTCGGCCGGGCAGGCTTCGCGCAGACGCAGGACACGGCCGACGCGCCCGCAGAGCCGATGCTCGTAATGGACGGATTCACCTCCAAGCGGCTGGACATCCTGCTGCGCGAGATGCGCACGCACGGCGTTTCGGTGCCCTACAAGGCGATGGTGACCGAGCACAACCTCCCGTGGACGCTGCGCGCGCTGTATGACGAGCTGGTGCGCGAGCACGAGGCGATGCACAGATGATTTCATGCAGACTCCCGGATTTCGACATCGAGCAGATTGCCGCCTCCGGCCAGTGCTTCCGCTTCCGCCGGCAGGGCGAGGGGCGGTATTCGCTGATTGCGGGCGGGAAATGGCTCGAAATCGAGCAGAACGGCGATACGGTCGGTTTTTCCTGCGGCGAGGACGAATTTGAGGCGTTCTGGCGGAATTATTTTGATTTGAACGCGGATTACGGACGCTACAAGGCAAAAGTCGCACTCCGCGACAGCTATCTTCAGGCGGCGGTGCAAACCGGAAGCGGCCTGCGCATCCTGCGGCAGGACGTCTGGGAAACCGTTATCTGCTTTATCATTTCGCAGCAGAATAACATTCCGCGCATCACGAAATGTGTCGAGAACCTGTGCGCCCTGTTCGGCGAGCAGAAAGTGAACGCGCACGGCGAAACCTATTATGCCTTCCCGACGGCGGAACGGCTGGCGCAGTGTACGCCGGACGACCTCGCGCCGGTGAAACTCGGATACCGCGCGAAATACATCTGTGCCACGGCGCGGCAGATTGCCACGGGCGCGGTCGAGCTGGACAGGATACGCCGCATGAAGTACGCGGACGCGAAAGCGGAGCTGCTTCGGCTGACCGGCGTGGGCGTCAAGGTTGCGGAGTGCATCTGCCTGTTCGGCCTGCATCACATCGACGCATTCCCGGTAGACACGCATATCCGGCAGATGCTCGACGCACACTACCCGAAAGGCTTTCCGCTGTCGAGGTACAAGGGTTTCGCGGGCGTCATGCAGCAGTATGCGTTTTATTACGAACTTCAGATACAAAACGGATAAAAACAGAAAAAGGAGTGTCAATCATGGCAGTTATTACGATTACCAAGGAAAATTTCCAGAGCGAGGTCGTGCAGTCGGATAAGCCGGTCCTGCTGGACTTCTGGGCAACCTGGTGCGGCCCGTGCCGCATGGTGTCGCCCATCGTGGACCAGATTGCGGACGAGCGCAGCGACATCAAGGTAGGCAAGATCAACGTGGACGAGCAGCCGGAGCTTGCGCAGCAGTTCCGCATTATCTCCATCCCGACGCTCGTCGTGATGAAGGACGGCCAGATCGCGAATAAGGCCGTCGGCGCAATGCCGAAGGAAGAAATTTTGGCACTGCTGTAAGAATTTTTCCCTCCGAGGGAGGGCACCTTTTTGCCGCCGCCCGGCGGCAGGGGGATGCTGCCGGCGGGCAGCCGGCTTCTTGCAAAAGGGGGTACAAGACACCCCGAGCGGGTTTCTTATACCCCCTCTTGCGACACCCCCTGATCTTCCGGCTGGCCGCGACTCCCTGCGGTCGCGCGTCTACAAGCGAAGGAGAGCGTAGAGGTTACCTCTATGCTCTTTTTTTATTTTGCACCGCTGCTGCTCCCTTGCGTTATTTGCCGCGCATAACAGTGCGCGGCCGGGTGGGCGTAGGTCAGAGAGAAACAGCCCCTCCTTAAACGTCATCGAAAAATCGAGGATAGAGCTGCAAACCGAGCGTCCCCCGCGTTTTAGCTGCGAAGCTCCGCTGAGCAGCAGACCGGAAGGTCAGGGGGAGTCGCAAGAGGGGGTATAGCGCTCATTTAATCCGCGCACGGCGCGGGAATAAGGT
>UQVU01000134.1 GCA_900544475.1 uncultured Butyricicoccus sp.
ATATCCAGCTTACGGCCAGTTTTAAGCTTGTTATACACGAAATCCTTGAAGGCATCGTTGTTTATCCATTGCCAGAACTCATCCATGTAGATCAGCAAACGGCGACCGTCAGCCAGCATTGTTACCCGGTAAATCAGGTAAAAAGAAGCAACCGGGGCTACAACCTTATCATCAAGGAATTCTGTTCCATCGATGCCAAAAACATCCAAATGCGCAACATCAAAGGAATCGGAAGCATTATCGAGCAACCAGCCATACTCGCCCCCCTGCTTCCACGCTCTCAGTCGAGCTTTAAGCCCATGTCGCTTAGTTTCAGTATCATCCGGCTCCATGATCAGCGGGATGAGCTTGCTGATAGGAAAGGAACGGTCTTCCCTTTGCATAAGACGGTCAACGGCTGAAGAAATCAGCGAATGTTGGTAATCATCAACCGTATTGCCGTTGAGCTTACATATCAGCCTTATTATGTCTTTTACAAATGCTATGTTTCGCTTAGTTGGCGGGAGGGCTGCCGGCCGTGCCGGCAGCCCTCCCGGAACCGTGTTTTGTGAACGCTGGGACTGGCGATCAGTCCATGCCCACGTAAGCGCCGTTCTCGATAACCATGCCCTTCGGGGACTTGGATACGGCACCGGTCTCATCCCAGGTCATGCCCTCGCCGGTCAGACCGTCAAAGGTCATGGAGGTGAACTGCTCGACCATCTTGTCGCACAGGTCCTCAGCGGACATATCCGGGGTAGCGCCCGCGTTCTCAAGAGCAGTCTTGTAAGCGTATACGCAGTCGTAAGCGTCTGCTGCGAACTGGTTCGGAATGTCACCGAACTGCTCCTGATACTTCTTAACGAAGGAAGCGGTCTTTTCATCGGTGGAGTCTGCGTTGAACGGGGTCATCAGCATCAGGCCCTCAGCCAGAGAGGTATCGAAGCCCTCAAGGGTCAGGATGCCGTCCATGCCGTCTACGCCGAAGAAGGTGGTCTGGAAGCCCATGTCATGTGCCTGCTTGAGGATCAGGGAAGCCGGCTGGTAGTAGATCGGCAGGAACACAAGCTCTGCGCCCTTGCTCTTGGCATCGTTCAGCTGTACGGAGAAATCGTTCGCGGAGGAAGCGGTAAAGGTCATGTCGGAAACGACCTCGAGGCCCTTTGCCTTGCCCTCGGTAACGAAGTTGTCGTGGATACCGGTGGAGTAAACGTCGTCGTTCTTCCAGATGATAGCGATCTTGGTGCCGAGCTGCTTCTCTGCGATCTTGTCAGCAGCCAGAGTGCCCTGCGTCGGGTCGATGAAGCACATCTGGAACATATTGTCCTTGCCCTCGGTGGTAGCGGTGGAGGAAGCGGACGGAGTCAGCGCGAAAATACGGTCGCTGTAAGTCTCTGCTGCGGTAGCCTCGCACGGCTTGGAGGTTACGGAGCCGAGCGACAGCTGCATGCCCCAGTCCTTCAGCGCGTTGTAGGCGTTGACAGCCTTCTCTGCGTCGCCCTCGTCGTCCTGATAGTTCAGCTCGAACTGAATATCGCCGCCCTCAGCGTTGATCTCGTCAACCGCGATCTGTGCGCCGTTCTTGCAGGCGTTGCCGTAAATTGCGTTTTCGCCGGTCAGCGGGCCGGTGCCGCCGATCTTGAAGGCTGCGCCGGAAGCGGAGCTGTCGGTCGAGTTGTCTGCACTGTCGGGGCCGGTGGAAGCGGAAGAACCGCAGCCGGTCAGCGCCGTTGCCAGCATTGCGCCGGCCAGAAGCATACTGAGTGTTTTCTTGATGGTGTATCTTCTCCTTTTATCTCTGGGGAGGCTTTTTTTAACCGTCCCGTCTGATGATTGTGTTTATTATACTACTTTCTCAAACTTACGGAACAGTTTTTTTTGAGTTTTTCACAATTTCAGATAATCTACCGATTATTAAAAAATCAATTCGTTCATTTTTGTGTTTTCTGCATAAAGACATTTGTCCGTATCGCAGAGAATCATGCAGGAATGTGAAAGCCTTGACATTTCCGCTTTATTTTATTTTTCTCTTGACTTGGAGCGCACTCAAAGTGATACCATAGTTTCCGCAGAAAACAAACAGGAGGAACCCCTATGTATCTGGAACACATCAGCGGCCCGGCAGACGTCAAGAAGCTGTCGCTCACCGAAATGACGGCGCTCTGCGGCGAAATCCGCACCGCGCTCATCGAAAAGCTCAGCCGCCACGGCGGCCACTGCGGCCCGAACTTCGGCTTCGTCGAGGCGACCGTCGCGCTGCACTACGTTTTCGAGTCTCCGAAGGATAAGATGGTGTTCGACGTTTCGCACCAGACCTATCCGCACAAAATGCTGACCGGCAGAGCCGAGGCTTTCCTCGACCCGGCGCACTACGACGACGTTTCGGGTTACAGCAACCCGCATGAGAGCGAGCACGACCACTTCACCATCGGCCACACCTCGACCTCGGTCAGCCTCGCCTGCGGTCTGGCGAAGGCGCGTGACCTGCGCGGCGAGAGCGGCAACGTCATCGCAGTCATCGGTGACGGCTCGCTGTCCGGCGGCGAAGCGCTCGAAGCGCTCGACTACGCGGCCGAGCTGGACGGCAACCTCATCATCATCGTAAACGACAACGATATGTCCATCGCGGAGAACCACGGCGGCATCTACGGCAATCTGTGCCTGCTGCGCGAAACCGGCGGCAAGGCCGAGTGCAACCTGTTCCGCGCGATGGGTCTGGACTACCGCTTTGTCGCGGACGGCAACGACCTTTCCGCCATGATCGAGGCGCTCCGCGCGGTCAAGGACGCGAAAAAGCCGGTCGTTCTGCATATCGTGACCGAAAAGGGCAAGGGCTTCGCCCCCGCCGAGCAGCACAAGGAGGACTGGCACTACTGCGCTCCGTTCGACCGCGAAACCGGCAAGCAGCTCTTTGCCACGGAGGGCGAAAGCTGGGAGAGCATCACGACCGATTTCATGCTTGAGCGCATGAAGCGCGACCCGGCGGTCTGCATGATCACCTCGGGCACCCCGACCGTTCTCGGCTTCACCGAGGACAAGCGCGGGCTCGCCGGCCGTCAGTTCATCGATGTCGGCATCGCGGAGGAAAACGCAGTCGCGCTCGCGTCCGGCATCGCAGCAGCCGGCGGCAAGCCGGTCTACGGCGTGTACTCGACCTTCATTCAGCGCACCTATGACCAGCTCTCGCAGGACCTCTGCATCAACAACAGCCCGGCGACTATCATCGTCGCGTGGGGCTCGGTCTACGGCATGAACGACGTCACCCACCTCGGCCTGTACGACATTCCGATGATGTCGGATATTCCGAACCTTGTCTATCTCGCCCCGACGAGCCGCGAGGAATACCTCGCCATGCTCGACTGGAGCATCGACCAGACCGACCATCCGGTTGCCATCCGTATGCCGGGCGGCCCGCTCATTTCGACCGGCGAAGCCGTAAAGCCGGACTTCAGCCGCCTGAACGAGTATCAGGTAGCGCACCGCGGCGCGAAGGTCGCGCTTCTCGGCCTCGGCTCGTTCTTCTCTCTGGCGCAGCAGGCGGCGGCGCTGCTGAAAACGCAGACCGGCATCGACGCGACCGTTATCAACCCGCGCTTCATCACCGGTCTGGACGAAAAGCTGCTGCGCGAGCTGACCGCAGACCACGATGTGGTCGTGACCCTTGAGGACGGCCAGCTGGACGGCGGTTTCGGTGAGAAAATCGCACGCTTCTACGGCGCAGACGCCGTCAAGGTGCTGAATTTCGGTCTGAAAAAGGAATTTCTCGACCGCTACAACCTCGAGCAGGTGCTCCGCGACAACCACCTGACTCCGGAGCTCATCGTTTCCGACATCAAAAACCTGTAAAAACGGCATAAAAAATCCCTGCACAGGCCGCAAAGCCATGGTGCAGGGATTTTTCTATGCGGTTATCAGTGCGCGAGCTTGAAGTACGCAAGCACGGCCACGCCGAGGATGATACGGTACCAGCCGAACACCTTGAAGTCGTGGCGCTTGACGAACGCCATGAGCATACGGATGATGAGCAGGGACGAAACGAACGCCGTCACCATGCCGATGGCGAGGATGATAAGCTCGGTCTGGGTGAAAACAAGGCCGAACTTGACGAGCTTGAGCAGACTCGCGCCGAACATGACCGGGATGGCGAGGAAGAACGTGAACTCCGCCGCCACCGTGCGCGAAACGCCGAGCAGCAGTGCGCCGACGATGGTCGAGCCGGAGCGCGAGGTACCCGGGAAAACCGCCGCGATCAGCTGGAACAGGCCGATCATGAGCACGGTCGGGTAGGTCAGCTCATTCAGCGAATTGATTTTCGCCTCTTTGCCCTTGTGCGCGGTTTCGACCGCGATGAACGCGACGCCGAACACGATGAGCGCGATGGAAACCGATGTATAGTTGTAGAACAGTTCCTCGAACAGGTCATTCCATTTCAGGCCGACAACCGCCGCCGGAATGCACGCAACGATGATCTTGCACCACAGACGGATGATGTCGCGGTCGATGGTGACGGACGCGCCGCCGTGGCGGCCCTGATTGCGCTTCACCGGCCAGATCTGGTTCCAGAACAGAACCACGACCGCGAGAATTGCGCCGAGCTGAATGACGACCTCGAACATCTTGTAGAACGAATCCGAAACGTCGAGCTGCACGAACTCGTTGAGCAGTATCATGTGGCCCGTGCTGCTGATCGGCAGCCACTCCGTGATGCCCTCCACGATACCGAACAGGAACGCCTTGAGCCATTCCATATATTGAACCATTGGTAACTCTCCCTCCTGTGCCGCGCGGCTCTGCGCCGTTTTCGGGCACTCTC
>UQVU01000135.1 GCA_900544475.1 uncultured Butyricicoccus sp.
TCTCTCAACATGGATTCCCATTCTTGTTGATTTTATATAATGATGCATATCATACCGCCGTTGCTGTCATTGATGATTTTCTGCAGGGTATCCTGCAGCTTCAGCTGGCAGTCCTCCGTCATCTGGGACACCTTGGCCTGGATACCGTCCTCCACAATCTGTTCAATGGATTTTCCGAAAATATTGGTCTCCCAAATCTTCTCCGGCTGTTCCTCAAACTCGCTGAGCAGATAGTGTACCAGTTCTTCCGACTGCTTTTCCGTGCCGACGATCGGGTTGACCTCGGCGCGGATATTGGCGCTGAGCAGATGGATGGACGGCGCAGACGCGCGAAGCCGCACGCCGTAGTGCCCGCCCTGACGGACGATTTCCGGCTCTTCGAGCTTCAGCTCGTCGATGGACGGCATGACGATGCCGTAGCCGGTCTGGCGCACCTGGTCGAGAGCGCCGCGCAGGCGCTCGTAGCGCTGCCGGATTTTCGAAAAGTCGCCCAGAACGGAAATCAGGTCGGCTGCATCTGCGATGTGCACGCCGGTTTCGTCCTCCACGATGCCGTAAAATACGCTTTCGGGGACGGTAACGAGCAGCCGCGCCGTGCCATGCCCGAGGTCGAGCTGCTGCACAGCGGCGGTTTCGATGTATTCGTTCTCGCGCAGGTGAGCGCAGACCGTTTCAAGGTCGCGCATTCGGAAACCGGGCGAGACCGAGTCGCGTATCGTGCGGTAAATGCTGCGCTGCACCTCGGACTGCGGCGGCAGAGTCGTGATGTAGCGCGGAAGCGCGAGACCGAGCTCGCTGAGCGGAAACTCATACAAAACACGCTGCAATATATCTGCGATACCGGTATCGTTGAGCTCGGCGCAGTTTACGGCGACAGGCTCGACCGAGAGCTGCTCGCGGATGTCGGCACAGACGGCCTTCGCGCGTTCGCCCGCCGGGTCAGACGAGTTGACCAGCACGAGGAACGGCTTGCCGAGCGCCTGTAATTCGCGAATGACCCGCTGCTCGGCGGGGATATAGTTCTCGCGCGGAATATCGGAAAACGAGCCGTCGGTCGTGATGACAAGGCCGATGGTCGAGTGCTCGCTGATGACGCGGTGCGTGCCGATTTCGGCGGCTTCCGCAAGCGGCATCGGCTGCTCGCGCCACGGCGTTGAAACCATGCGCGGCGCATCGTCCTCCATGCTGCCGAGTGCACCCTCGACCAGATAGCCGACGCAGTCCACGAGCCGCACGCGACAGCTTCCGCCATCGGGAAGCGTGATTTCGGCGGCCTCCTCGGGGACGAATTTCGGCTCTGCGGTCATGATGGTGCGGCCGGTCCCGGACTGCGGCAGCTCGTCACGCGCTCGTTCGCGTTTGTACATATTTTCCATGCCGGGAAGCACCATGGTTTCCATGAAGCGCTTGATGAAGGTGGACTTGCCGGTGCGGACCGGCCCGACAACGCCGATGTAAATATCGCCGCCCGTGCGGCTGCTGATGTCCTGATAAATTCTGCTCTCCATACTCGGCCTCCTCTCAGCAGCAACGCGGAATGAGCAGCATGGTGTCCGCCACGGCGGCGGTCTCCGGCGGCAGGTCGTTCGCTGCGCAGATGGCTGCGCACGTGCTTCCGCTGTCCTTTGCGATGTCCCAGAGACGCGTTTCGCTGTCAATGTGCCGGAGCGTCAGGGATACTCCGTCGCTTTTCTGCTTTTCGCCCGGTTCGGCTGACCGGATATGCCGCAGCGTGACCGGTGTGTGCGCCGCGCTCTCCCCTTCGGCGGTGACGGTCAGGGTGAGACCGCGCTCCCCCGCAGTCTGGGTGCGGACGCTCAGCCGGGGATACAGACAGGCATCCGGACTCGTGCCGGAAAAGCACAGCGGCAGAACGCGCTGCAAAGAGCAGAGATGCTGTTCCTCGTCCAGAAAGAGCACCTGAACCGCAACGGACAGCTGCGTTCCGTTTTCGTTTGCGCGGCTTCCGCAGCAGACGGCATCGGCGCTGACAATATGAGAGGCGTGCACGGCGGTCTGCACGGTTTCGGTGGACTCGGACGAGAACGGCTGCGGTACGGAACTGCCGTACAGAATCACGCTGTCCTCCTGCGTCAGCAGCGAAGTCCCGGGCAGGTAGAAATCGCGGATGCAGCGGAGCGTGACATTCCGCCGGACGGATACCATGGCATCGGCATTCACTGTGCAGGACAGCGTATCGTCTGACGCAACGCGGCATTCAAAGCTGCGAAGCGCCAGCTGCACATCGGGCGTATCGTCCTCGCTGACGCCTGTCATTTCGAACACCTGCGTAAAGGGCGTGACTTTGCTGATGATGCGCACGGCCTCGTCTGCCTGAAGCACAAGACAGCGAAGCTCCGCACTGCCGCGGATCGCCACCCGGTCTCGCATGGCGCGGCATTCGCTTACCCGCAGCACGCAGGACTGCCGGAGCACGGAAAGACCGTCTGTGTCCTCCGCCGGTATGTCCTCCAGAACGGAAAACGGAAACGCCTGCACAAGTTCGGGAACCGTGACTTCGCAGCTGTCGCTCAGCAGCTCGATGTGCTCGTCAGCGATATTCTCCGTGTAGTCGCAGCTCTCCCGGCCGCAGCATACGGCGGAGAAAACCAGATTGACCGCGATGCTCAGCTTGCGGCTGTTGACGATAGAGGCTTCGACCGTGCCGACCCGGCATTCCACAAGGCAGGCCGAACTGCTGTCCAGCAGGTCGTTTTCCTCGATATGCGCGAAGCTCACCGGTACTTCAAGCAGCCGCAGTCCGCTGCCGTTTTCCGGCTCGTACAGGACGCTTGCCTGTGCTGTCCCCGAAATCAGCAGACGGCCGCTCTGCGGCGAGCGGTCGGACGCCGTTACGCTGCCGCAGGCAAACACCACGCGCCCTACGTCCGGGAAGGTGTCCGGCACGATGCAGTCGGTCGTTTCGGTGCAGATGCTTGTCTCGGCGAGCTGCGGACGGCAATAGGAAATGCTCTTTTGCTCCAGTTCCATTTCTGCAATCTTCCTCCTTTTCACTGTTGCTCCTGCCAATACGATATGCGTGCCCCGGACAGGGTATGACTGGGAATTGACAAGGTATGGTACAGATTATATAATGAGGGAAAGGGGGGTGCTTTCGGTGAAAGATAAACTGAATACAATCAAAACCGCGGTCTGCGCGGTGCTGGCGGTGGGCTGTGCCGCGCTGGCGTTTCTGTTCTGGGATGCGTCCGACCGAGCCTCTTCCCTGCTCGAGGAAAACGATACGCTTCGCGGCCAGATCACGGCGCTTCAGCGGGAGGCGGACACCGCAGCGGCATCGGCAGAGACCATGCAGCAGCAGGTTGACGCAATGACCGCGCAGATCGAGGAGCTGAACGGAAAACTGGAACAGGCTGCGCAGTCGGGAGCGGATATGAGCGCCGTCGGCCCAATGGTCTACGTGACGCCCTCCGGCTCGAAATACCATAACGAGGGCTGTCAGTACATCGGGAAGCACGCAACGAAAATGCCGCTCTCGGACGCCAAAGAGGCCGGGTATACCGCGTGCGCGAAGTGCGAGTGAGAAAGACAAGGTGCAATAATGAAAATCTCCGAGAGGCTTGTTGAAATCAGAGGAAAGTAGGGATATACATGTAAACGGCTCTCTGATGAACTTGATAAGCCGTATGCTGCGATTACCAAAATATGAAAATGGTGAACGGGAAGTGAACTCGGAATACCTTGTTGAGATTGCTAAGAAATTCAAGGCAATACCACATAATCGGACAAGAGCGATTTCCACAAAGCGCCGCAGCTTTCATTGTGCGGCCTTGCCCAAGACAAGAGAACCCGCAAAAGAAGAGCTGATTGCAGCCTTAATGCTCCTTCATGTTATCCAAAACCCGGCCGAAACGCTTTCGGACGCAGATATGCGGTTTCTTACGAATATTGTTGCGTTACTCAACGACTGGTTCGGTCGGCCTGAAACACCGGCAAAATCGCCGCAATTAGGTGACACATTTAGTAACGCAGTACGCAGTACATACCCCCAAAAAGCGGTTAAAAACGGTTTTTCGGCACTTTGGAAATTTCACCCATCAAACACGATGAGTTCAGAAAATAAAGAAAAACTGCCGTTTCGCGTTGAAACAACAGGTTTTGTAATGGTCCGAGTGACAGGATTCGAACCTGCGGCATCCTGCTCCCAAAGCAGGCGCGCTACCAACTGCGCTACACCCGGATGAAGTTATTCGCTTTTAATGCCAGAATAGTATACCAGATAGCGGTGCGTTCTGTCAAGCCTTTTGTGTGCCACGAGGAAAACATCTTGGCATTTTCACGAAATTGATTGACATTTTGAATGAAAAAGAATATCATTTTTTATGTATATTTCCCGAAAGCCGGGAAGGGAGGAAAAATATGAGCCGTTTATCAATCGAGACACCGGGACGCGCTGAAACCGTTGTTGAGGGGCTTTACCGTGACGTAGAAAGACGTATCAGCGCAAGTCCTCCGGGACTGTGCCCGGTCGATATGGCGCTTTCGTTCCTGCGCCTGAGCCATGCGCAGACCTGCGGCAAATGTGTTCCGTGCCGCGTCGGCCTCGGTCAGCTGACCGAGCTGCTGGAAAGCGTTCTGGACTCGACCGCCACGCCGGAGACCATCGACCTCATCGAAAAGACCGCGCGTGTCATTCAGGACACAGCAGACTGCGCCATCGGCTACGAG
>UQVU01000136.1 GCA_900544475.1 uncultured Butyricicoccus sp.
CTCAAAATTTTAATGGATAAGAGCTATGAGGTACAGGATTACCGTCTGCACTACTGCGGTATGTCCGCAAAGGGCAAGGTCCTCCGCTCCTCTACCATGTTCATCAAGCAGAACGGCAAGCTCATCGGCATGCTGTGCATCAATTTCGACGACACAAAGTTCCGCGAGGCGAGCGACGCCATCCTCAAGCTGTGCCACCCCGACCGCTTCGTCGAGGCGCATGTGCAGATCGACGAGTCGCAGTTCTCGGACAAGCCGGCGTGTCCCCCCGCAGTCTCTCCGGAGAGCTTCCATAATTCCATCGGCGACGTAGCGGAGGACGCGGTGGCCAACGAGCTGACGCGCCTCGGCGTGACCGCCGACCGCCTGACGCCCGAGGAGCGGCTCCAGATTGTCGCGTCCCTCAAGGAAGGCGGCATTTTCCTGCTCAAGGGCGCGGTCAAGGACGTCGCCACGGCGCTTTCCTGCTCACAGGCCAGCATTTACCGCCATCTGGCGCAGCTGAAAGGCGAAACAGAATAGCATACGGAGGTGTCACCATGCTGCATGATTACGGACGCCGCCTTGTCTGGCTGCTCGCCGGCATCGCGGTCAGTTCCATCGGTATCGTGCTCATGCTTCAGGCGAACGTCGGTCTGGAGCCGTGGAGCGTGCTTCAGCAGGGCATGACGCTCGTCCTGCCCATCACCTACGGCGTGGCTTCCATCATCGCGGGCGCCGCCGCCATCGGCCTTGCGATCGTGTTCGGCGAGAGCTTCGGCCTTGGCACGATCGTCAACATCATCGGCTGCGGCGTGTGCATCGACGCGATGCTCGCGCTCGACTGGGTGCCGCAGCTGCATTCGCTCCCCGGCGGCATCGTCATGCTGCTCGCAGGGCTGGAGCTGCTCGCGCTCGGCACATGGATGTATATGCGCAGTGCGCTCGGCGCAGGGCCGCGTGACGCGCTGATGGTCGCGCTCGCCCGGAAAAGCGGCCGCTCCGCCGGTTTCTGCCGCGTCTGCGTGGATATTCTGGTCACGGTGTCCGGCTTTTTCCTCGGCGGTCAGTTCGGCATCGGCACCATCATCGCCGCGCTCGGGCTTGGTTCGCTCATCAACCTGAATTTCAACCTGCTGCATTTCCACCCCGCCGAAGTGCATCAGGAAAATATCGCCGAAACGCTCCGCTATCTCCGCTCATAATTTCAGCACCGCCCGCAGACAGCTCGCCTGTGGGCGGTACTTTTCTGGTATTTTTCGAATTTTCTCTTGCGCAGACCGCGAAAAAGCGCGATAATAGAAAAAGAAAACCGGTCTCTCAGCAACGGAGGAACGATTATGTCAGTAACACTCAAACAGATCGCCGATATGGCGGGCGTACATAAATCCACGGTTGACAAGGTCATTCACGACCGTCCGGGCGTGAGCGAGGCCAAGCGCGAGCAGATCCGCGCCCTGCTCAAGGAATACGGCTACGAGTCCAACCCGCTCGCCAAGGCGCTCAATTATCAGAAGAAGAAGCTGGTGGTCGGCGTTCTGCTGACCGGTCAGGCCGTGCCCGACCTGCTGCGCGGCGTGGAGCGCGTTCGTCCGGACTTCTCCGGCTTCAATATCACGCTCGACCTGCGGCAGGCAGATGCCGCCGATACCAAGGCACAGGCCGCTGTGCTGCGCGAGTTCCGCGAGTCCGGCGCAGCCGGTGTTGCCGCGTGCGTGTCGAGCGGCGAGGAGGTCGAAAACGAGCTTTCCGCCCTGCACGAGGCCGGCATTCCGCTCGTTCTTGTCCACCACGCCCCGGAAAACGCGCCGTGTCTGTGCCGCATCGAGCAGAACGCGCAGCAGGCAGGCCGCACGGCGGCTCGTATGCTTGCCCTCCTGCTCGGAAGCGAGGGAAAGCTCGGCATTCTGCGCATCCCCGGCGAGCGCACCCCGGCGGAGCAGGCATTTGCGGACGCGCTCCCCGTGGGCATCGAGCTGGCGGAAGCCGCCGAAACCAAGCCCTCCCCCAAGCTCGCCTACATGAACACCCGTGCGCTGCTGACCCGCTGCCCCGAGCTGGACGCGCTCTTTATCACCTGCGGCTGCGTGCCCGAGGTCTGCCGCGCCATCCGCGACGCCAAACCGGCCAAGCGTCCGCTGCTGCTGTGCATGGAGAACAGCGCCGAGATTTCCGCTCTCGTCCGCGAGGGCGAAGTCGCCTGTGCGGTCAGCGCCGACCACGCCGAGCAGAGCCGCCTTGCGCTGCGCCTGCTGTTCGAGCATCTGGTCTACGAGCGCACCCCCGAGGAAAACGAAATCTGCACGCCGACCGTCGTCACAATCGCGGAAAACGCTTAAGGCAACACCGCACAATGAAAGCTGCGCCTCCCCAGTACGCAAAATTTACTCGCAAATCGCTCTTGTCCCATTATGCGGTATTGCCTTAATCCCTGACTTTTTCTGCCCGTCGCTCAAATCGCGGCGGGTATTTTTCTGTCCCTATGAATTTTCTGCGAACTTTTCCGTTGAGGGTTTGACATTGGTTTTTGCGTAAACTATACTGTAAGATGAATAAGAATGTTATGCGGCAGACCGGCCGCACAAGGAGAGATCGACTATGCTGAACGAGGACACGCGCCGCCTGCTTGCGCACTGTCGAAAGGGCGACGCAGAGGCGCAGGAGGAACTGCTCCGCGCCGTGCAGCCGCGCATTTACTATTACTGCCTGAAAACGCTGAAGGACGTGCGCCGCGCCGCCGAAACCGAACGAAAAATCTTCTGCGAGCTGCTGAGCGGCCTTGGCGCACTCAAAAACGACGATGATTTTCCGCTCTGGGCGGTGAGCACCGCCGCCCGTCTGTGCCGCGCCGCCTCGAAGGGCAGCGCCGGAACCCCGGCTGAGTCCGCGCCGTTCATGGAAGGCCCGGCGCAGGTCCTCCCGGACAGCGTGCTCGACAGCAACGAAAACCGCCGTCTGGCCGCAGAACTCACCGCCTCCCTGCCCGATGTGCAGCGCGAGTGCGTCCTCATGTACTACTACCTCGAAATGAGCGTCAGCGAAATCGCGTCCGCGCTCCACATCACGGAAAGCGCGGTCAAAACCCGTCTCGGCGGTGCGCAGAGCACGTTCGAGCACGGCTTCCACGCGCACCGCAGCCGCGACCTTGCGCTTTCCGGCGTGTCGCTTCTGCCCTTTCTGCGGCATTTCCTGTGCCGCGATGCCGAGGCAAGCGAGCTTGACGCGCAGGCGGTCACGCGGCTCGTGCAGTCCGCGCTCGAAAACGCCGGACGAAAGGCCGCGTCTGCCGAAAAGGCGGCCGCCCGCGATGCCGCACGCGATGCCGCGAAAAAGGCCGGAAAATCACCGCTTCTGGTGTTCCTCTCCGGTCACCGGCACGAAACCTTTGCCGCCGTCTTTGCGCTCGTGCTGTGCGCCGCGGCGCTCATCGGCTGGATTTCGCATCCGCAGATTGAAAACACGCCGGACGATACGGCGTCCGCTCAGACCGACACACAGAGCGAGGACAGCAGCTTTGTCAATCCGTGGACGAGCACGGACAGCAGTGAGGACGAGCCCGAGCAGGGCGTTGAGCTGACCGTGCACCACCGCGTTCTCGCCGCGCGCAGCTGTGCGCTCGTCACCTACGTTTCCGCCTACGACCGCGCGACCGGCGACGCCATCCCGGCGAGCGAGCTTGAATGGTCGGTCAACCGCCGCTCCATGCTGCGTTTTGACCCGGACGACGGCACGGTTTCCATCCCCGGCGACCCGCTCGGCGAAAAGGTTTCCACCGGCACAGTCGAGCTGACCGTCAAGTGGGGCAAATACACGGATACCGCCGTGTTCGACCTTGTGGAGCCGCACGAAAACGCCATCCTCGACCGGAACACCATCACCCTCCCCGCCTACACCGAAACGACCGCCGTGCCGACCAGCATCGACACCACGCAGGACGGCGTTATCGTTCTGCGCCAGATTTTCTCCGGCTACGAGTTCTATTTCGACAAGTCTACCCAGACCACGGTCATGACCGAGGACAGCTACACCGACGAAATCGAGAGCGTCGAGTGGATCGTGGACGACCCGTCGATTGCCGAGGCCGTGCCGCAGGCGTCCCAGAACGGCAAGACCTACTACTGCACCTTCCGCACCTACCGCCCGGGCGAGACCTGCCTGACCTGCCGCGTAACGCGCACGGACGGCTCGACCGCCTACCAGTATTGCGATATTACGGTCGTTGAACCGACCGAGGAGCAGCAGACGAACGACAGCGCTCTGGCCTCGCCCGCCGAAACCGCGCCCGAGTCCCCCGACGCTGCCACGACCGATACGCTTCCCCAGACGGATACACTTTCTTAAATAAAATCAGCCGCCGGCTTGCATCCTCTTGCAGGACTGCACCGGCGGTTCTTTCATGGATTTTTTTATTTTCTGGCGAAATTTGAATTTTTTTATCAAAAAAGGCATTGTAATGTTTCGCCGTCTGTGTTAGAATGAATTATCAAAGACATTGCTCCCCCAAAGCAGTGTCTTTTTTTGAGAGAAAAAAGTTTCTGCATAGGAACTTTTTTCCGTCCGTGTTTTGCGAAGTCAAAACACATTTGTCGGCGAAACTGTAGTTTCGCGACAGAGAAAAGGAAGAAGGTCAG
>UQVU01000137.1 GCA_900544475.1 uncultured Butyricicoccus sp.
TGACCTGACCTCGCTGCCGCGCACTGTTATGCGCGGAAATCAAGCGCGCCGCCGAAGGCAAGCCAACCCCAAGCGGCGGCAAACCGCCCCGAATGATAGAGCGGTTTTAATTGCGACCCCCGCTTATTAGCTGCGAAGCTACGCTGAGCAGCAGACCGGAAGGTCAGGGGGAGTCGCAAGAGGGGGTATAGGAAACCGGGACGCCAGTCCGGGTGTCCTGTACCCCCTTTTGCAATGCCCCGGCTGCCGCCCGGCAGCATTTCTCCCGCCGTCGAAGGCGGCACGTCCCGCACGCCGCAGCGTGCGAAATCCCCGGCTGCCGCCCGGCAGCATTTCTCCCGCCGCTGAAGGCGGCAAAATGGCGCTTGCCCTCCGAGGGCGAAAAGGTTAGTCGGGGTACGCCTCGCGTACCTCCTCCAAGGTCGGCATGGCGGCGCCTTTGCGCTGCACGGTCAGCGAGGCGCAACGCGCGGAAAAGCGCAGATACGCCGCGAGCCTGCTCTCCGGCAGAGCGGAAAGCGTGTCCGCCGTCACGCCGTCGCGCGTCAGCTGATAGAGGAACGAGCCGATGAACGAGTCGCCCGCGCCGGTCGTGTCCGTGACCGGGACGGCAATCGTTTCGGTTTCGGCGGAAGCCTTTGGCGTGTAGACCGCCGAGCCGCTCGCGCCGCGCGTCACGACGACCATCTTCGCGCCGCCCGCGAACAGCTTTTCCGCCGCCTCGCGCTCGTCCGCGCAGCCGGTCACGAACTCGATTTCGTCGTCGCTCAGCTTCACAAGGTCGGCATACGGCAGAAATTTCCGTATCGCCGCCTGACAGTCGGCCGGACTGCTCCAGAGCGGCAGGCGAACGTTGGGGTCGAACGAGAGGAACGCCCCGGCCTGCTTCGCAAGCACGATTGCGCGAACGTGCGCCTGACGCACCGGCCAGTCCACTAAATCGACCGAGCAGAAGTGCAGCGCCGCGCAGTTTTCGAACATTTCGGGTGCTATCTGCGTTTCGTCCAGAAACAGGTCGGCTGAGGGGTTGCGGTAGAACGAGAACTCGCGGTTGCCCGTTTTGTCGAGCGACACGAACGCGAGCGCCGTATTGGCGCGGTTTGTACGGAAAACCGAGGAAGTATCCACGTTTGCGGCGTTCAGCACCTTGAGAATGTGCGTGCCGAACGCATCCTCGCCGACCTGAGAAACCATGCGCGAGTGACCGCCGAGCCGCGCGACTGCCGTCGCCACATTCGCCGGTGCGCCGCCCGCCACGCGCTCGAACTGCACGACTTCATCGAGTGCACAGCCTTTCTGCTGCGGCACGAAGTCGATGAGCAGTTCGCCTATCGCCACCACTGTTTTCATAGCTTTTCCTCCAGGATGTACGTTTCTATCGCCTGCGCGACACCGCATTCCGCGTTGGCGGCGGTCACGGCGTCTGCCGTCAGGCGGATATTTTGCGCGGCATTTCCCATGGCAATCCCCAGACCGGCCGCGCGGAGCATGGTCAGGTCGTTGTCGCTGTCGCCGATGGCCACAACGTTTTCCATCGTCAGACCGAGGGTTTTCGCGAGCCAGCGCAGGCTCTGTCCCTTGTTGACGCCGCGGCGGTTGATTTCGATGTTGTGAAGCTCGCCGCCGAACATCACCGAGGGCGCAAGCTCGAAATGCCCCATTTCGGTGAGTCGGAAAACGAGCAGGTCGGAAATGTCGTGCGAGGGATAGAGAATGGCCTTCGCGAACGGAAACGGCTCGGTTTCGAGCACTTTTTCCCATTCTTCCCGACTGTCGATGTAGAAATAGCCGTCCGCCGTTTCGTCCATGATGACGCGGCCGTTCTGCTCCATCCGGCGCAGCAGCGAGCGGAACGCGCGGCCGTAATAGAGCGACTGCGTGGTGTAGAAGCAGGGGTCGGTGTCGAAGTCCTCGCAGAGCGCGAGAATATCCTCGCACATGGTGTGGCTGAGGCCGCTGAAGAACTGCGGTTCGCTGTCGTCCGGACGCTGCACCGCCGCGCCGCTCGAGGTCACGAGCCAGTCCGGGGGCGCGAGAAGCTGCTCGCTGAACGCGCGTACCTCGCGGACGTTCCGCCCGGTGCAGAGCACGATCTGCACGCCGCTTTCCTGTGCGCGGCGGACCGCCTGCGCATCGCGGGGCGAGATGCGGCTGCGTTCGTTCAGCAGCGTGCCGTCCAGGTCGAGCGCCAGTATTTTATACGGATTATGGGGAAGTGCCATCCGAATACTCCATTCTGTTCATGCTCCGGAGAGAAGCCGTGCCGCCGCTCAGGCGGACGCCGCGCGATGCCGGGTCGGGGTAACAGCGCGTCGTGAGCACGGTTTCGCCGTGGTTTACAAAGATTTCAAGCGACGAGGCATCCGCAAGAATGCGCATTTCCTTCGCGTGCACGGCGGCGTACCGCACGGTGCGTCCGGCACCGTTTTCGGGCGCGAGCGAAAGCATTACCTCGTCGAGCCTGTCGCGAAACTACAGTTTCGCCGACAATCTGTGTTTTGACTTTGCAAAACACGGACGTCCGAAAGTTCCCATACGGAAACTTTCTCCCTCTCAAGGTATAAAAGCCGTGATACATGCTCCCGGTTTTTATGATTTTGCGATGCAAAATCTATTTCATGCGCGCTCCCGCGCGTAACACTGCATTCTCGAAAAATTGACTTTATCGAAAGCGTTACCTCGTCATCGCTCCATTCTATCACAGGCGAGGCGCGTATGACAAGACTTCCGACAGAGAAAATTCGCGGTTTCATGTCGAAAATGTGCGCTTTAGCGGAAGATATTGGTGATTTTCGCAGGTTTTCAATCTCTTTTACAGGAAAGCGGAGCAGCTGTCCGCCGCGCCTCGTCAGTATGCAGAATTTTCTTGCAAATCGCTTTTGTCCCTTAAAACGAAAAAACGGCTCCGTACGCAGGGAAATGCGCAGACAGAGTCGCTTTTCGTTCAAAATTTACTTGATGAGCATGGGGCCGACCGTGTTGATGTTGCCTGCGCCCATGGTGAGCACGAGGTCGTTCGGGCCGGCGTTCGCGCGGATGTAGTCCGCGATTTCGTCGAACGAGTCAAAGGATACCGCGCCCGGGACTTCCTTGGCGATGTCCGAGGAGTAGATGCCGATGGTGTTCTGCTCGCGTGCGGCGTAAATCGGCGCAAGAACAGCCTGGTCGCACTGCTTGAGCGCATCCACGAACTCGGGGAAGAGCGCCTTGGTGCGCGTGTAGGTGTGCGGCTGGAACGCGCAGATGATGCGGTCGAAGTGCATTTCCTTCGCGGTGGCGAGGGTCGCCTTCATCTCGCTCGGGTGGTGCGCGTAGTCGTCCACAACGGTCGCGCCGTTCGGCATCTTGCCGACCAGCTGGAAGCGGCGGGACGAGCCGGTGAACTTGTTCAGGCCCTTTTCCGCAGCCTCGCCCGAAACGCCGAGGAACTCCGCTGCCGCGCAGCAGGCGAGGGCGTTGAGCATATTGTGGCGGCCGGGCACGGAAAGCGCGACCTTCGCGTACTCTCTGCCGTCGATGTTGACCGTGAAGCGGTAGTAGCCGTTCTCGTCACGCACCTCGGTCGGGTAAACGTCCGCGTCCGGGGTGACGCCGAAGGTGCGGATGCGGCGGTCGATGTGCGCTACGGCACGCATTGCGTTCGGGTCATCGTGGTTCGCCACGATCAGACCGTTCATCGGGGTCAGCTCGGCGAACTCGTGGAACGAGTGGATAATGTCGTTGATGTCCTTGAAGAAGTCGAGGTGGTCCTCCTCTACGTTCAGAATGACCGAAATCGTCGGCGCGAAACGCAGGAAGGAGTTGGTGTACTCGCAGCTTTCGGCCACGAAGCAGCTCTTGCCGCCGATGCGGAGCGTGCCGCCGATGGCGGGCAGGTTGCTGCCGACCATGACGGTCGGGTCCATCTGCGCCTCCATGGTCATCATGGTCATCATCGAGGTCGAGGTGGTCTTGCCGTGCGTGCCGGAGAGGCAGACAACGTTGTCGTAGTCGCGCATGATGTGACCCCATGCCTCGGCGCGTTCCATGACCGGAATGCCCAGTTCATGTGCGCGGACGATCTCGGGGTTTTCGTCGTGAACGGCGGCGGTGCGCACGATGAGCGCCGCGCCCTCTACGTTCTCCGGCTTGTGCTCGTAGGTGATTTTTGCGCCGAGCGCCTCCAGACGGGCGGTGACGTCGGTGCGCAGACGGTCGGAACCCGAAACCGGTACCCCCTTGCTCAGCAGCAGTTCGCCGAGCGAGTTCATGGATACGCCGCCGATGCCGATGAGGTGAATTCTTTCCTTATTTTCAATGTAGGGCTTGATAGACAGGGCCATTTCCCTAAGCCTCCTGTTTGTTCTGGTTTTTTCAGCGAAAGCTGTGTTTCTTTTTATTATAGTACACTTCCGGCTAAAATAAAATAGGCAAACGCACAAAAATATCGGTTTGTCGATAAAGTCGGATTGATATACTGCGCTTCGTGCGTCAGCACGCATAAAATAGAATCTGCGAAGCAGATTCATAAATTCCGGGAGCATGTATCACGGAATTTATACAAGGGAAGAAAAAATGTGCCCGAAGGGCGCGGTTTTTC
>UQVU01000138.1 GCA_900544475.1 uncultured Butyricicoccus sp.
CAGGTCCTTTTTCGTTATCCTGCGGGGAGAAAGGGGGGCAAGCTATCATGGGGGAGCGGAGTCTGAACGTACAATGCTTCGTAAAACGCGACGTCCGACCGGTGTTTACCGGCGAAAATCAGCCGCGTCTGCTCTATGTCAGCGAGATCCGCCCGGACGCGAGCGCCCATCCGCGCGTCATGCACGCGCACGCGGATGCCGTTGAGCTGATCCTGATCTGCAGCGGCTCGAGCGAATACCTCATTCACGATAAGAAGGTTGTCATCACGGCGGGCGACCTGCTGGTTTACAACGCCGGGGTGGTGCACGACGAGGTGTCCGGGCCGGATATGGAGGTCGGAAGCTACTGTGTCGGGGTCGGGGGACTGCATATGCCCGGTCTGCGCGAAAACGCCCTGATTTCGGATGAGAAAGGCTACGTTTTTCCGACCGGACGGTATTTCGAGGATATGAAGGAACTGTTCGTCATGATGTTCCGCAATCTGGCGGCGGGCGAGCCGCACGCGGAGCTGTTCTGCACGAGCCTGCTGCACGCGCTGCTGGTTTCCGTCCTCACCGTCACCGAGGGTGTGGGGGAGACGCGGGAAAATCCGGCGGACGAGCCGCACATCCTCGGCAGCCGCATTAAAGATTACATCGACCGGCACTACATGGAGCCGATCACGCTCCAGAGCATGGGCGAGGCGCTGCGCATCAGTCCGTACTATCTTTCCCATGTGTTCAAGCAGATGAGCGGCTACTCGCCGGTGCAGTATCTGCTGCGCCGCCGCATCGGAGAGGCACAGACGCTTCTCATTACGACCGAGCTTTCGGTCGCACGTATCGCAGAAATGGTTGGCTATGACTCGCAGAGTTACTTCAATCTCCAGTTCACGAAGAATGTCGGTATGCCGCCGAGCAGATATCGCCATAATTATATCGTTTCCGCAGACGAAAAGAAGAAAACCGAAGACTGAATCGAAAGGGACTGCCACGGGCGGTCCTTTTTTGCGTTTGCAACAAACACGGGAGAAAATTGGAACGAAATTCATACTTTGCTTTGCAGTTAATAAGTGGTATAATAACTATATATCTGTGTCTTTACGCAGAACGGAGAAAATTAAGGGGATAAATCTGTTTTTGAAGGAGATGATGGCGCAAGGCGCGGACGCGGCGTAAAGTCCGCAAAGGCAAAGCGAATGCCGGACGGCGGTTCGGCGGGGGGGAGCGGCTGCTCCCGACGGTTCCGCAGAGAAAAGCGGAATTTTTTTTGTGTCCAATATATAGATATAAGGGGAATAAAAATGGGAATGAGCTTTTTCAAGCAGCTCCGGCGGGAGTTTGCGGGTTATAACGGCAAAAAGCTGTCGCAGGACCTGATGGCCGGTCTGACCGTTGCGGCGGTCGCGCTGCCGCTGGCGCTTGCGTTCGGCGTTTCTGCGGGCGCAACGGCGGCCTGCGGTCTGGTCACGGCGATCGTTGCGGGTCTGGTCATCTCGGGGCTGACCGGCGGCTATTATCAGATTTCCGGCCCGACCGGCGCGATGGCGGCCATCCTCGGCTCGCTGATCGGCGCTTACGGTATGCAGGGCATGTTCGTGGCGACCTTCCTCGCCGGCATCATGCTGATCATCGCGGCGGTGCTGCATCTCGGCAACCTGACCGCGTTCGTGCCGGCGCCGGTCATCACCGGCTTTACGTCGGGCATCGCGGTCATTATCGCACTCGGCCAGATCGACAACTTCTTCGGCACGCATTCCGAGGGCGGCTCGGCGCTTGCGAAGCTGGCAAGCTACGGCACGCTCGGCTTTCATCCGGACGTCACGACGACTGTTGTTTCGCTGCTCGTTGTGCTCCTGATGGTGTTCTTCCCGAAGAAGTGGAACGCCGTCGTTCCGGCCTCGCTCGTCGGCATTATCGTCGCCACGGCCGCAACCATGATTTTCAAGCTGGACATCGCGACTGTCGGCGACATTCCGAAGTCTATCATGCTGCCTGACCGCCTCTCTCCGAGCCAGATCGACTGGACGGCTGTCCCGGCGCTGCTCGCACCGGCGTTCTCTATCGCGGTGCTCAATATGCTCGAAAGCCTGCTGTGCGGCGCGTCTGCCGGCCGTGCGACCGGCGTCAAGCTGAACAACGACCAGGAGCTTCTGGCGCAGGGCGTCGGCAACATGGTCCTGCCGCTGTTCGGCGGCATTCCGGCGACCGCCGCGCTCGCGCGTACCTCGGTTGCCGTCCGTTCGGGCGCACAGACCCGGCTGACCGGTATCTTCCATGCGCTCGGCCTGCTCATCATGATGCTCGTGCTCGCGCCGATCATTTCGAACGTACCGATGGCGGCGCTTGCGGGCGTGCTGATGGTCACCGCATGGCGCATGAACGAGTGGCACGCGATCCGCTACGTGTTCCAGCATCGCTTCAAGGGCGCTATCGCGAAGTTCGCCATCACGATGGCGTGTACGATCGTGTTCGACCTGACGGTTGCCATCGTAGTCGGCGTAGGTCTGGGCCTTATCCTGATGGTAGCCCGTCTGTCCAAGCTCCAGATCAACTACGAGCGCGTCGATATGTCCCGCCTCAAGACGGACGACGACACGCTGAACGAGCGTTACAGCAACGCGATGGTCGCCTACATCACCGGCCCGCTGCTGTTCGCGAACATCGGCACCATTGAGGAGCTGCCCGAGCACATCGGCGCGTGCGACACGCTGCTGCTCTCGATGCGCGGCGTGCCGAGCGTAGACGTTTCTGCGGCGCAGACGCTGCTGCCCATGCTGCGCGAGCTGAAGGAGCGCGGCATCGACGTCGTTGTCTGCGGCGTTCCGACCGCGACCATGACCATGCTCCGCCGCGCCGGTATCGTTGAGCTGCTCGGCGAGCAGTCGTTCTACTGGAGCGTCGAGCGCGCGCTGCTCGACCACCGTCCGCGTCCGCTCGCGTCCTTTGACCGAGAATAACTGTCGCAAAACTGCAAAAAGAAAGCACAGAGGTTTGATTTCCTCTGTGCTTAGACTGTCGCAAAACTGACGTTTTGCCGACAAGTGTGTTCTGACAGCGCTTCGCGCCGCAAAACACGGACGGAGAAAAGTTCCTATGCAGAAACTTTTCTCTCTTTAGAAGCATAAAAACCGAGGTACACGCCCCCGGTTTTTATCAATCTGCTTTGCAGATTGTATTTCATGCGCGCTGCCGCGCGGCAGCTGTATTTGCGGCAACAAGATGCCACATCAAAAAGAAAGCACAGAGGTTTGATTTCCTCTGTGCTTTTTCTTTATGTAACCGCTTGTTAAATCTGCGAGGTGAACACCTTGTAGCCTTCGCGGCTGAGGGTGTCGATGAGGCGCTTTGCGTGCTCGACGCCGCCGAGCTCACAGACAACGTGAATGATTGCCTCGCCGATTTCGAGGTCGGTCTGTACGCGGTCATGCTGGAACGAGATGATGTTCGCGTTCTGCTGTGCAACGATATGCGCGAAGCGCTCGAGTGCGCCCGGCGCGTCCGGCATGAGAACCGAGAACTTCAGCTGACGGCAGCGGGTGATAAGGCCCTTTTCTACGATCTTGTGGATGAAGGAAACGTCGATGTTGCCGCCGGAGAGCACACAGACGACCTTCTTGCCCTTGACGTCCACCTTGTTGTTGAGGACAGCCGCGAGCGGAGCCGCGCCGGAGGTCTCAACGACCTGCTTGCATCTCTCAAGCAGCAGCAGAACAGCGGACGCGATTTCGTCGTCCGAAACCGTAACGACGCGGTCCACGTACTTCTGGATGTACTCGAAGGTCTTTTCGCCCGGGGTCTTTACCGCGATGCCGTCCGCAATGGTGTGAACGGTGTCGGACGGCTTGCGCTCGCCCGCGCGGAAGGAGTTCGCGATAGCCGGAGCGCCCTCGGCCTGTACGCCGATGATCTGGATGCGCGGGTTGATCTGCTTTGCGCAGGCCGCCACGCCGGAAATCAGTCCGCCGCCGCCGGCCGGAACGAAAATCATGTCAACGAACGGCAGGTCGCGCAGGATTTCGAGCGCGATGGTGCCCTGACCGGCCATGACGTCCTCATCGTCGAACGGATGGATGAACTCCGCGCCGGTCTCCTCACAGATCTCGCACGCCTTGGCGTAGGCTTCGTCGTAGATGTTGCCCGCGAGAACGACGTCCGCGCCGTAGCCCTGCGTCGCGGAGACCTTGGCGATCGGCGTGGAGCGCGGCATGACGATGGTGGACTTGACGCCGACCGAGCTTGCCGCGAAGGCAACGCCCTGTGCGTGGTTGCCTGCCGAGGAGGCAACGACTGCGTGCAGGTCGCCCTCGGCGTAGCGCTTCATGATCTTGTTGTACGCGCCGCGCACCTTGAAGGAGCCGGTCTTCTGCTGGTTTTCATACTTGAGGTAGACCTCTGCGCCGGTCATGGCGGAGAAGGTCGCGGAGGTGGAAAGCGGGATGTTGTGGATAACGTTTTTCAGACGTTCCGCCGCCGCTTCGAAATCTTTCAGTTCTAACATATCTTATCTCCAATTTGCGAGGTTAAAATTTTGATACCGTCTAATGATAGCATCATTCCATGCGGAATGCAAGCCGGGGCCGCAGAGAAA
>UQVU01000139.1 GCA_900544475.1 uncultured Butyricicoccus sp.
GTCTGAGCCTGTCCTCCTCCTCGGTTGACGAGGTTATCAAGAAGCGCGTGCTCGCCAAGACCGAGGACGCCGACCAGCTGCTCCGCATGGAGTACGAAAAGGAGGCTTCCGGCCTCAAGAGCCTGTTTGCGTTCGACAACCCCATTCTCGACATCAAGGGCTTCGCGGACGCGAAGGAGTTCAGCGACACCTTCCCGTTCGTCCCCTATCAGTTCATCATCATCCAGAAGGTCCTCGCGGAAATCCGCAAGCACGGCAACTCCGGCAAGCACCTGTCCGGCGGCGAGCGCTCCATGCTGTCCGGCTTCCAGGAGGCCGCGCAGAAAATCGAAGGCCGGGACGAAAACGCTCTTGTCCCCTTCTACCAGTTTTACGACACGGTGCACACCTTCCTTGAAAGCGCCATCCGCCGCGTCATCGACCGCTGCCAGAACGCCGCGGACGCGCATGACGGTCTGGAACAGCAGGACGTTGCGGTGCTCAAGCTGCTGTACCTCGTGAGATACATCGACGACATCAAGTCGAACATTGAGAACATTTCCATTTTGATGATCGACGACATTCATACGGATAAAATCGCGCTCCGTGCCTCTATCACCGCGTCCCTCGAACGCCTGCTCTCGCAGAACTACATCGCCCGCAACGGCGACACCTATTCCTTCCTGACGGACGAGGAGCAGGACATCGCGATTGACATCAAGAACACGGCCGTGGACAGCGCGCAGATTGTGCAGAGCATCATGAATACGGTCTACGGCGAGATTTACCCGGCGAAAAAGTTCAAGTTCGGCCGCTATGACTTCGCCTACGACCAGTTCGTTGACGAAACGCTGAACGGCGCGTCCTCCGGCGGCATGCGGCTGCGCATCGTGACGGTGGCGAGCGACCTGTACGGCGCGGGCGACCAGCGGCTCATCATGGACTCGCAGGTAAACAACGAGGTCATCGTCGTGCTGTCGGACGAAACGCCCTACTTCGACGAGCTGGAACAGGCGATGAAAATCCGCAAATACGTCAAGCAGCGTAATGTTTCGCAGCTTTCGGACAGCATTCAGCGCATTATCCGCGACCGCAACGCAGAGGCCGCAAAGCTCGAAGGTCACGCACGCAGCCAGATTGAAAAGGCCATCGTGGGCGGCAAATTCTACGTTCACGGCGAAATTCTGACGCTCAAAAGCGGCTCGGCGAAGGACAAGCTGGACGCCGCCATGCGCAGTCTTGTCGAAAGCGTATATTCCAAGCTGCACATGATAAACCGCTTCGCAGACGGTGACGCGGATATTCTCGCCGTACTGAACGGCTCCGACCAGGACGATTTCACGATCGCCGGGTCGGGCGCGAACAACGAGGAAGCCCTGAGCGAAATCAGCCAGTGGCTCGAACTCCAGAACCAGAAGATGCTCAAGACCTCGATGGGTGACGTACAGCGCCGCTATCAGGGCATCCCCTACGGCTGGAAGGAAATCGACATCGCGTCCGTTACCGCGCGGCTCATCGTACAGCAGAAAATCCAGATCCAGTACGGCGGCGCGGTGATTGCCCGGGACGACCGCCGTCTGGTCGATTTCCTGCGCAAAAAGAGCGAAATCGACAAGGCTATCGTGGCACGCCGCATCGCGCCCTCGGAGAGCCTGATGCGCCAGAGCGTCACCTTCCTGCGCGAGTACCTGAACGCGATGGATATTCCGTCGGACGAGGACGGCCTCATCCGCTTCGTGCTCGACACCTTCGAGGGAAAGCTCCGGCACTATGACACGCTGCTGAACGACTTCTACGCCAAGGATACCTACCCCGAAAAGGAGCTTGTGGCCGAGGCGCGTGAGCAGATAAACAACGTTCTCAGCCAGCGCAAGGACAACGTGACCCTGCTGCGGCACATGGTCGAGCATCAGGACGACCTGCTCGATATGCAGGCGGACATGGAGGACGTTGAAATGTTCTTCAAGACGCAGCGCGTGGTGTTCGACTCCGCCCGCAAGTGCCTGGAAGGCATCAGCCGCGAGCGCGACTACTTCGCCGCCGACGCGGACGCCCAGAACGCCGTCAGCACGATTTCCGCCATCGTTACGAGCGCCAAGCCGTACAAGCGCATCGGCGAGCTGCCCGAGCTGGTGCAGAACGTCAAGACCGCCTACGGCAAGCTGCTCGAAATGAAGCGCGAGGAGGTTGCGGAGAACATCCGCCAGTGCATGGAGGACGTGCATCAGCTTGCGGGCGAGGTGCGCGGCGCGGAAGTGCTGCTGCACCAGGCGGACGACCACTTCGCCGCGAAGCGCGAGGCCGCGCAGAACGCCTCCTCCCTCACCGAGCTGGACGCAATGACAACACAGCTGCTTACTTATAAGGATACCGTCTGCCGCCGCATGGAGGCGCTCCACGAGGAGCCGCAGACGCCGTCCGCGCAGCCGAATGCCCCCATCCCGCGTCTGAACATCAAACCCATCCGCCGCATGGATCTCTGCCCGGCCAAGCGTCTGCGCACGCAGGAGGACATCGACCGCTACGTTGAGGAAATCCGCGCAAAGCTGACGCGCGTGCTCGAAAACAGCGACGGCGTACAGATTCAGTAAAGGAGTTGCAGAACGATGAACAAACCCGCAATACAGAAATTTGCCGTGTGGGCGCGAAACGAGCTGATTTCGCAGGTCTCCCAGAGAGCCTACCAGTACGGCATCGACGAAAAGAACTGCGACGCTTCGCTGGAAGCCGTCGGCGGACGGCTGCTGAGCGCCGAGGAGAAGTCGCAGCGGCGCGAACTGGTTCGCCAGATTGAGGCGAAAGGCTACACGCAGGTCATGGAGGAGGTCGCGTACACCTGGTTCAACCGGTTTATCGCGCTGCGCTTTATGGAGGTAAATAACTACCTTCCGTCGCACATTCGCGTGTTTTCGGACGCAAGCGGTGCGTTTAAGCCGGAAATTCTGTCAGACGCGCTGCACGTTGACCTGCCGGGACTCGACACGGCGAAAGTCGCGGAGTACATCGAGGCGAACGACACCGAAACGCTCTACCGCTACCTGCTGCTGACGCAGTGCAACGCGCTGAACGACTCCTTACCGATGATGTTCGAGCGCATGGGCGGCTACACCGAGATGCTGCTGCCGAACAACATTCTCAAACCCGACGGCGTCCTCGGCCGCATGGTCGCGGACATCCCCGAGGACGACTGGCGCGACGCCGTGCAGATTATCGGCTGGCTGTATCAGTATTACAACACCGAGCTGAAAGACGACACGTTCGCGCAGCTCAAAAAGAACGTCAAAATCTCGAAAGAGCGCATTCCGGCGGCAACGCAGCTGTTTACGCCCGACTGGATCGTGCGCTACATGGTAGAGAACTCGCTCGGCCGCCTTTGGCTCGAAGGCCACCCGAACGACGCGCTCAAAGCGGATTGGAAATACTATCTGGACGAGGCCGAACAGGAGCCGGACGTCGAGGCGCAGCTCGAAAAGCTCCGCACGGAGTACCGGACGATTAAGCCCGAGGAAATCAAGGTCATCGACCCGTGCATGGGTTCGGGACATATTCTCGTGTACGCTTTTGATGTGCTGATGCAGATTTACGAGGCGCAGGGCGTCACGCAGCGCGAGGCGGCGCAGAGCATCCTGCAAAACAACCTCTACGGCCTCGACATCGACCAGCGCGCGGCGCAGCTTGCGTATTTCGCGGTCATGATGAAGGCACGGCAGTATGACCGCCGCCTGCTGACGCGCGGCATTCAGCCGAACCTCTACCACCCCGGCAGCTACGAGGAGGGCCGCGAATTCGGCTCGATTTTGCAGGTCGATACGCTCGAACCCGCCCCGGAACAGACGGAAAACCTGTTTGAGGCGGCCTACGAAGAAGCGAAAATGAAGTGGAACTTCCGCCGGCTGCTCGCGCAGAAATACGATGTCGTTGTGACCAACCCGCCGTACATGGGCGCGTCCGGCATGAGCGCCAAGTTGTCCGAGTTTGTGAAGAAGAATTACCCAGACAGCAAGAGCGATTTGTTCGCCTGCTTTATGGAACGCGGTAATGATATGGCAAAACCGCATGGTTTTAATTGCATGGTTACGATGCAGAGCTGGATGTTCCTGTCCAGTTTTGAAAAAATGCGTACAAAGCTCCTGCGTACAAAAAATATCACAAACTTGATGCACATGGAAAACATGGTTATGGGCATCGCTTTCGGCACGGCTGTTACAGTGATGCAGAACGCGCATATCAACGCTTACAAGGGTACTTATAACCAGATTAAGTTGCAGGATATTGAAAACGGCGTTCCGAAAGAATTCCCGGTTTCCGGAAACCGTTTCGCTCAGGTAAGCACCGATAACTTCTCCAAAATCCCCGGCTCGCCGGTGGCGTATTGGGTGAGTGAGAAGTTTGTCTCCATTTTCTCAAACGCATTGATGGATGCCTATGCAAGTACAAACAATGGTTTTACGACTGGTGATAATAATCTGTTTCTTCGTCTGTGGTCAGAAGTTGTATTCTCTAAGATTGGTTTTTCT
>UQVU01000140.1 GCA_900544475.1 uncultured Butyricicoccus sp.
TTTAATTATCTCCTTTACTGCGGACAGGTCTGCCCTGCCCTGTATTTGTCTTTATTATACAACCTGTGCGCCGAGATTTCCACTCTTTTTTCGCCTCATCTCCGGACCGCGTACAGATTGGTGTCCCACGCCGGAACATAGGGGTGGTGACGCAGATAAAGCGCGTAATCTTTGCACAGGCTGTGGATAACGAGCGGCAGCTCAAAGAAATCCTCGCTGCGGTGGTACGCCGCGATGTTGAGCTTCGGCGCGAACGTCCGAATGGTCTGCTCCGCGCCCGAAATCGCCTCGCGCTCCGCGCCCTCAACGTCCATTTTGAGATAGGTGCACGGCCTGCCGCCGAGCACGCTGTCGAGCGCACGCATCTGGGTTTCGCGGCCCTTGTTCGCAACGTGCGACTGGCGGCCCGCCTGGTCGGAAAAGCAGCGAATCTCGTCCCTGTCCCACGCGCCCGCCTGCACGAGCGTCACATCGCCCTCGATATTCGCCGACGCCCACTCGTTCAGCTTGCGGAAGCTGCGGCGGTCGGGTTCGAGGGCGTGAACGCTCGCAAAGCGGCCGTCCGTGTAGTGCAGCAGCTCGCGGATGGTGTCGCCGTTATACGCGCCGAGGTCGGAAAAGTGCTCGTTTTCCGTCGGTTTCAGGATATTTTCGAACACCTCGTCCTTGCCGCTTTCGCTGCGGCGGAGATATTCGAGCCGCCCCGACAGCTTGAAGCGCACGGTATCGAGGAACACCTCGCGCGAACGCTCGTCCGCGAGCAGGTCATAGCATTCCTGCATGGCGGCGCTGTGCTCCCGCACGAACGCTTCGTCGAACAGCGCCCCCGGCACGACCGGCACATCGGGCGCGACAACGTCGTATTTCGCGTCAAGCTCGTACATTTTCGCCAGTACCTCGGGGCGCTGGCTCGCGAACGAAATGACGATCACGATGTCCTCGCCCAGCTCCGCCACCGTGTCCGACAGCTTTCGCACCGAAAAGCCGTGAAACAGGTTGCCGCGCGCAAATTCATCGCTCGCGAACACACCGCTTGCGCGGATGCCGAGGCGGTCGAACTGCGCGAGAATTTTGTCCGCACCGTCCCCCATGCCGTACAGCACGATGGGGCGCGTTTCCTCCTTCAGCCGGGTCCAGACCGACTGCTCCAGTGATAAAAAGTCCATGATATGCTCCGTTTCGTTTATTTCCGCGTCCGCGCGGCGAAAAATCCCGCGCCGGAGAACGTCTTTTTTCGTTTTTCTGTTCATATATTATATCTGCTGATGCTGCATGGTTACAGTTGCCGCGCGGGAGCGCGCATGAAATACAATTTGCGCAGCAAATTGATAAAAACCGGGAGCATGTATCTCGGTTTTTATGCCTCTAAAGAGATAAAAGTTTCTGCATAGGAACTTTTATCCGTCCGTGTTTTGCGAAGTCAAAACACAGATTGTCGGCGAAACGTCAGTTTCGCGACAGTTTCATTATACGGTCTTTCGCTGTCGCTGTCAAAGAATCCTTGAAAAACAGTTGCGAAAACCTATGCGGTTCGGTATAATTTTATTATGATGAAAAATCAGGGAGGTGCCGCCATGTCAAAGCCAAACGGCATTCTGGCAATGAATCCGGAAAAATATCGTGAGATCGACGGAGTTGTGTTTGATCTGGACAGCTATGCGCGGCACTTCAAGCCGATCGAGCAAGAGAAAAAGTGCGAAGATACGCCGAAAGCAGACGAAAACCCTGCCGAAACGCCGTCCGCTGCGCCTGCTCCCGTTTTCGCGGCCGACCCCTACCCGGACGGCTGGTATCCAGCCGAGGACGGTCGTCCGCCCGTGCCCATCATGGGCGGCGCTCTGCCGCCGTGCGAGAGCGAAGATGACGTTATTCGCGAGGAAAACGGCACGCGCACGGTCATTCAGACGGTGTATTTCGCCGCAGGCTCGGGTTCCGGCTCCGGCTCCTACACGACCTCCTACACCACGAGCTTCCGCTACGGTTCCGGCTCTTTCGGTTCGGGTTCGGGGTTCGGCGGCTCGTATGCGTTCGGCTCGTGCGTTTACACGGCCGGCGGCTACGGACTGGAGCTGATCTGATGCGCGGCTTTCACGTCAACTGGACGCGGCCGTTTTCGGTGCGTGCGCCCGGCCTGCCTTACGCGGTCGAGCCGTTCGAGCTGCTGACCACCGCGCTCTCCGCGCTGTGCTGGCGGAGGGAAAACGGCGGCATCTGCATGGTCTGCGACAGCCCGGCGGCGGAATACTACGCCTCGCTCGGTCTGGATTTCCTGTGGGACGAGGGAATTTTCCCCCTGCTCGACCGCATTCCGGACGACATCAACGCCGGGGCGTTCTGGGCCGCCGGAAAGCTGTACGCCGCCGCCGCGATGAAATCGCCCTGCGTCATGCTCGACACCGACCTTATCTGCTGGAAAAACCTTGACGCGCTGCTCGATGGCGTGGACGCCGCCGCCATCCACCGCGAGGACATCGTGCCCTCCATTTACCCCGGCAAAAGCGCGTTTTCCCGCTCGCGCGGCTTTGATTTCGATGAATTCGACTGGACGGTACCGCCGCTCAATACCGCGCTGTGCTGCTTCGGGAGCGACGAGTTCCGCCGCTATTACACGGATACCGCCATCCGCTTCATGCGCTCCGCGCCGCAGGCGGACGACACGCTGACCTACATGGTGTTCGCCGAGCAGCGTCTGCTCGCCATGTGCGCCGAAAAGAAAGGTATCCGCATCCGGGCGCTTTCCGACCTGCCCTCGCTGTTCGGCGGCGGTCAGGGCGGATATTTCACGCATATCTGGGGGTTCAAGCAGCAGATGCGCGAAAATCCGGCGCTTTACGAGGATTTCTGCCGCCGCTGCGCCGCACGGCTCTCGCGCGACTTCCCGGGCGAGGCAGAAAAGATTGCGCGAGTGCCGGTGCTCGGGGTGTTTTTTGAGCGTTCCGCCGCACCATGAAATCTCTGCCGTGCCGCGGCGGGGTGAGGGCACCCCGCCCTACGGAATAAAATCCGAATAACGACAAAAGGAAAGCACAGAGGAAGTGAAACCTCTGTGCTTTTGCTTATTTATTGCAGCGCGAGAACGAAATCCGCGAGGCGTTCGGTGGCGTCCGGGTGTGCGACCGCCTTCATCGTGTGGCGCACGGTTTCCAGACGGACCGGGTTGGTGAACAGCTCGAACACCGCCTCATCGACCGGAAAATGCTTGGTGATAAGCGCCGCCATACCGTTGTTGACGAGAAAATCGACGTTGCGCTCCTCGTGGCCCGGAATGGGGTCAGCGAGCAGCATGGGCAGATTTTTCGCGAGCGCTTCCGAAACCGTCAGACCGCCCGGCTTGGAGATGATGCAGTCGGACGCGCTCATCATCACCTCAACGTTATGCACGAAGCCGTAGGGGCGGATGATGCAGTTGCCGTTGTACCGCGCGGCGAATTTCTCTACGTGCATCTCCATTTTGCGGTTGTTGCCGCAGACGACGAGCATCTGGAACGGCATGCCGATCTGCACGATTTTTTCGATGGTCTTGACGTGCTCGGCGTGTCCCATGCTGCCGCCCATCAGCAGAATGGTGTGCATCTTGGGGTCGATGCCGAGCGCATCGGCCGCTTTTTGACGGTCGAGGTGCTGATTGAACTTGGGGTGCACCGGAATGCCGAACGGCAGGATGCGCTCCCGCGGCACGCCGCGCTGCACGCAGCGGTAGGTCAGCAGCTCGCTCGCCGTGACGATATACTGCACGCGCGGCACGTCCTCCCAGTACGGGTGGAGCGTGTAGTCGGTGACGATGCCGATGGTCATGATGTCCGCGAGCTTTTTGCGCTTTTTCAGCTCGTCCACCATCTGCGCCGCGAAAACGTGCGTGCAGATGATAACGTCCGGCTTGCGGTCGGTAATGACGCGGGCGAACTTGGTCGCGCCCAGAGCGTTGATGATGTTGATGATGCTCGGCGCGGAGGAGAAATAGCTTGCGCCGTTGTTCTCCGCGAGCTGATAGACCAGTCGATAAAGCGTCTGCATATGCTTGGACGAGAACAGATAACCCTTGTCGATCGTGGTTTTAATCAGGTTGCTGATGTAGGCGTAGACGTCGAGCGTATCGACCTCGGCACCCTTGCTTTTTAACATATCTCCGATCGCCTGCGCCGTGGCGTGGTGGCCGTAGCCGGCGGTGACGGATAGAATCAAAACTTTCATGCTGACTTCCTTTCCTGCATGGGGAAACGCTGCATCCTTCGCAGCAGCTATGTCCATTGTACACGAACCCGTCCCGCATTGCAACCGTAAACCGGACTTTCAGTCCGTCGCTCGAAACCACGCTTTCGAGCGAATACCGAAGAAAAACCGCGCCCTGCGGGCACATTTTTTCTTCCCTTGTATAAATTCCGAGATACATGCTCCCGTAATTTTTGAATCTGTTTCGCAGATTCTATTTTATG
>UQVU01000141.1 GCA_900544475.1 uncultured Butyricicoccus sp.
GCGGAGCGGACGGGCGTGTCGATCAACACGGTGTCCATGGTGCTTCGCGGCATGAGCGGCATCAGTGCACCGACACGCGACCGCGTCCGCCGAGCAGCCGAGGAAATGGGATACCGACGGCAGCTCAAGCCGGCGGTCACGAAACAGAGCCTGTGTCTGGTTTCGGCGGAGCGCCACAGACGGGAAAGCTATTCCTACACGGAGTTCAACCGGAATTTTCTGAGCTATGCGGCCTCGCACGAGTTCAGCGTGGTCACGGCCGAGGCGGAGCAGTTCCGCGATGACCCCGAGGGCGCACAGCGACGCATTGAGGAGGCCGGCGTGGGCGGCATTCTGACGCTCGGCGACATTGACGAGAGCCTTTTTGTCTGCATCAGGCGGTGCGGTCTGCCCATCGTGGCGGTCGGCGCACGCTACTACCGCGAGCCGGTCTGCACCTTTACCGAGGACAACGAAATGGCGGCGCATCAGGTGGTGCACGCCCTGATGGAGCGAGGCTTTACGCGCATCGGCTTCGCGGGAAGTCCGCTGTTCAGCGCGGCGTTTTCCGAGCGTTATTTCGGCTTTCGCCAGTCCTGCTACCGTGCGGGCATCAGCGTGCAGACGCAGGACGAGTGGCTCGACCTGCTGCCCGGGAGCGACAATGAGGAGACCGAAAGCGCAGTCCTGCGCCATCTGGAGCGGCAGAAGGAGCTGCCCGAGGCGTTTTTCTGCGGCAACGACCTGCTCGCGGTGACGCTCGCGAAGGTGTTCCGCCGGAACGGCGTGCGCGTGCCCGAGGATATTTCGCTCGTTGGCGTGGACTTCAACCAGCTGGGCCAGATGGCCGAGCCGCGGCTGACGACCGTGGACATCGGGTGCAGTCGGCAGGTCGAGGCGGCGGTGGAGCAGCTCATCGCCTTCATCGAAACGAATACATACAAACCGGCGCGCGTGCTGCTGCCGACCGCTCTGCGGTGGGGCGACAGCATCGGCACGAAACGCCCTTGTTGAGAAAACACAAATGCCCTCCGGGATAGAGCGCATCGCTCCGCCCGGAGGGCATATTTCTGCGAAAAAAGGGGTTTAGGGCAATACCGCATAATTGGACAAGAGCGATTTGCGAGTAAATTTTGCGTACTGACGAGGCGCGGTTTTGCGGTAATACTTGACGTATTACCGTGAAATCGTAACAAAGTCAGGGCACAAAATTTCCGCAAAGCGCCGCAGCTTTAATTGTGCGGTGTTGCCCTAGAGCACCATCAGCCGCGGTTCGCTCTCGCTGAGGTCGCGGACGCAGACCGCAAGACGGTATTCCGGGTCGGCCGGAAAATCAAGCTCGAACAGCTTGTACTGTCCCTCGATATTGCCGCAGTCGATCTGCGGACGGCCGCGGCGGATGTCCACCCAGAACGAGCGCAGCGGCAGGTCGAGGCCGCGTCCGGTCGCCTTGACGAAGCTCTCCTTGAGCGTCCACAGGCGGTAGAAGCCCTCGTCGCGGCGAAACTGCGGCAGGCCGTCCAGATAGCGGATCTCCTCGCGGTGGAAAAAGCGGCTCGCGACGTCGCGGCGTCCCTCATCGCAGTGCTGAATGTCTACGCCGACCGGGCTTTCGCTGATGGCACAGACCGCCCACTCGCCCGAGTGGGAGAGGTTGAAGTAGATGTCGGGGTAGTTCGCGAGATAGGGCTTGCCGCCCTGCGCGACCGCGATTTCGAGCGGATGCTCGACCTTCGGGAACAGGCGCTTTAGCACATATTCGAGCAGCAGCGAGGCGGCGAAGCTCTGCTGACGGCCCTCGCCGTTCATCTGGTCGATGGCTTGCAGGCGTTCCCTGGTGAGCAGGACGCGCTGAGAGATGTTCTCCGGATCAAACGCGAAGATTTTTGTCGCAAAAACCGCAGTCATATGTGTTATCCCCCTGGAAACGGGCGCTTCCGCCCGAAATATCTTTCTCTGAAAAGAAAGGACCGCCGAAAAGCAGTCCTTCCGTCAAATTAAATTATAGCAGAGCCGTTCGCTTAAATCAAGATTTCAGGTCGGGTCCTGTCTATTTTCCTGCGTTTTTTTGCAGCAGGCGGCCAGCGCATCGAGCAGCTGGTGAATATCGAGCGGCTTTGCGAGGTGGCGCGTCATGCCGGAGTCCAGACAGCTCTGCATATCGGCCGGAGAGGCGTTCGCAGTCATCGAGATAATGGGTATCTCGGCGGCGTCCGCGCGGCCGAGTCCGCGAATGGTGCGCGTCGCATCGAGACCGTTCATGACCGGCATCTGGAGGTCCATCAGGATGGCGTCGAACGTGCCGGGCGCGGTCGAGAGAAAGCGCTCGACGCAGATAGCGCCGTTTTCCGCGCGCTCGGTCCGGATATGGTACATGCCGAGCAGTTCGGCGGCGACCTCGTAGCTCAGCTCGTTGTCCTCCGCGACGAGAATGTGCAGACCATCGCAGGGGAGGACGGCGTTCGTTGTGTCCGGCTCGGAGCGCAGGAACGGGATGCAGACCGTCGCGGTCGTGCCCTGTCCCGGTGTGCTTTCGATGTCGATGGTGCCGTGCATCATCTCGACAAGCTCCTTGACGATGGCGAGTCCCAGACCGCTTCCGCGCACCTCATTGACGCGCGTATCGACCGAACGGGAGAACTTTTCGAAGATGTGCGGCAGAAAATCCGGGGAGATACCAACACCGTTGTCGCGCACGACGAGCCGCAGCAGCACGTCGCCGGAGGTGTGCGCGATGTCCTCGGAGAACTCGCAGCGGATCTCGCCGCCGGCGGGCGTGTAGCGGATGGCGTTCGAGAGCAGGTTTACGCAGATCTGCTGCAAACGGGTCGGGTCGCCGTACAGGGTCGGGAAGGAAATCTCGCGGCAGACCGGAACGAGGGTCTGCCTCTTGCGCTCGGCGTCCTCGCGGAATGGCTCGATGGTGCCGCGGAACAGCTGCTCGACGTCGAAGTTCTCTGGCGAGAGCCGCATCTGGCCGGATTCCAGCTGGGTGACATCAAAAATGTCGCTGACGAGCTGCTTGAGGACGCGACCGGAGAGTGTCAGCTTGCCGAGGGCGTCGCGCAGGCGTTCCGGGTCGTTTACGTTCTGCTCCGCGATTTCCGCGAAGCCGAGAAGCGCGTTGAGCGGGGTGCGGATGTCGTGCGCCATGCGCGAGAGAAAGTCGGTCTTGGCGGCGCTGGCGCGGTTGGCCTCCTCCGCGATGACGTACCAGTTGCGCTCGCGCAGGATAAAGTCGCTCGTCAGGCGGTTCGCGTACAGAACATGGGTCACGCGGCCGTTCTCATCGCGCTTTTTGACGAAAAAGCGGCAGATATGCCAGTCGCCGCCCTTCGTGCGGTACTCGAACGCGACGCTGTCGGTTTGGGCGAGGCGTTCGGGCAGGGTGGAGAGGTCGCGGAATTTTTTCGCGCGCTCGGCAAATTCCGGCGCGGTCACGCGGTCGAGCGAGTCGGTCAGCCGCGCGTAGGGCACGCCGCCCGGCGTGATTTCGCGGCGCAGCGCGTCCGAGCCGCTGATGAAATAGACGGTATCGGTCGTAAGGTCGATGCGGAAAATCGAGTGGTAGATGGCGCTGATGGCCGAGATGATCTCGTTCTGAAGCTCGGCGTCGCGCAGGGCGTCCTCCAGCTGCTTCTGACGGCGCAGCTCCTCGCGGATGGTGTCGTCAATGTAGTGGAAGCCGATGAGAACGCGGAACGAATCGGGGGAGACCTCCATGCGGTTGACCTGCGCCTCGAAGAACTCATGCCCGGCGGCGTTCGGCATACTGTGGAAACGGCAGGTGAAGCGCTCACGGTCGCGCAGCACGCGCATCAGGTTCTCGGGGGAGAGCTTGCATTCGAGCTCCTCGGCCTCGCTGTCGGAGAGAAAGCTGTGGCAGTACAGGTGGAGTATATGGCGGTAGCCGGCGTCCGTGCTGTGTTCGCGGTCGAAAATCGAGTCCACGTTGGCGGTGGGGGAGAGCTTGAGTATTTCGATGCTGTCGCGCAGCAGGTCAACGCAGTAGACCGAGCTGTAATCGCGCGTGAGCACCTTGAGGTAGGTCTGCTCGCGCTTGAGCGTCAGACGGTTCTCGGCGAGGGCGGTCTGCTGCTCGCTCAGCAGGGTGTCGCGCGCGATGCTGTCCATGATGTTGCCGAGGTGGCCGCCGACGACCGAAAGCAGGTTGCGGAAAATCGAGGTGCGCTCGATGGACACGTTGTCCAGTCCGATGAAGCCGACGAGCGTCGTCTTGCGGAACAGGGGGAAGGCTGTGAGCGTGCGGATGTCCTGCGCCACAAGAAGACGGTATTCGGCGGGCATGGTCTGCCGAATGGCGGACAACTCGGGAATGATGATCATGTCGCCTGCAAGGAAGGTTTCGTGCCAGACGGGCATATCGGTGTAGGCAACCGACTGGAGATTGTCGATTTGGGGTGTAACGCCCTTGC
>UQVU01000142.1 GCA_900544475.1 uncultured Butyricicoccus sp.
TGTTTCACCTTTCCACGTAGGGCGGGGTGCCCTCACCCCGCCGCCGCATGGGAACTTTCGGACGTCCGTGTTTTGCGCGTAGGGCGGGGTGCCCTCACCCCGCCGCAAACACAGATTGTCGGCGAAACTGTAGTTTCGCGACAGTCTGGGAGAGCCGCACCTGAGGGTGTGGCTCTCGTCGTTTGCGGGGGAGGGAAAGCGCTCGGAAAACCCCGCACGGCGCAGCGCTCCGGAAGAGCGGTAAGACGGGAGCAACCGCCATTTGTTCGGGAAAATGTGCATAATGTGCAAAAATCGAGTTTGACAGAGGACGACGGTTTTCTCTGCGCAGAAGCATACAGATTTCACGAAGTTGCGGAATGAGCTTTGTACGCAATGCACAAAATTCGGCCAAAGTATTTGACAAATGGGGAAACGTGAAGTATAGTAAGTTACAGTTCGGAAACAGAACACCAACAGAACGGTAACAACAACCCGAAAACAGAAGCGGCACAGCTCGCTTCCCGGACCGTGCGTCCGGCACGTTTTCACCTGAAATCAGGAGTGTAACACAAATGTCTATTTCTTTGCGAAAGCTCGCTGCAAAGCTGCTCGCGGCGGTCACGATCGTCGGTACAGTCACTGCGGCGAACGCTGCGGCACTGGAGCAGCCGGTTGCGGTACTCTCTTCCAGTCTGAATGCTTCGGTCGGAACGGTACTCACCTCGGACGAGGTAACGACCGCAGCGAAGGCATATTCCCGTGCAAAGGCGGATGCGGCGGCGCAGGCCAAGGCAGCCGCAGCGGCCAAGGCTGAGGCGGATGCAAAGGCGGCGGCGCAGGCCAAGGCCGATGCGGAGGCGAAAAAGAAGGCCGAGGAAGAAGCGAAAAAGGCGGCGACCCTTATCACGGCGCCGGTTGCGGCTCGTTCGGTCAGCTATTCGGCCGAGTATCTCGCAACGGACGCCATCAAGGCGAACGCGACCGCGCTCGGCAGCTACAAGCTGACGTTCTACTGCCCGTGTGAGATCTGCAACGGCGCGCTCGGCGTCGGCCAGACGGCATCCGGCGCAGCACCGGCCGAGGGCCGCACGATTGCGGTTGACTCGTCCATCATCCCGCTCGGCAGCCGCGTTTATATCGAGGGCTACGGCACATTCATTGCGGAGGACACCGGCAGCGCGATCAAGAACAACAAGATCGACATCTTCGTTTCCACGCATTCGCGTGCGGAAGAGCTCGGCGTTCAGTACGCAAACGTATATCTGCTTGGATAAGCAAAAAAATTGGGAACCGCGTTTCAGCGGTTCCTTTTGCTTTCTCCGTATCTTTTCCTTGCAACGGCGGCGCAAGTTTGCTATCATAAGAGGACAAGGATGTGAGATACCATGAATGCAGCCGAACGGCGCACTAAAATCACAGAACTGCTTGCAGCGGCGGACGTACCGATGTCTGCGACGGCGCTCGCGTCGCGCTGCGGCGTCAGCCGCCAGATCATCGTCGGCGATGTGGCGCTGCTACGTGCTGGGGGACTCGCCGTGCTCGCGACGCCGCGCGGCTATGTCCTCGAAAACCCCGCCTCCGCCCCGGCGCAGGCCGAGTGCCGCGTGGTCTGCCGCCATGACGACGACCGCCTGAAAGAGGAGCTGTACACCGTGGTCGATCTGGGCGGCGCGGTCATCGATGTTACGGTCGAGCACTCTGTCTACGGACAGATCACGGCGCCTCTGCATATCTTCTCGCGCTACGATACGGACGCCTTCTGCCGCAAGCTCGCGCACTCGAACGCGCGGCCGCTGTGCGACCTGACGGGCGGCATTCATCTGCATACGCTGCGTGCCCCGAACCGCGAAACGCTGGAGCGCGTGCTGACCGGCCTGCGGGAAAAAGGCTTCCTGCTCGACGAAAATAAATAACCGGAAAACGAAACTGCCGTACAGACGAGGCACTCAGCCTGCTGTACGGCAGTTTTTTCAGTTTTCGCATTTCCGGGCGTGATAGGCGCGTATCTGCTCCGCGTCCCATTCCTCCAGGTCGCGCACGCCCGCGCGTCCCTCGATGTGGTGGCGGAACTCGTGCCGCAGCACCTTGCGCATCTCCTCACGCAGCGCGTCCTCGTCCAGATGGCGGAACACGCGGCGAAACGAGCCGTAGTACAGAATGATGCAGCGCCCCATCGCCGGGTCGATGCGGTACTCGCCCAGAATGTACAGGTCGCCGTCTACATCCGCCGGGTGGAGGGGGTGGCGGTCCTCAACGAGAATGCCGCCGTTTAATCCGTGATAGAACTCGGCGGGCAGCTCCTCGGCCAGCTCGCCCAGTATTTCTTCAAATCGGTCAATGGAAATCATGGCTTCCGCTCCTCTCTGTATGTACTATACCACGGGGAAGAAGCCAAGTCATGACAAAAGCGTAAATTCTGTCCTTTCGAAAAAAACTTCACAGATTGTTAACAGGTGTCTTGACAGGTGCAAGGTTTTGCGGTATACTCTTACCCGTTAGCAAAATTACTTTGAAAGGGAGTTTTTCCAATGATGAAAAGCAGTCGCCTGTACCACATGGTACTCGCCGGCGTATTGTGCGCCGTAGGCATCGTTGTTCCGATGTTCATGCCGCGCATCGTGCTCGGCCCCATGTCCTTCACCCTCGCAAGCCACGTTGCCGTATTCCTCGGCATGTTTATCTCCCCGGCGGTCGCCGTTGCGGTCTGCATCGGCACGACGCTCGGCTTTTTCCTGACCACCCCGGCCATCATTGCGCTCCGTGCGGCGTCCCACATCGTCTTTGCGGCCATCGGCGCGTTCTACCTCAAGAAGCACCCGGACACGATTGAGAAGCCGGTTGCAAGCACGATTTTCAACTTCGTTATCGCGCTCATGCACGCGGCGGCCGAGATGATCGTCGTTACCCCGTTCTTCATGTCCGGCGCGCTCTTCACTCCGGAGCAGCTGGCGAACGGCTTCGTGACCAGCGTCGTTCTGCTCGTCGGCCTCGGCACGGTCATCCACTCCATGCTCGACTACTCGATCTCCATCCTCATCTGGAAGCCGGTCAGCCTTGCGGTTCCGCGCTCCACGCAGGCGTAAGCAGAAGTTCTGCACAGTCTGTTGATAAAAACAGTTTTTGCTCCCGCGTATCGCAACGGATATGCGGGAGTTTTTCTGTCTGCGGAGAAAGGCGAAGTTTTAGCGCCCTCGCAAAAAAGGCTTTACACCGGCAATGTGTTGTGGTATGCTGATAATAAGTGTTTGCAGGTTTCAGTGGGGACGCAGGATATGTCAACAGGCCTGTAACAGCATTTTGTTGAAAAAAGGCAGATGAACGACAGATCTGTCTTTTGCGGTACAAGACCGCGTAAATAGAGAACAAATTTCGACTGATAAAGGAAAGTGATAAAACCGTTATGAAAGAAAAACTGAAGATCATACCGCTTGGCGGTCTGAACGAGATCGGCAAGAACATGACCGTTATCGAGTACGGCGGCGACATCGTTGTAATCGACTGCGGCGTAGCCTTCCCGGACGACGATATGCTCGGCGTAGACCTCGTTATCCCGGACACGACCTACCTCAAGCGCAACCTGAACAAGCTGCGCGGCTACGTCATCACGCACGGCCATGAGGACCACATCGGCGCGATCCCGTATGTGCTGCGTGAGTGCAACGCACCGATTTATGCAACGCGCCTGACCTGCGGCATCATCGAGACCAAGCTCTCCGAGCACAAGATGCCCCAGAAGGTCAAGCTGAACCATGTCCGCGCGGGCGACACCATCAAGCTGGGCTGCTTCCGCATCGAGTTCATTCACACGAACCACTCCATCGCGGACTCGGTAGCGCTCGCCATCACCACGCCGCTCGGCACCATTCTGCACACGGGCGACTTCAAGATCGACCTGACGCCGGTATCCGGCGAGATGATCGACCTCGTGCGCATCGGCGAGTTGGGCAAGAAGGGACTGCTTGCGCTGATGAGCGACTCGACCAATGTCGAGCGTCCGGGCTACACCCCGAGCGAGAAGATCGTCGGCAAGTCGCTCGAGAAGTTCATCCTCGAAAGCGACCAGCGCATCATCATCGCGACCTTCGCCTCGAACGTTTCGCGCCTTCAGCAGATTCTCGACATCGCGGCCCGCGCCGGCCGAAAGGTCGCGGTCTGCGGCCGAAGCATGGAGAAGATTTCGCGCGTCGCGACCGAGCTCGGCTACCTGAAGGACACCGGCAAGGTCATGATCGACATTTCCGAGATCAAACGCTACGCGCGCAGCCAGCTGATCATCGTATCCACCGGCTCTCAGGGTGAGACCATGTCCGCGCTGTACCGTATGGCGTACGGCAGCCACAAGCAGGTGGA
>UQVU01000143.1 GCA_900544475.1 uncultured Butyricicoccus sp.
CTATATTATACGCTGTTCTATATGGTACAGCTGCCACGCGGCAGCGTGCATGAAATACAATTTGCACAGCAAATTGATAAAAACCGGGAGCATGTATCACGGTTTTTATACTTCTAGAGAGAGAAAAGTTTCTGTATAGGAACTTTTCTCCGTCCGTGTTTTGCGAAGTCAAAACACAGCTTGTCGGCAAAACGCAAGTTTTGCGACAGGTCATACGCCTGTCGGCAGGGTAAGCACACCCTGCTCCGCCCACTGGCACGCCGAATAGCACTGCGCGACCTTGAGCTGCGCCAGCTTGACGTTGATTTCAGCCGAGGCCACGCTGTCCTGCGCGGACTGGCAGCCCAGCTTGCTCAGGGTGCCGATTTTATACTTGACGCCCGCAAGCCGCAGGTCGTCCTTCGCCTGCGTCAGCGCGTTTTCCGCCGCCTTGAGCGACACGCGGCTGTCCTTCATGTCCTGAATAACGGTGGCGTAGGCGCTTTCGACCGACTCCTGCGTGACCGCAAGCTGGTCCTCGGCGGCCTTTACGGCTTCCGCCGTGCCCGAAACGTCCTTGTCGTAGACGTTCTGCGCCGTGCGCAGCGATACGCGCTTGCTCCAGATGTCGAAGCTGTTCTTCTTCGCGTTTTCAAGGCCGGTTTTCGCATTGATGCGGTCAAGCTCGCCCTCATAGGGCATGACGAGCGTGGACGGTTCAACGATCGTATCCGCGTCCAGACCGCACAGCTGCGAAAGCGTCAGGCCGATCTGCTCGCGCATATTGGCGAGCGTCTGCTGCGAATTTACCAGCTGAATGCGCTGATTTTCGACCGTTTCCAGCTGGAGCTGACCGATCATGCCGCGGCTGCGCTGCACACGCAGAACCGCGAGATTGCGGTCGAGGGTCGCGATGCCGTTTTTCAGGTTCTCCATCTGATAGTCCATGGTTTCCATGGTGTAGAGCAGGTCCTGCGCGGTTTTCGCCATCTGGTTCGCGATGCTGTCCGCCTGGCGTCGAAGCTGATACGCCTGATCGTCGAGCTGCGAGAGCATCGCCATCGCGCTCTGCATCTGGCTGCTGACGCTGAAATTCAGGTTGTCGGCGTTCGCTCTCAGCGCCTCGATCTGCGCCTCGTAGGTCTTTTTCATGTCACCGCTCAGATTGCCGTCGTTGATGATGCCCTGAAGCGTGTCCGCGAGCTTGGAATACATCGCGCCGGGACTTACCGTCCCCCCCATCGACGACGAACCGCTCGTTGCACTTTCGATGGCGGAGGCGTTCTTCCTCAGCATACGCACGGTCGAGTTATTCTCGGTCACTGCCTTCTGCACGGCGAGCAAACCCATCTGCCGCACCTTGAGCGCCGGTGCTTCCGCGCCGATGCCGGCGGGAGTCTTAGCCGCTGTATCCGCCGTGTCCTCCGCCGCGAACGCGGGCGCCGCCGTCCCTGCAAGCAGCGCACAGGCCAGAAGCGCACTGATGAGCTTTCGTTTCATATAAATGCTGTTCTCTCCTCTCGCTGCCCTTACAGCAGCTCTCTCGTGATGATACTGGTGTGAATATATTCTATGTTCTGGCGCGGGGTTTCGCCCGTGCGCAGCGTATGCGCGAGGACTTCGATGGCACGGGTGGTCTGGGTGGAAAAGTCCTGGTCGATGATGAAATCCAGCCGCCCCTCTTCGAGGTACTTGCGGGCGTAGGGCGTGAGGTCGTGGCAGACCACGTGCACGCGCCGCGCCGGTTTCGCGCGTTCGAGCGCGTCCATGCAGCCGCGCACCGACTCGTTCGCCATATAGATGCCGCGCAGACGCGGATGCGTCTTGGTGTGGGCCATAACGCCGTCATAGGTAAGGTCGTACTTCTCGACGCTCTCGATAACGTTCACGGCGACGGTATCGCCGTATATCTCGTGCAGCCGGTCGAGGAAGCCGCGCACGCGCAGGTCATGCGCCGCGAACTCGCGGTTGCCGGTCACGACAAGGATTTCGCCGCCCTCTGCATAGGGCGCGAGCAGGCCCGCCGCGACCCGGCCGGATTTCACCATATCCTGTCCGACATGGTACAGGCGGCGGCTCTGATAGACGTCCGAGTCGCAGGTGACGACCGGAATGCCGACCGCAACAAGGCGGTCGATTTCCTCGCGCATGACGATGGTATCCGGCGCGGTGACGATGAGACCATCGATGCCCCGCTCCTCCATGCGGCTTATCGCCTCGAAATACGAGCGCGGCGAGCGGTTTTTCAGCTCCTCGACCAGAACGCTCACGTCATTGAGGCCGCGGTTGTGCACCGCCGTGCGGATGCCGTCGCGCATCCGGCGGATGAAAAAAGCGTCCCAGCTCGGCAGAATGACGCCGATGCGGTACACGCCGCGTCCGGCGCGCGCTGCCTGCCGCTGCGAGGGGGTCTTGTAGCCGTATTCACTGATGAGCTTCTGAATGCGCTCGCGCACCTCGGGCGAGACGTTCGGACGGCCGTTTACCACGCGGTCCACGGTACCGCGCGACACGCCGCACTGGTCGGCGATCCACTGTGCAGTTACCTTCATGCGGAAATACCCTTTCTGATTTAAGGCTGTCGAAAAACCGGCGTTTTTCCGGCACCCTGTATTTTGACGCCGCAAAACATGGGCTGCCGGTCTCTCGTGCATTTTTGCTTTTTTTGCACGAAAAACTCAGCTTATTGTGCATTTCATCCATGATTGCACAGTTTATTTTAACACACAAGCCAAGGCCAGACAAGCAATTCGACGTATTTTAGACATCCTGTGCGAATTTGTCGCATTGGGTTGTGCATTTTTTGCATTTGCACAATGCACGGTGATTTTGCACGATTTTGCCCGCCGAATCCTGCACTTTTCACCAAAGCAACATGTAAAAATTGGGCGGTACGCTAAAATTGAAATCCCCACTTGAAGCATAAGCGTAAGTGGGCTATAATAAAGTTATCCAAGGGATGACTGCGCAAGCCGCTCTGCACTGTGCAGAGTGACAAACGCTCTCAGACCTACTGAAAAGGAGAGAATTACAATGGGCATTCTGAAAATCGGCGTAGTTGGCTGCGGCCGTATCGGCAAGCTGCACATCAACAACCTGATCAACTCTGTACCGGGCGTACAGGTAGTCGCAGCAGCAGATCCGATGCTGGATAAGTCCGGCGCACGCGAGTGGCTGGCTGAGCGCAAGATCACCAACGTTTCCACCGACTTCATGGACGTTATCAACAACCCGGAAGTAGACGTAGTATTCGTTTGCTCCTCCACCGACACGCACTGCGACGTTTCTATGGCAGCAGTTCAGGCCGGCAAGCACGTATTCTGCGAGAAGCCGATCGACTATGATATCGACAAGATCAAGAAGCTGCTCGCACTCGTCGAGGAGAAGGGCGTTAAGTTCCAGGTAGGCTTCAACCGCCGTTTCGACCACAACCACAAGGCAGTTGCAGACGCAGTTAAGGACGGCACGATCGGCGATCCGCATATCGTTATCGTTTCCTCCCGTGACCCGGAGCCCCCTCCGGCATCCTACGTTGCAGTTTCCGGCGGTATCTTCTATGATATGATGATCCACGACTTCGATATGGTTCGCTACGTAACCGGTTCCGAGGCTGTTGAGATCTCCGCTGTTGGTTCCTGCCTCGTTAACCCGAAGCTGCAGGAAGAGTCCGGCATTCCGGACGTTGACACCGCTGTTGTTACCATGAAGATGGCTAACGGCTGCATCGCTGTCATCAACAACTCCCGTCAGGCAGTTTACGGCTACGATCAGCGCGTAGAGGCTTTCGGCTCCAAGGGCATGGCTTCCGACGCTAACGATCTGGTCAACACCACCACCGTTATGACCGTAGACGGCGCTCACTCCGAGAAGCCGCTGTGGTTCTTCCTCGAGCGCTACAACCAGGCATTCATCAACCAGGTTATCTCCTTCGTTGATGCGATCAACAACGACAAGCCGGTTGCTGTCGGCGCTGTTGACGGCCTGCGTCCGGTTCTGATGGCTAAGGCTGCTACCGAGTCCTGTCAGGCTGGCGGCGTGTTCGTCAAGGTCGGCGAGTAACTCTTCTTAGCATTTCTTTCTTCTCTTTCCATATTTCAAATTAGAAAAGCAGCTCCAAATGCTTTTCATTCCCTCAAATACAACAGCAAGACAGTTTTTAAAGTGACCTCTAAAAGTCAGACAAAAATTGTTCAAGCGACCGAAAGGGCTTGCTGCCTGTGAACTACAGGCGGCAGGCCCTTCCGCTTTTCCTTTACTCTCCACCTTCATCCTATATACAATTCGTTATATCTCATCTATATATAACAAAAGAGTGCTGTTCCCTCAACAGCACTCT
>UQVU01000144.1 GCA_900544475.1 uncultured Butyricicoccus sp.
AAAGGAAAGGAAGGTAAAGCCCGCATTATTTATAATGGTTCCGTGGGTATGAGTCAGGCTACAGAATTGCCGGAATTTTTTCCTTCTTTATGATTTATCGCCAAAAACCGCTGTCCGTTTTTGATATTTTTGTCCTGTCCGCCGAAATCATAGTAATCCTATTGACAAAGGGTGATTTAGGGCGTATACTCCAACCATGCTAATTCACATAGAAATGATATGAATTGAAAGGAGAGAGCATGATGACTCGAATGTACGGCATGATGACCTGTTGTCTGTGTATGCACCGCTGCTGTTGTATGCGCTCCTTTGTGACATGGCGAATGTGCGACTGAGCACTGTCTGTTTGCAGGAGGCGTATGCTTCCTGCTTTTTTTGTTGAAAGGAGTTTCCAAACCGTGAAGCATTTTACAAAAGCCCTGCCGATTCTGTCCATCGCGCTGGCGCTCATTCTGGACATCGTGCTGCCGGACAATTTGCAGCACCCCGCCGCAGAGCATCCCTATTTCATCTGGCTGCTGGGCGCGGCGCTCGTCGTGTACCTCATCTTTTACGCCGTGTCGTTTTTCCGTCCCTCGCTCCGTGAGAAGCTCGAATACAAAGCGTACTTTTACGCAGGCGCGGCACTGTTCCTCAACATTCTCAACCTGCTGACCGTAAAGTTCGCCATTCTGCCGGTCCTCTACTTCCCCTCGCTTGACCGCGTGTTCGGCGTTCTCTTCGAGGACAGCGCGTTTCTCGCCAAGTGCCTTGCCTACTCGGCGCGTCTGCTGTTCATCGGCTGGTTCTGCGGCGCAATCGTCGGCATGCTGACCGGCATCGCAATCGGCTTCAACAAGACCTTTTCCTACTGGGTACAGCCGCTCGTCCGCGTGCTCGGCCCGATCCCCTCGACCGCATGGATTCCGATTGTACTCATCGCCTTCCCCTCGGCGGTTTCCGCAAGTGCGTTCCTTATCGCGCTTGCCGTCTGGTTCCCGACCACCGTCCTCACGAGCAGCGGTATCGCCGCCATCCCGAACGCCTACTTTGAAGTCTCCTCGACGCTCGGCGCGGGCAGCTTTTACCGCATCGCCAAGGTCGGTATCCCGGCCGCCATGCCGCATATGTTCCTCGGTCTGTTCAACGGCACCTGCTCGTCCTTCATCACGCTCGTGACCGCTGAAATGCTCGGCGCGAAGTACGGCATCGGCTGGTATATCAACTGGCAGAAGGAAATGATGGCTTACGCGAACGTTTACGCCGGTCTTATCATCATCGCGGTAACGTTCTTCATCCTCATCACCCTGCTCTTCCAATTCCGTGACCATGTCCTCGCATGGCAGAAAGGAGTTATCAAATGGTAGGAAGCATCTCCATTTCGGGCGTTTCCAAGCACTTTATCAATCCGTCCGGCGAGCGCATCACCGCGCTCGACAATGTTTCGCTCGATATTCCCGCCGGCTCGTTCGTGTCGCTCATCGGCCCGTCCGGCTGCGGCAAAAGTACGCTTCTGCGTCTGATTTCCGGTCTGATTCCGATGGACAAGGGCAGCCTGACGCTCGACGGCGCGGCCATCACCGCCCCCGGCGCGGACCGCGGCTTCATGTTTCAGGAGCACACGCTGTTCCCGTGGCTGTCCATCTATGACAATATCGCGTTCGGCCTGCGTGCCCGCGGCATCTACAAGCAGGAAAAGGACCGTGTCGATGAATTCATCGAAATGGTCGGCCTCAAGGGCTTCGAGCAGTCCTATCCGCATCAGCTTTCGGGCGGCATGTGCCAGCGAGCTTCTCTCGCCCGCGCACTGGTCGGCAAGCCGAAGGTGCTTCTGCTCGACGAGCCGCTCGGCGCACTCGACGCCTTCACCCGCATGAATATGCAGGACGAGATCCTGCGCATCTGGAAGGAGACCGGCATGACCGCCATCATGGTAACACATGACGTAGACGAGGCGGTTTACCTCTCGGACAAGGTCGTTGTCATGACGCCGCGTCCGGGCCGCATCACCGGCACGCTCGACATTCAGCTGTCCCGCCCGAGAGCGCGCAGCTCGGAGGACTTCCTCCAGTACCGCGCCGAGATCCTGCGCCGCCTGCACTACGGCGGCAAGGTGGACGAGCCGAACTACTACATCTGACGCTGCGCTTGCGCTTCGCTTTCCAGGGGGATTCAAAATCCCCCTGGATACGGAGGACGGTTCCGTAGAAACCGCCCTCCGATACCCCAACGACGCCGCCCAAGGCGGCTGGGTCGAGGTGAAAAAAGCCAGGTACACAAGGTGAATTGCCACGTAGTGGCAAGAGAAGGTGGCCTGGGCCACGCCCCGGCTTTTTTCGGGCATCGAAGATGCCCGATTGAATGCCGCGCTGAAAGCGCGGGATTCCCTCCGCTGTTAATTATTGCACCACCAAACACCTACCTCTGTTAAAGCAAAACACCCACCCTACTCCTCGAAAGGAACGATTACCCATGAAAAAGAACGGAATTTTCTCTCGTGTACTGAGCGGCGTGCTCGCCGGTACGCTCGCGCTTTCGCTCTCGGCCTGCGGCAGCAGCAGCAGCGCGGACTCTTCCGCCGCTGACGGCGCTTCGGACAGCGGGACCACCCATCTGCGCCTCATTTACTCCCCCTCGCTGTGCGCGGCGCCGATGTATATCGCCATTGAAAACGGCTACTTCGAGGACGAGGGTCTCAACGTTGAGCAGGTAACCGTCGATGCGGCGCACGTTTCCGAAGCCATCGGCGCGGATCAGGTCGATGTCGGCATGGGCCTCATCGGCAAGCTGCTCCAGCCGCTCGAAAACGGCCTGCCCATCAAGTTCACCACCGGCCTGCACACCGGCTGCACCAAGCTGCTCGTACCGGGCGACAGCGACATCAAGAGCATCACCGACCTCAAGGGCAAGAAGATCGGCGTTCCGGGTCTGGCAGACGCCGCGACCGTTGTTTCCAAGCGTTCGCTGAGCGCCGCAGGCATCGGCGTGACCGAGCAGAACATGGAAGTCGAGTTCTCGGTCTACTCGCGCAACGACCTGCCGCAGGCTCTCGAAAACGGTGCGGTTGACGCCATCGCCCTCGGCGACCCGACCGCTTCCATCGCAGAGGAGCAGTACGGCCTGACCGCCCTCATCGACACCGCGACCGACCCGGAGTACAAGGACGAGTACTGCTGCGCAGCGTTCGTCACCTCCAAGCTCGCCGCTGAAAACCCGGCTGCCGCCGCAGCGTTCACCCGCGCGGTACAGAAGGCTTCTCAGTGGGTACAGGAGAACCCGGACGAAACCGCAAAGATCATCGTTGACAAGCAGTACATCTCCGGCGATGTCGATTTCTGCGCGCAGATTCTCAAGACCTACAACTACAAGCCTTCGGTTCAGGGCGGCTATGACGCGCTCAAGCAGAACGCGCAGGAGCTGACCGAAATCGGCATCCTCAAGGAAGGCACCGATGCGACTAAGTTCGCAGACAACGCTTACATATTCTTCGACGACGTTCCGGACGCACCGGAGGCGTCCTCGGAGAGCGGCACCACCGCTTCCGCGGGCACGGCAGCGGCATCCGCCGTCAACTTCTCCGACGCGGCCGCAGCCGAGGAAGAGGACTGCTGCGGCGGCAAGGTCGAGAAGCCGGTAACTACGACCAAGGCATAAATCTGCAATAATAGGGAGGAAAGGATTCATGTCTGAACTGAAATGCACACACAGCTGCTCGGATTGCGGCAAGCTCGCCTGCCGTTCGGCAAGCGAGGACCAGTATCCCCCGTTCTGCCTGACGACAAGCGCAGACAAGGAACTGCTGGCTGAAACGCTCGATATTTACAAGAACGACGAGCTTCAGGGCAAAATCGCCCGCACCTCGGCCTGCATCGAGGGCGAGTTCTACGGCCGTCTGACCCGCGTCGAGGAAACCATCGAATTCATCAAGCGCATGGGTTTCAAAAAGGTCGGCATCGCGTCCTGCGTCGGTCTGATGCGCGAAACGTCCGTCTTTACCCGCATTCTCAAGGCAGAGGGTATCGACTACTTCACCGTCGGCTGCAAGGTCGGCGCGGTGGACAAGACCGAAATCGGCGTGCCGAATGAGAAAAAGCTCAACCACGGCTGCGGCCACGAGTCGATGTGCAACCCCATCATGCAGGCCAAGACGCTCGCCGCGAACGGCTGCGACTTCAACATCGTCATCGGCCTGTGTGTCGGTCACGACACCCTGTTCCTGCGTCACAGTCAGGTTCCGACCACCGTCATGATCGTCAAGGACCGCGTGCTCCAGCACAACCCCGCCGCCGCCCTCTACGGCGTGCAGTCCATG
>UQVU01000145.1 GCA_900544475.1 uncultured Butyricicoccus sp.
AGCTTACCGTGCCGTGCCTTTATCAGTCGGTTCGACTGCTGACCGGACAATGTGAGGGCGCCGAAGCGCCGCCGCCGGAAACCATTGCGGCCGTTACGGCAGACGGACAGACATGGACGCCGCTGCGTCCCTATGACGGAAAAGTGTTCCTCCCGGGAGAATTTGACGAAATTTCGACGGTTTCCGGCTTCTTGGCTGTCCGCAAAGGAGGCCGAACTGCATATTACGACATGCGAGAGGGAACGGCGGCAGTACCGCAGACAGCGGCGAACCGCAGTCAGATGAGCGCGTGGGCGGCGGACGAAGTCGAGAAAGCGGTCATGGCGGAACTGGTCCCTGAGGAGCTTCAGCGGCAATATACAAAACCATGCACGCGACAGGAATTCTGTCAGCTGGTTGCGGCAATCACGCAGAAACGTACCGGAAATACTGTTCAGCAGCTGATCGTCTATCGCGGCGGCACGGACAGCAGTTTTACGGATACGGATGATGTGGACGTTCTTGCGTGTGCGGCTCTTGGCATTGTGAACGGCGTCGGAAACGGCAGATTTGCACCGGACGCCCATATTACGCGCGAGCAAGCGGCCACGATGCTGGTCCGCGCAGCGGGTATTCTCGACATCCGTGCCAATCGCGAACACACGCCTTTCAATGACGCAGATCGTATTTCGACATGGGCGAAAGCGGCCGCGGCCGAGGTCAGCGCCATGCAGACAGAGGACGGCGCTATGGTCATGCAGGGCGTCGGCAGCAATCGCTTTGCGCCGAGCGGAATTTACACGCGCGAGCAGTCGATTATGACCGCATACCGGCTGTATCGGATGGAGTAATATAATAAGGTATAACTTTGCCCCCAATAGGTATTTTCGCCGTACAATCTTTTTTCTCCCGTTTTCGTCAGAATTCTTGACAGAATACCGAATGAATGGTAGTATAATTGAATGGATACTTGTGTATCACGGGAGGGATTTTATTGTCGGTCAGACGAAGAAACGCAGATGCAGACTGCTGCGAAGAACATATTGTGCATATGGATGCAGTCGAAACTGCGCGCAGTCAGATGCCGGGTGAGGAAATCACCACGGCGGCATCGGACTTTTTTAAGGCGTTTTCGGATAGAACGCGCCTGCGTATTCTGACGGCGCTGGTCTCAGCGGAGCTGTGCGTCTGCGACATCGCAACGCTGCTCGGCATGAGCCAGTCGGCAATCTCCCATCAGCTGCGATTTTTGAAACAGGCCCGTCTTGTAAAGAGCAGAAAAAACGGAAAGACCGTATATTATGCCTTGTGCGATGACCATATCCAGACCATTCTGGCTCAGGGTATTGCACATGTGCAGGAGGGATAAGTAGATGAGCGAAAAGACAACCCCGCAGACGGGGTCGGCGGAAAAGGAGCCGCTGCTGAATAATGAAACGGCGGATCATACCTCTGCTGAGGAACTGCTCGATCAGATCAGCGCAAAGACGGACGATTTTCCGACCGTAGAAAGTATATTGCAGGAATTCGGTGCAACTGCCGCGAAAAAGGACGAACCTGAACCGGTGCAGACAGTGGCCGAGCCTGAAACACAGGCGGAGGAGCCTTCGGAGACAGCGGAGCCGGAAGAGGCGGCGTCAAGCAGACCGCCCGAAGTGCAGCCGGAACCGGAAACGTCGGATAGCGAGCCTTCCGCCGAACAATCGAAAACAATAGAAACGCCACAGGACAGCGTACCGGAAGAAAACACGCCGCCGGAAAACGCTGCGGCGGAAGCTCCGAAGCAGGAAACACCGCCAGAGGAAAAAGCCGAGCCGGATAAGGCCGAGGCAGATACCCCTGCGGAGTCAGAGGAGGCGTCACCGCCGCCCGGCGAGGCAGAAACGCAATCCGCAGAGCAGCCGCAAGGGGACGCTGCGGCGGAGAAAGCACCGCCCGGAGAACAGCCGCAACAAGCGGCCGTGCCGCCGGATGCAGAAGCACCCGCAGAAAATGCACCGGATGCGGAAGAAATCGCGCAGGACGCTGTGGAGACACCGCCTGACGAGGAACCGGAGGACAACGAGGAAATCTCCGGCGCAGACAAGGCGGTCGATAAGCTCAAAAGCCTATGGAAGATTGAGAAAAAGCCGAAAGCACATAAGAAATTCAGGGACGATCCGCCGGAACAGGATGCACCGAACGGGGAAAACGAAGAAAATCCTCTGTCGGCTGCAATCGCGATGCTCCAACAGAACGAAATCGAAACTGAGGGTATGTCGTTTGTCGAGCGGGCACAGTACCGCGCCAAGATGCGGCGGCGCGAACAGACGCGTCTGCGGCGCGAAAACGCCAAGCACGGTTCGTCAGGCGGCGGCGAAAGCACGTATCAGGCCGTATCTCTGATGGATTTGCAGATGACGGCAATACGTCTGGTTGCGGCGGCGGTGCTCGTCATTGCGGGCGCGGTGTTCGGACAGAGTGACAGCATCGCTTTCGTTCTGTACCTGCTGTCCTTCCTGCTGACGGCCGTCCCGATAGCAGGGAAGGCGGTACAGGAGGTATCGCACGGACGTTTCTTTGGTGAGCACCTGCTGATGCTTGTGGTTTCGCTCGGCGCATTTCTTCTGGGCCGCCGCCCGGAGGCTGCAATCGTGCTTATTCTGCACGGTGTTGGCAGAGCCGCAAGCGACTTTATCGTGGCAGGCGCACGCAGCGAAGTACCGCAGCAGAACGACGTCGTGCCGGAAAAGGCGGCGGTCGTCAATCTGAAGGGTGAGGAACGAATGGTCAGCCCGGCGGATGTACGCATCGGTGAATTCGTTCTGGTTCGCTCGGGTGAACGTGTCCCGCTCGATGGCGTTGTCATTCGCGGTGAGGGTACGGTAGATGAAAGCATCATCACCGGCGACAGCGAGCCGGTCGTGGTTCGCAAAGATGCCCACGTTCTGGCGGGCAGCCTGTACACGGGTTCGCTTCTTCTCATGCGCACGATGGTTCGTTTCGACGACAGCGCAATCAGCCGCATCATGCGCGTGCAGGAGGACGGCGGCGAACATAAGGCGGCACTCGAAAATAGCATGATCCGCATGGTTTCGCGATTTATTCCGTTTATGTTCATTCTGGCGGTGCTGCTTGCGATTGTACCGCCGCTGCTGAATTCGACCGCTCCCATTCAGAGCTGGGTCTACCGCGCACTGACGCTTCTCGCGGTCAGCTGCCCGGCGGCGCTTGCTGTTTCCGTACCGCTCGTTTTCTGGTGCGGCAGCAGCAGACTGTCGCGCAGAGGCGTTCATGTCAAGGGCAGTGAAGCGATTGAAAAGACCGCAGAAATGCGTATGGCGGTGTTCAACAAGACCGGCACGCTGACGCGCGGAGACCTTCGCATCAAGAAGGTTTACCCGACCGAGGGGTTCGATGAGCAGAGCTGCATCGCGCTTGCGGCGGCGGCTGAACAGCTGTCGGCACATCCGGTTGCGCGTGCGCTTGTAGACGCATACAAGGGGCCGATGCAGAAGGTTATGGAATTTGAGGAATTCCCGGGCCGCGGCGTTCGCGCCCGCATCCATAACCACACCATTCTGGTCGGCAACCACAAGCTGATGATTTCGCGCGGCGTCAAGGGCGTCCCGGAAATCCGCGGCACAATCGTATATGTCGCATACGAGGGCGATTACGCCGGTGCAATCCAGATGGAGGACACTGTTCGCTCGGAGGCGGCCGATGCAGTGCGCGAACTGAAAGCACAGGGCGTTACCCGTACGGTGCTTCTGACCGGCGACAGCGAGCTGTCCGCACAGCAGGTTGCCGATGCGGCAGGCATTGATACCATTCACTTCGGCCTCCAGCCGGAGGAAAAGGCCGCAAAGATGGACTTCCTGATGCGAACTATCCCGACGGACGGCGCGGAAGCATATATCGGCGACGGTATTCATGACCTCGAAGAGCTGAAAATCGCGGACGTCGGCATTGCAATGGGCACTGCGGGTTCGCGTGATACGGCGAAGGACGCAAACGTCCTCGTCATGACGCATGACCTGACCCGTCTGGGCGATACGGTCCGCATCTGCCGTAGAACGCACAGCGCGGCGGTGCAGAACATGATGCTTGTTGTAATTGTGAAAATCCTGCTTGCGCTGCTTGCACTCTTCGGACTCGTGCAGATGTGGCACGTTGTTGCAGTTGATATCATTCTGTCGGTACTGACGGTATTCAACTCGGCCCGTACTCTGAATCTGAAATAAAAAATGATAAAGGCCATATCGTGATGGCGTTGAAAAAGCGATTTGTCACTTTTTCCGCTGTACGGTAT
>UQVU01000146.1 GCA_900544475.1 uncultured Butyricicoccus sp.
AATCATAATTTTGCATTTTGAAGCAGTTTTTTCGCAATTTTCGCTCTCTCCACTCTTTTTCGCTCTTCCCTCGCAAACTCTTCACTCTCCACTCTCCACTCTTCACTCTTCACTCTTTATCTATCTTTCCCCCGAAATCTCACCAGTATGTAGTCCTCTCCGAGGGTTTCGATGCAGCTCCACGGAATGACGCAGCCCTCGCGCGAAAACATCCCGAGTATCCCGCTCGCAGAGGGCACAACGATGGCGCTGATCTGGCCGCAGGCGGGGTCGAACACGAGGTCGCACACCTCCCCCATGCGCACCCCGTCGCAGAGATTGATGACCTCGCGGCAGTGCAGCTCGGAAAACTTCATGCTCTCACTCCCCCAGTGCGCGCCGGAGAAAGTCCTCCGTGGACTCGAACGCGGCGCGGTTGAACCGTCCGAGCCGGTAGAGCGACGCCGGGTCGCGCGTTATCGTGTTTCTGTGCTCCTCGCAGCCGAGCGTGCAGAGAAAGCCCATCTCGCGCAGGATGCTTTCGCTCTCGTCCGAGCACGCCCCGAACGGATAGGTGTAGCACACGGGTGACGGCAGTCCCATGCCGGTGATGAGCTTCTGGGTCTGCTCGGTGTCCTCGCGCAGCAGGTCGGCGTAGCGGCTTTCATCCTCGCCGCGCCGCCGCAGGCAGCCGCGCCGCTCTCCGTATTCGTGCAGGTTCCACGAGTGGTTCTGCACCTCGAACACATCCTCGGTTTCGCGCAGCCGTTCCGCCCGCAGATGCGACCAGTAGGCGTTTTCTTCGCCGTTTTCGGTGAAAAGCGCGGTCTGACTGCCGATGATGGACACGACCGCACGCATTCCCCTCTGCCGCAGCAGCGGACAGGCGTAGACGTAGTTATTATAGTAGCCGTCGTCAAAGGTCAGCATGACCGGCTTTTTCGGGAGCGGCGCACCGCTCTGCGTGTAGGCGACAAGGTCCTCGACCGTCACGGTTTCGTAGCCGCGCTCGCGCAGTGCGTCGAGGTCGCTTGCCAGCACCTCGGGCGACACGACGTATTTGCCCTGCCGGGCGCTGTCCTTCAGGATACTGTGGTACATGATGATCGGGAGCGTGACGCTCTCCTCAGAAAACACCGTCTGCATCCTGTCCTGCCGCAGCAGAGCGATGCCGAAGCACAGCGCGAAAATCGTGCAGACGACCTGCGCCGCCGTGCGTCCAAAGCCGTATTTCAAGAAAAATCCCCTCCCCGGTGCCTGTCATAACAGGCTATGCCCGGAGAGGGGAAAATATGAAACTGTTCCAGTTTCTCGCTCGGAACCACGCTTTTTCCACAGACTGCTGGCTTAGTCCTTCTTGTACTTCGCGACGCCCTCGGTATAGAGGTTGCCGCCGACCGAGTCCTGCGACACGATAGCCGAGAAATTCTCGACCGTCAGGCGCTTGACCGACTCGCAGCCGAGCTCATCATACGCGATGACCTCGACCTTCTTGATGGACGCTGCCTTGGCCGCGCCCGCGCCGCCGATGGCTACCATATAAACCGCGCCGTTGCGCTCCATCGCGTCCTGCACGTTCTGGTTTCGCACGCCCTTGCCGATCATGCAGGCAAGGCCTGCGTCGAGCAGACGGGGCGCGAACGGATCCATGCGGCCGGAGGTCGTCGGGCCGACCGAGCCGATCACCTGACCGGGCTTCGCCGGGGTCGGGCCTGCGTAATAGATGGCCGCGCCGTCCAGGTCGAACGGCAGCTTTTCACCGGCGTCCATCGCAGCGACGATTTTCTTGTGCGCGGCATCACGCGCGGTGTAGACGATGCCGGTCAGCGACACCGTGTCGCCTGCACGCAGCTTGGGCGCCATTTCCTTCAGCTCATCGGTTTTCAGATCATAATGTGCCATTTTTATTCCTCCGTTTTCGGCCGCAGACTGTTCAGCACATCACGCAGCCCGTTTTTCGACTTTTCTGCTTCGTTTCTTCCGAGGGAGGCCGAGATGCGGTCGATTTCACTGAGCACCTCGCTCGCCTTTTTCGCCATCTCCTGCGACTCCTGCTGGCTCCGCGCGAGCATCACGCGGTAGTTTTCCTTGGTCGCTTCAAGCTGCCGCCTCACCTGCTCGATGGTTTCCATCGACTGCCGCCGCAGCTTCTGGAGCTCGCTCTTGGCGTCCTCCTCGATTTTCTTTGCGCGGCGGTAGGCGGACAGCTCCATCTCCGCTATCTTATCCTTGGACTTGTCATATTCGCCGCATTTTTCCGCGAGCTTGGCGTTTTCCGCCGTCAGCCGGTCGTTTTCCGCCGCAAGCGACTCCGCACGTTCGTTCTGCGCCTCGATTTCGGTCGTCTGGAGCGAAAAGCCTTTTTCTATCTCGTCCAGCTGCGCCTGAATGCGGTCCATGTCGAGCGTCATCTCGCCCAGACGCTCCAGCAGCTCGGCGTTCTTTTCGGTCAGCTTTCCGTTCTGCTCGCGCAGCTCGTCCATCGCGGTCTGCGCCTCGTCCAGACTGCCCTGAAGCCGCGCGGACTCCTTGTAATAGTTCGCGTCGGTCTCTTCGATGTACCGCAGTACATCCTCGCGCCGGAATCCGCCGAACACTGCGCTGCGAAAGCCCTTCGTCTGCTCGTCCATTCGATACGCCCCCTTGTTTCTCGTAATCTCTTATAAAGAACAGTATACCAAACCGCGCGGGCAATAGCAACCGCCGGAGTATTAAAAAATTTGAAAGCGGGCGCTGTCGAAACTTCTGTTTTTTTCCCTCTCCCTACTTGTCAAATCCGCTCGGATTCAGTACAATATAGAGTGATAAAAATTTTAAATTTATGGGGGCATGACCGGAATATGAAGAAAATCGGATTTGACAACGACAAATACATTGCGACCCAGTCGGCGCACATCAAGGAGCGCATCGCGCACTTCGGCGGCAAGCTGTACCTCGAGTTCGGCGGCAAGCTGTTTGACGACTACCACGCGAGCCGCGTGCTGCCCGGCTTCGCGCCTGACAGCAAGGTTCGCATGCTGTGCCAGATGAAGGACGACGCAGAAATCGTCATCGTTATCTCGGCAGGCGACATTGAGAAGAACAAGGTCCGCTCCGACCTCGGCATCACCTATGATGTGGATGTGCTCCGCCTCATCGACGCCTTCCGCGGCATCGGTCTGTACGTCGGCTCGGTCGTTATCACGCAGTACGCCGGTCAGGCGGCTGCGGACGCCTTCAAAAAGCGTCTGACTGCGCTCGGCATGCCGGTTTATATGCACTACCCCATCGCGGGTTATCCGGGCAACGTGCCGCTCATCGTATCGGACGAGGGCTACGGCCGCAACGAATACATCGAAACCACCCGCCCGCTCGTTGTCATCACCGCCCCCGGCCCCGGCTCGGGCAAGATGGCGACCTGCCTCAGCCAGCTCTACCATGAGCACAAGCGCGGCGTCACCGCAGGCTACGCGAAGTTCGAAACCTTCCCCATCTGGAACCTGCCGCTCAAGCATCCGGTCAACCTCGCCTACGAGGCGGCGACCGCCGACCTCAACGACGTCAACATGATCGACCCGTTCCACCTCGAGACCTACGGCGTGACCACGGTCAACTACAACCGCGACGTCGAGATCTTCCCGGTCGTTTCCGCCATCTTCGAGCAGATCGCCGGCGAAAGTCCCTATCATTCCCCGACCGATATGGGCGTCAACATGGCAGGCAACTGCATCATTGACGACGAGGCCTGCCGCGAGGCCTCCTGCCAGGAGATCATCCGCCGCTACTATCAGGCGCTCTGCGACGTGCGCATGGGTCTCGGCGACGAGTCCAGCGTGCGCAAGCTCGAGCTGCTGATGAATCAGGCGGGCGTTTCCACCGCCGACCGTCCGGTCGCAGCGGCGGCGCTCAAGCGTGCCGAGGAAACCGGCGCTCCGGCGGCGGCCATCGAGCTGCCGAACGGCACCATCGTCACCGGCAAGACCACTCCGCTGCTCGGCTCCTCCGCCGCGGCGCTGCTCACCGCGCTCAAGACGCTCGCCGGTCTGCCGCACGACCTGCACGTTCTGCCGCAGCTCATCATCGAGCCGATCCAGAAGCTCAAAATCGATGGCCTCGGCAACCACAACCCGCGTCTGCACACCGACGAGGTGCTGATCGCGCTGTCCATCTCGGCGGCGACCAATCCGGTGGCAGAGCTTGCGCTCGCGCAGCTGTCCAAGCTCGCCGGCTGCGAGGTACATTCCTCCGTCATGCTCGCGCAGGTCGATACCGGCATCTTCAAGAAGCTCGGCATGAACCTCACC
>UQVU01000147.1 GCA_900544475.1 uncultured Butyricicoccus sp.
TGTGAAACCCGGCAACCTGCGCGCGAAAGCGCTGTAAGGTGCCAAATCCGGCGTAGAAACACGAAAGATGAGGGAGCAGAACGCACTTTTCGCTCCCGGAACGGGAGCGTTTTTTATTCCGCTTCCACGAGAAACAGAAAGGACAATGACACAAATGGCACATCACTTTTTTACCTCTGAGTCGGTGACCGAAGGCCATCCCGACAAGATCTGCGACCAGATTTCGGACGCAATCCTTAACGAGATTTTAGCGCAGGATCCGTATGCGCGCGTCGCCTGCGAGACCACCTGCACGACCGGCATGGTGCAGGTCATGGGCGAGATCTCGACCTCCTGCTACGTTGACATTCCGAAGATCGCACGCGACACCGTCCGTGAGATCGGCTACGACCGCGCAAAGTACGGCTTCGACTGCGACACCTGTGCGGTTCTGACCGCCATCGACGAGCAGTCCGCCGACATCGCGCTCGGCGTTGACAACTCGCTTGAGAGCAAGGAAGGCGCACCCGACGCTGACCTCGCAATCGGTGCGGGCGACCAGGGCATGATGTTCGGCTACGCCTGCGACGAGACCCCCGAGCTGATGCCGCTGCCGATTTCGCTCGCGCACAAGCTGGCAAAGCGCCTGACCGAGGTTCGCAAGAACGGTATGTTCGACTACCTCCGTCCGGACGGCAAAAGCCAGGTCACCGTTGAGTACGACGAGGACAACCATCCGATTCGTGTAGACGCAGTCGTCATCTCCACCCAGCACGGCCCGGACGTTTCGCTCCAGCAGATCCGCGAGGACATGATCGAGCAGGTCGTCAAGCACGTTATCCCGTCCGAGCTGCTCGACGACAAGACCAAGTATTTCATCAACCCGACCGGCCGTTTCGTTATCGGCGGTCCGCAGGGCGACTCCGGCCTGACCGGCCGCAAGATCATCGTTGACACCTACGGCGGCATTGGCCGTCACGGCGGCGGCGCGTTCTCCGGCAAGGACCCGACCAAGGTTGACCGTTCGGGCGCCTATGCTGCTCGCTGGGTCGCAAAGAACGTCGTTGCGGCAGGTCTTGCAAAGCGCTGCGAAATCCAGCTCGCTTACGCTATCGGCGTGGCAGAGCCGGTTTCCATCATGGTCGATACCTTCGGCACCGGCATCGTGGACGATGGCGCCATCGAGCAGGCAGTCGAGCACGTATTTGACCTGCGTCCGGCGGCAATCATCGAGCAGCTTGACCTGCGCAAGCCGATTTACAAGCAACTCGCAGCTTACGGCCACATGGGCCGCGAGGAGCTGGGCGTCAAGTGGGAGAACCGCGACAAGGCGGAGGCTCTCAAGGCGTACATCAATAAATAAAACCGAAAAGGCGCAGAGTCACAGGCTTTGCGCCCTTTTTGCATAAAAAGAGTTTCAGGGAGGAAAAAGCACCATGATCATTCTGGAAAACGAGAGCTTCCGTGTGGAGATCAACCCGTTCGGCGCGGAGCTGAGCAGCTTCCGCAGCAAAAAGACCGGCACGGAATACGTCTGGGGCGGCGACCCGGCGGCGTGGAAGCGCCACGCGCCCGTGCTGTTCCCGATTGTCGGGCGGCTCAAGGACAAGACCTACACGGTCGGCGGCAAGCCGTTCGAAATCACGCAGCACGGCTTCGGCCGCGACCTCGAATGGACGGCAAAGCAGGTGAGCGGCACGGTTGCCGAGTTCACGCTCACCCAGAACGACTACACGAAAAAAATGTATCCGTGGGACTTTACGTGTACGCTGCGCTTTACGCTTGAGGGCGGAACGCTCACGAAGGAGCACATCACCCGCAACGACAGCACGGACACGATGTACTACGAAATCGGTGGCCACGACGCCTACACGCTCTGCTGGCAGGAGGGTGAGCGCATCACGGATTATTTTGTCGAGTTCGAGGGCGCGGACGCGCTGAACCGCATCGTGACGGACGAGAACGTCATGCTGACAGAGAAACGCACGAGCGTGCCGCTCGACGGCGGGAAGCTGCACATTTCGCGCGAGCTGTTCGAGAACGATGCGGTCATGACTGAGGGACTGACCGTCCGCCGCGCAAGCATCGGCTGCGTAAAGAACAGCCGCCGCGTGACGATGGACTTCGGGGATTTCCCGTATTTCGCGGTGTGGAGCCCGTATAAGGACTTCGGGGTGCCGTTTACCTGTCTGGAGCCGTGGAGCACACTCCCGGACGGCCTGCATCTGGATCATGCCATTGAGAAGAAAGAGGGCGTCCGCGTCCTCAATCCGGGGGAGAGCGAAACGCTGACATTTAAGACGACGGTAGAGGAGTAACGAGCCGCCCTCGGAGGGCGGGGGCCTTTTTGCCGCCTTCGGCGGCGGGGGAAACTGCTGCCGGGCGGCAGCCGACTTCTGCAAAAGGGGGTGTACAGGACATCCCTAAAATACCCCCTCTTGCGACGCCCCCTGACCTTCCGGTCTGCCGCGATGCCCTGCGGGACACGCGGCTAAAAAGCGGGGGACGCAATTAAGACCGCGGTATCATCGAAGGCGGTTCGACGCCGTTTGGGGTTGGCTCGCCTTTGGCTTCGCGCGTCTTTCCGCGCATAACAGTGCGCGGCAGATGGCGCGGGTCGGAAAGATGGGACGGGTCTGCACGATTTGTCTGGACTGCTCCCGCAGGGCGTGACACTCCAGAGTGGCTTCTCTTGCGGCTTTGCCGCAATTCACCTTCTGACCTCATCCCGCCGTCCGTCAAATCTGCAAACACTCTCCGGAACAGGAAAAGGCACGCCTTTGGCGTGTCTTTCTTTACCTTATATAAATGTATGAGCGCAAACGTTTGCGACAGCTTATTCGATATTCAGAGCCTCGCGGAGTACGTGCAGGCTGGCAAGGTGACCGTCGAGCATGGAGAGGGTCAGGTCCTCCATTTCGAGCGAAACCTCGTCGTTGTAGCCGGACATACGGACGACCGAGAAGAACTCCTTCCACCACTTTGCATCGTGGCCTGCGCCGACGGCGACATAGTTCCACGCGCGGCGTGCGAAGGCGTCGATCGGCTTGGTATCGAGCATACCGTTCGGCTGCCAGCAGCGGCGCTCCGGGCGCGAATCCTTGCCGTGGATATGATAAATCGCGCCGTGCTCGCCGAGCACGCGGGCCGCCTCGATCGGGTCGCCGCCCATCCAGAACAGATGGCTCGGGTCGAGGTTCATGCCGACCATCGGGCCGACCGCCTCGCGCAGGCGGAGCAGCGTTTCCGGGTTATAAACCAGCTGCATGCCGTGGTTTTCGAGGGCGATTTTCTCAATGCCGCAGTCCTCGGCCATCTTCACGATGTTCTTCCACTCGGGAATCGCGACTTCGTTCCACTGATAATCCAGAATGTCCTGCGTCTCGGGCGGCCACGAGGTCGTGATCCAGACCGGGGTCTTATCGCCCTTGCAGCCGGCCGGCAGGCCGCTCATCATAACGATTTTCTTAACGCCGAGCATCTGCGCAAGCTCGAAGGTCTTTTTCGTGACGTCCATATCTTTCTCATACGCGAGCGGATTGCCCGAGCAGTTGAGTGCGCACAGCTCCAGGCCCTTCGCACGCATGGCGTCGAACCACTTTTCGCGCGCGGTCTTATCGCTTACGAGCAGATCGAGGTCGCAGTGCGGTGCGCCCGACCAGTTGCCCGTGCCGATTTCGATGGCGGCGATTTTCTGCTGCACGCAGAAATCCAGCATTTCCTCATACGGCATATCAAGTGTACAGGTCTTAATGGCCAGCTTCATTCATTTTTCCTTCTCTCAATCTATGGAGTGCGGGACGAGCGGCGGGGCGCGTGCGTTTTTTCCTTCCTGCCGGAAAAAGGCGCAGACTCCCCCCTTGTCCTGTCATGGCAATTTTACCATACTGTAACCTGAATTTGCAAGACACAATCTCATAATATGACCAAAATCCCTCAATTCCCCCCGCCGAAAACAGCAAATTCTGCCAAGGGTTTCATTTTAATGCACAATGCACAGAGGCGGTTTTTTATATCCCCGACCCCTCCTTGTCAAGATGCACAAAGACCCGGGTGCCCTACTCGCCATTACCTCCAAAAATAACAACACCCCCTTGTCAAACTGTAATCTTTGCATTAAAATATTACCAGAACGTTGGAGCGTTCGTTGTACCGCATCAGGCGGTGAAACCGAATGACAGACTGAAAGAGCCGCAAGGCTCACCGTGACTGCACGGTTCAGCCTGTACGAAAAAGGAGAGAGGTTTTTATTATGAAGAAGAGATTACTTGCT
>UQVU01000148.1 GCA_900544475.1 uncultured Butyricicoccus sp.
ATACTGATCGTCGCGTACATTATCTACCGCGTCATGAAGCTGCTCAAGGACACGAGCGCGGAGCGTCTGGTCAAGGGCATTATCGTGCTGGTCGGCATCATGCTGCTGGCGAGCATGCTTCATCTGACCATGATCTCGTGGCTGCTTCAGCAGGCGCTCAGCGTCGGCGTGTTTGCGGTCGTTGTAGTCTTTCAGCCCGAGCTGCGCCGCCTGCTCGAGCAGATCGGCAAGGGCAACTTCAGCCGCCTCATCGTTCCGGCAGGCGACCCGGACGAGGTCGAAAGCATGATTTCCGCGACGGTTTCCGCCTGCGCGGATATGTCGCGCACCAAGACCGGCGCGCTCATCGTGTTCGAGCGCCGCGAGCGTCTGGGCGAGATCATCTCGACCGGCACGGCGGTCGATGCCGCGCCCTCGGCCGAGCTTATCAAGAATATCTTCTTTAAGAACAGTCCGCTGCATGACGGCGCGATGATCGTCCGCGCGGGCCGTATCTGCGCCGCTGGCTGTGTTCTGCCGCTTTCCGGCAACCAGAGCCTGTCGCGCGACCTCGGCACGCGCCACCGCGCGGCGGTCGGCATGAGCGAGAGCGCGGACAGCGTGCTCGTTGTCGTATCCGAGGAAACGGGTTCGATCTCGGTCGCCATCGGCGGCATGCTCAAGCGCCATCTGTCCCCCGATATGCTGCGCAAGCTGCTCGAAAACGAGCTGCTCGACAGCGAAAAACAGGAAAAGAGCCGCCTTGCCGCAATTCGTGACATATGGAAGGGAGGCGCAGGCAAATGAAAAACATTCTGAAAAAGCACGATATTTCGCTGCGCCTGCTGTCGCTTCTGCTTTCGGTCGTTCTCTGGGCGGTCGTCATGGATATGGATAATCCGGAGCGCCCGCGCACGTTCGACAACATTCCGGTGCGCATCAGCGGCGAAACGGTGCTCCAGCAGCAGACCGGTCTCTCGCTTATCGAGGGCGCGGACTCGACGGTAAAGATCACGCTGCGCGGCCCGAGCAAGACGCTCGGCGACATCAAGGCGAGCCAGATCGCGGCGTCGGTCGATATTTCCGGCCTGACCGAGGCGAACGAGTATGACCTGCCGGTTTCGATCACGGTCAGCCGCTCGGGACTTGAGGTCGAGTATGTTTCCCCGTCCAAGGTGCACGTGCGCGTGGACAAGGTGGCTAACAAGGATATTCCGGTCGATGTGAACGTCACGGGCAACCCGACGGACGGCTGCCGCGCAGGCAAGCCGACCTCGCCGGTCAGCACCATCACGGTGCAGGGCCCGGCGGCCGAGCTTGCGAACGTGGCCAAGGCGGTCGCGGTGGTCGATGTGACAGGTGCGGAAAGCACGCTGACCAACATCGAGTGCCCGGTAACGCTCTATGACAAGGACGGAACGGTCGTGACCTCGCAGCACATCACGAGCAAGACCGAAATGATAAAGGTCACGGTGCCGATGTACAGCATTGACACGCTGCCGCTCGCCGTTACCCTCAAGGACGGCGGCAAGCTGACCGCGCAGCAGGTCAAGTACAGCATCAGTCCGGAGAGCGTCAAGGTTGTGACGAGCGACCAGGCGTCCCTCGGCGACCTCAAGGAGCTCAATCTCGGCGAGATCGATCTGGGCAGCGTGCGCACGGGCGTGCCGATCGAGCTGTCCATCCGCGACAAGCTGCCCGACGGCGTTTCGCTCGACAGCAACCAGCCCGACAAGGCGAAGGTGACGATAACGGTTGACGGCATCGCAACGCGCAAGGTACAGGTTTCCAAGTTCGCGCCGAACGATACCTCGGCGGAGAGCACGCCGTACAGCGTCAAGGTGCTGACCGGCTCGGTCGAGATCGAGCTGCGCGGCAACGAGAGCGAGCTTCAGGAGGTCGCGACCGACAGCCTGTCGATCGGCCTGACCTTTGACTCGGTTTCCCTCGGCGTCGGACGCCACAAGGTCAAGGGCGTGGCGGCGGCCATCGGACTGCCGAGCGACGTCACTCTCGTTGAGGAGGACATCGAGGTGGAAATCGAAATCAGGGAAAACAGCACGGGGAGCGGAGACGAGAACGCCGGCGTCCCGTCTGATGAGGAGGACAGCGAATGAGCCTGATCGTGAGCGGCATTCGGCTGCCGTTTGACGAGCCGGAGGCGGCGGCGCTCGAAAAGGCGCGCCGTCTGACCGGACTGGCCGAAAGGGATACCGAGGCTGCGGTCTGCCGCGTCAGCATCGATGCGCGCCGCGGCCAGATTTCCCGCGTATATTCGGTGCGCCTGGACGCGCACTGCGACGAAAAGGCATTTGCGGAAAAACTGCAAGTGCCGTTCGTGCGTTATAAAGAAAATGCCGAGCCAGAGATCCCCTGCGGCGAAAAGCGCATGGAGCACCGGCCGGTCGTGGTCGGACTCGGTCCTGCGGGTCTGTTCGCGGCCTACACGCTCGCGAAATATGGCTACCGCCCGATCGTTCTCGAGCGCGGCGGCGATATGGACGAGCGCGACAGGGCGGTAGACCGCTTCTGGAGCGGCGGCGCACTCGACCCCGAATGCAACATTCAGTTCGGCGAGGGCGGCGCGGGCGCGTACTCGGACGGCAAGCTGACCACGCGCATCGGTGATGCGCTGTGCGAAACCGTACTGAAAACGCTTGCCGAGCACGGCGCCCCGGCGGACATCGTGAAAAAGGCCAAGCCCCATGTCGGCACGGATATTCTGAAAGATGTCGTGCGGAAAATGCGGCAGGAAATCGTGAAATACGGCGGCGAGGTGCATTTCCGCACGGCGCTGACCGGCGTTTCGGTGAAAAACGGCGTGCTGAGCGGCGTCCGCGCCGACGGCATGGATATTCCGTGCGAGCGGGCGGTCCTTGCGGTCGGCCACTCGGCGCGGGACACCTTTTTCGCCCTGCATGAAAACGGCGTCTACTTCGAGCCGAAGGCGTTTTCGGTCGGCGTGCGCATCGAGCATTTGCAGCGCGACATCGACCGCGCCCTCTACGGAAAGCACGCAGGGCATCCGCTTCTGCCGCCGGCAGAGTACAATCTGTCGCGCCGCGCAGACGGACGGGCGTGCTACTCGTTCTGTATGTGCCCGGGCGGCGTGGTCGTTGCGGCGCAGAGCGAGGAAAAGACGGTCGTGACCAACGGCATGAGCTACCACGCGCGAAGCGGCGACAACGCCAACGCGGCGCTCGCGGTTTCGGTTGACCCGGCGGATTTCGACAACGGAACACCGTTCGGCGGCGTGGCGCTTCAGCGCGAGATCGAACACGCGGCCTATGCGCAGACCGGCTCGTACAGAGCGCCCTGCCAGCGCGTGGGCGACTTCCTTGCGGACAGGCCCACCCGGAAGACGGGCGAAGTACGCCCGACCTACCCCGTCGGGGTGGAATACGGCCACGCGGCGGCAAGCCTGCCGGATTTCGCACAGAAAATGCTGCGCGACAGCCTGCCGTACTTCGGCAGAAAGATACGCGGCTACGACAGCGCGGACGCGCTCCTGACCGGACCGGAAACGCGGACGTCCTCGCCCGTGCGCATGAAGCGCGGCGACGATCTGTTCGGCCTCGGCTGCGAGGGACTCATTCCCTGCGGCGAGGGCGCAGGCTACGCGGGCGGCATCATGTCCGCCGCCGTGGACGGAATCCGTGCGGCGTTTCGGATTATGGAAGAATTTGCACAGCTTTAAGTTCAACCGTAGGGCAGCCCGCCCTACGGAAAAGATAAAATCAGATATTTCGAGAGAGGAAAGATAAATCGTGACCCAACAGGGAACCATCAAAAAGCTGCTGCCGGGCGGCAGGGCAGAGGTAGAGGTAACGCGCCGTTCGGCGTGCGGCCATGACTGCGCCAAGTGCGGCGGCTGCGGCGGTCTGGAAACCCAGACGCTTTATGTAACCGCCCGCAACCACACCGACGCCGGGATCGGCGACCGCGTGCTGCTTGAGGGCGAGAGCGGCCATCTGCTCGGCCTTGCGGCGCTCGTTTATATGCTGCCGCTCGTGCTGTTCTTCGTCGGCTATGCCATCGGCAGCGTGACCGGAGGCGGCGCAGCCGGTGCGCTCGGCGGCGGCGTGCTGTTCGTTATCGGCATCATCGGCGCGATCCTGTACAGCCGGAAGATGAAAAAGAACGGCGAAGTCCCGTTTGAGATCACCCATAAACTCTAACTGTCGAAAAATATAAGGCTGTGCGCTTAGCGGCAGCCTTTTTTCGGGTAACAGTGCGTGTGCGGCGG
>UQVU01000149.1 GCA_900544475.1 uncultured Butyricicoccus sp.
CAAAGCGCGATAATTCAATAGGACGCGAAGCGTCACCTCATCTCCACTCTCAACTCTCCACTCTTCACTCTCCTTTAGGTTCTGACCGGAATCTCCCGCTCTCGAAGGTGTTCTTTCACTTCGCCCACGGTCAGCTCCCGATAATGGAACAGGCTGGCTGCCAGTGCGGCATCGCAGCCGGTTTTCTCGAACACCTCGGAGAAATGCTCGAGCGAGCCGCAGCCGCCGGACGCGATGACCGGGATGCTGACAACGTCAACGACCGCCTTGGTGAGCGCGAGGTCAAAGCCGGATTTCGTGCCGTCCTTGTCCATCGAGGTCAGCAGGATTTCGCCTGCGCCGCGCTCGCAGACCTCCTTCGCCCACGCGACAGCGTCCCTGCCGGTCGGCGTGCGTCCGCCCGCGACGTAGACCTCGAAGCCCGAGGGCATCTCGTCGTTCGAGCGCGCGTCGATGGCGACAACGACACACTGACTGCCGTATTTCTCCGCGGCGGCGTTCACCAGGTCGGGATTTTTGACCGCCGAGGAATTGATTGAAATTTTATCCGCGCCCGCACGCAGAATATCGCGGAAATCGTCCACCGTGCGGATACCGCCGCCGACCGTGACCGGAACGAAAACCTCGCGGCAGGTACGGCGCACAACGTCCGCGATGGTGTCGCGGTTGTCGCTCGTTGCGGTGATGTCGAGGAACACGATTTCGTCCGCGCCCTCCTGCGAGTAGAACTTCGCCAGCTCGACCGGGTCGCCCGCGTCGCGCAGACCAACAAAGTTCACGCCCTTGACGACGCGCCCGTCCTTGACGTCCAGACAGGGGATAATGCGTTTTGCCAGCATCACTCCGCCTCCTTGATTGCCTTCGCGAGGTCAAGCGTGCCGGTATAGACCGCTTTTCCGGCGATAGCGCCATCAATGCCGAGCTTTTTCAGACCCGCAATGTCCTCAAGCGTGGAAACGCCGCCGGAGGCGATGATTTCACACGAGACCGAGGCACGCAGCGCCGCGAGCTGGTCGAAGTTCGGGCCTGCGAGCATGCCGTCCTTGTCGATGTCGGTGAAAATGATGTTTTTCACCCCGTAGGACTCCATGCGCTCAGCGAACGCGATGTAATTTTCGCCGCTGTCGTCCAGCCAGCCGTCCGTTCGGACAGTCTCGCTCTTGGCATCGATGCCGACAACGATCTTGTCGCCATACTTTTTAACCGCCTCCGCGACAAATTCCGGGTGGCGGACCGCCGCCGAGCCGATGATGACGCGCGAAACGCCGAGTGCAAGCACGGTTTCGACGTCCTGCATCGAGCGGATGCCGCCGCCAAGCTCTACCGTTGCGCCGGTTTCGCGGATAACCTGCTCGACGACGCCGTAGTTTGCGTGCGAGCCGTCCTTCGCCGCGTCCAGATCGACCATATGAATAAGCGTCGCACCCGCGTCCAGAAAACGGCGCGCGGTTTCGACCGCGTTTTCCGCTACTTTATGTGCCGTGCCGTAGTCGCCTTTCTGAAGGCGCACGCACTGTCCGTCTTTCAAATCAATTGCGGGGATAACCTTCATTTTCCCACCTCCGTCAGTTTTGCAAAGTTGCGGAGCATTCGAAGCCCCACTTCGCCGCTCTTTTCCGGGTGAAACTGGCAGCCAAAAAGGTTGCCTCTCGCCACCATGGCCGGAACGCGCGTGCCGTAGTCCGTCACGGCCGCGAGGTCGTTTTCGTCCGCCGGCTGCGCCATGAAGCTGTGCACAAAGTACACGTAGCTCCCGTTTTCCAGTCCCTCCGTCATCGCGTTCGGGCGAAGAATATCGAGCGCGTTCCAGCCGATCTGCGGCAGCTTGAGGTCGGTTTCGATGCGCCGGATGCAGCCCGGCAGCAAGCCCAGACCCTTGCAGGGACGGACCTCGTCCGACTCCTCGAACAGCATCTGCATACCAAGGCAGATACCGAGAAACGGCTTTTCTTTTGCCGCCGCGAGCACCGCATCCGTCAGGCCGGAGTGCCGGAGCGCCGCCATTGCGTCCGGGAACGCACCGACGCCCGGCAGGATAACGCCCGCCGCGCTTTCGATCACGTCCGCCGACGCTGCGATTTTATTCTCATAGCCCAGATAATCCAGCGTGTTGTGCACGCTCATCAGATTGCCCGCGCCGTAATCTACGATTGCAATATAGCCCATTATTTGCTCCTTTATTAAGCAAAATTGTAAATCTATCTTTCCGTAGGGCAGCCCGCCCTACGAGTTTATGCCTTCGTTGTTGAAGTGCGCCGTTACAGTACGCCTTTCGCGCTCAGGACGCCGCCGCCGGTGAGGGCGACCGCCTGCCGCAGTGCACGGGCGAGCGCCTTGAACAGTGCTTCCGTGATGTGGTGCGCGTTTTCGCCGTACTCGCTCTTCAGATGAAGCGTCAGACCGGCGTTGACCGCGAGGGCGCGCATGAACTCGACCGTAAGGCAGGTGTCGTACTGTCCGCACATCGGCTGCGGCATGGGCGCGTCAAACACAAGATAGGGTCTGCCCGAAATGTCGAGCGCACAGAAGCCGAGCGCCTCGTCCATCGGGACGAACGCCTGACCGAACCGCGCGATGCCGGCCTTGTCGCCGAGGCACTTCGCCAGCGCCTGACCGAGGGCGATGCCGCAGTCCTCGACCGAGTGGTGGCCGTCCACCTCTAAATCGCCCTTGCAGGTGATTTCCAGACCGAAGCCGGAGTGCACCGCGAAGCTGTTCAGCATATGGTCAAAGAAGCCGATGCCGGTGTCGATTTTCCGCTCGCCGCCGTCCAGATTCAGTCGCAGCTCGATGTCGGTTTCCTTAGTCTTTCGAATGATTTCAGCGCTTCTCATCGTCTTTTTCCTCCGCAAAACGCACGGCAATCGAGTTTGCGTGCGCGTCCAGGTGTTCGCTCTGCGCGAGGGCGATAATATCCTGCGCATAGCTTTCCAGTGCATCTCTCGTGTACTCGATGACGCTCGTTTTCTTCAGAAACGTGTCGGTCGAGAGCGGAGAGAAGAACCGCGCCGTGCCCGAGGTCGGCAGAACGTGGCAGGGGCCTGCCATGTAGTCACCGAGCGGCTCCGGGGCGTACTGGCCGAGGAAGATCGCGCCTGCGTTGTGCAGGTACGGCAGCAGCTCGCGCGGCTCTGCGGTCACGACCTCGAGATGCTCGGGCGCGACAACGTCCGCCATCTTGCAGGCGTCCGTGAGCTCGTCGAATACGATAGCGCAGCCGTAGTTCGCAACGCTCTCCTTGATGATCTCCCAGCGCGGCAGCAGCTTCGCCTGACGCTCCATCTCGCAGGAAATCGCCTGCGCCTGCGCCATCGAGTCGGTCAGCAGAACGGCGCTTGCCAGCTTGTCGTGCTCCGCCTGACTCAGCAGGTCGGCCGCAACATAGGTCGGGTTCGCGGTGTGGTCCGCGATGACCAGAACCTCGGACGGGCCTGCGATCATGTCGATATCGACCGTACCGAAGGCGAGCTTTTTCGCCGCCGCAACGAAAGCGTTGCCCGGGCCGACGATTTTATCCACCTGCGGAATGAAGCCCGCGCCGTAGGTCAGCGCCGCGATAGCCTGCGTGCCGCCGATGGCGATAACGGTGTCTACGCCCGCGATTTTCGCCGCCGCAAGCACCTCGTTCGACATATTTTCGGTCGGAGGCGTGACCATGATGAGCTCGCCGACACCGGCGACCTTGGCCGGGATGGCGTTCATGAGCACCGAGGACGGATACGCCGCCGTGCCGCCCGGCACATAGATGCCGACTCGCGCGAGGCCGCGCACGGTCTGGCCGAGGATCTCGCCCGCCGAGCGCTTCCATTCCCACGTTTTTACGAGCATCTGCTCGTGGTAGTCGCGGATGTTCGCCGCCGCCTTTTCGAGCGCCGCAATCAGCTTGGGGTCGCAGGCATTGTACGCCTCATCGAGAACGCTCTGCTCGACGATGTACGGCGCCTTGCCGTCGAACTTTTCCGCATATTCCACGACTGCGTCCCAGCCACGTTCCTGTACGTCAGCCATCACGCCGCGCACGATCTGTTCAATATCGCCGCGCGCACCTGCCGCACGCGCCTTCATCTCGCGGATAACAGCCTGCTCCGCCGTTCCGTCCGCTAAAACAGTCTTCAAAAACAATTTATTCACTCCGTTCAAACGAGTTAATCGTAG
>UQVU01000150.1 GCA_900544475.1 uncultured Butyricicoccus sp.
GTCTTGCAGGCTCATGGCGGTGAAGATGGCTTCCACGGCGCCGGCGGCTCCCAGCATATGTCCGGTCATGGACTTGGTGGAGCTCATAGCCAGCTGATAGGCGTGAGGGCCGAACACGGTTTTCACCGCAGCGGTCTCCCCGGCGTCGTTGAGATGGGTAGAGGTGCCGTGGGCGTTGATGTAGCCAACCTGCTCCGGAGAAACGCCGCCGTCGGTCAGGGCCATGGCCATGGCCTTGGCGCCGCCGCTGCCGTCCGCCAGCGGGGCGGTAATGTGGTGAGCGTCGCAGGTAGCGCCGTAGCCCGCCACCTCGGCGTAGATCTTGGCCCCACGGGTCTTGGCGTGTTCCAATTCCTCCAGAAGCAGCACGCCTGCGCCCTCGCCCATGACAAAGCCGGAACGGCGTGCGTCAAACGGGATGGAAGCCGCCGCCGGGTCATCGCCCATGTGAACAGCCTTCATGTTCTGGAAGCCTGCCATCGAGATCGGGATAATGCCGTTTTCGGTGCCGCCGCAGACAACAATGTCCTGATAGCCGTGGCGGATGGCACGCATTGCCTCGCCGATGGAGTGGTTGCCGGTCGCGCACGCGGAAACCGGGCAGAAATTCTCACCCTTGAAGCCGAAGTGCATGGAGATATAGGCCGCTGCGATGTTGGCGATCATCTCCGGGATAGCGAACGGCGAAACACGGCCGGGACCCTTTTCGAGCAGCTTCGGGACCTCCTGCTCGGCAACGTGCAGACCGCCTACGCCCGAGCCGAAGATAACGCCCGTGCGATAGGGGTCGAAGTTGCCTTCCTTGAGGCCCGCCTGCTCGACAGCCTGAATCGCTGCCGCCATGGCATAATGCACATTTGCGTCTGCGCGACGTGCCTCACGCTTCTCCATATACTGGGTCGGGTCGAAGTCCTTGACCTCAGCACCCAGTTTTACCTTGAAATCGGACACATCAAACTTGGTGATCGGGCCGATGCCGCATCTGCCGTTCTTGAGAGAGTCCCAGAACGTCGCAACATCGTTGCCGACCGGCGTAATCGCGCCCATACCGGTGATTACTACTCTTTCCATATAAAAATCCTGTCTCCTTTGCTTAATGCCGTCTGTGCTGCGCTTTCGGCAACGGAAAACGGCTTAAACCCTGGTTATTTGGTGAAATTAGGGCAATACCGCATAATTGGACAAGAGCGATTTGCGAGTAAATTTTGCGTACTGACGAGGCGCGGTTTTGCGGTAATACTTGACGTATTACCGTGAAATCGCAACAAAGTCAGGGCACAAAATTTCCGCAAAGCGCCGCAGCTTTAATTGTGCGGTGTTGCCTTAGTACAGACCGCCGTCTGCGATGATCGTCTGGCCGGAAATATAGCTTGCGGCGTCAGACGCGAGGAAGGATACGACGCCCGCGATTTCCTCCGGCTTGCCGAAGCGGCCGAGCGAAATCTGCTTCTTTGCGTTTTCGCGAATTTCCTCGGGGACCTTGTCGCTCATTTCGGTTGCGATCCAGCCCGGGGCGACCGCATTTACCGTAATGCCGCGTGCGCCAAGCTCCTTGGCGGCGGTCTTGGTCATGCCGACCATGCCGGCCTTGGCCGCGGTGTAGTTGATCTGGCCGTAGTTGCCGGTGAAGGCAGAAACCGAGGTGATGTTGATGATGCGGCCCTGCTTTGCACGCATCATCATCGCGCCGCACTGGCTGAGCATATTGAACGCACCCTTGAGGTTGGTGCGGATAACGGCGTCAAACTGGTCCTCCTTCATGCGGACCATCAGGCCGTCGCGGGTGATGCCCGCGTTGTTGACGAGGATATACGGCACGCCAATCTCGTCCTTGATTTCCTTGAGGGCAGCGGCGCAGGCGTCATAGTCCGCGACATCCCACTGCTTGACGTATGCCTTGACGCCGTAAGCGCGGCACTTCTCAGCGACTGCCTCAGCCTTCTCGACCGAGGACGCGCAGTTGATGAGGACGTCGTGGCCGTCCTGCGCCAGTTTTTCCGCGATTGCCGCGCCGATGCCGCGCGAACCGCCGGTTACGATTGCAAGTCCCATTGTACTCTCCATTCTATTGCGTCGGGTGCACAGAAGCAGAAAGGAAGAGCGTTCGCATCTCTTCACTTTCCACTCCGCGCACTCCACTCTTACTCAAATCTCTTATATGCGCTCTTCAGCAGCTCTTCTGCCTCTGCGGTCATGCTCTTCAGGACCTCTTCGCACGGATGCAGCTCCTTGAGCATACCGGCAATCTGGCCGCAGAGGAACGTGCCGTTCTCGTAGTCGCCTTCCTGAACCGCCTTGCGGAGCGAACCTGCGGTAGCCTCCTCGATTTCCTCGAGGGACTGGTCCGTAACTGTCTTTTCAAGCTCAAGGCAGCGGCGCTGAAGCGGCGTCTTAATCGAGCGGCACGGATGGCCGGACGGACGGCCGGTGACAACGGTGGAAATATCGGTTGCCTTGAGGACCAGCTCCTTGTACTTGTCCGAAATGCAGCACTCCGGGGTCGCGAGGAAAATCGTGCCGCACTGAACACCCTCTGCGCCGAGCATCAGAGAAGCCGCCAGACCGCGGCCGTCTGCGATGCCGCCCGCTGCGATGACCGGAATCTTGACCGCGTCAACGACCTGCGGAACGAGCGGCATGGTCGTCAGCTCGCCGATGTGGCCGCCGGACTCCATGCCCTCTGCGATAACGGCGTCCGCGCCTGCGCGCTCCATGCGCTTTGCCAGTGCAACCGATGCGACGACCGGCATGACCTTGATGTTTGCGTTCTTCCACTCGGCCATGTACTTGCCCGGGTTGCCCGCGCCGGTGGTCAGCACCTCAATCTTCTCGTCGATTGCGAGCTGCGCAAGGTCGTCGGCGTTCGGGGAGAGCAGCATGATGTTCATGCCGAGCGGCTTGTCGGTGATTTCACGCGCCTTGCGGATTTCGTCGCGAATGTAATCTACCGGCGCTGCGCCGCCTGCGATAATGCCGAGACCGCCCGCTTTGGAAACGGCGGCTGCGAGGTGATGCTCGGCGATCCATGCCATCGCGCCCTGCACGATCGGGTACTCAATGCCGAGAAGTTCGGTAATCCTGGTTTTCATAGGTTTGTTCTCCCCTTCTGTATCAGTCTTGTTTGCATTCTATCATTATATCACAATTACAGCTTTAATACAAATGCGCCGTAAGTCAGTCCGCCGCCGAAGCCTGTGCAGACGATGGTCTGGCCCTCGCGGAGCAGTCCCTTTCTGCGCATTTCGTTGAGGCAGATGGGAACGCTGGCCGAGGAAGTGTTGCCGAAGCGGTCGAGATTGACGTAGATTTTCTCCTTCGGCACATGGTAGCGCCGCGCGATGACATCCAGAATGCGGAGGTTCGCCTGATGCGGCACGACCCAGTCGATGTCGTCCGCCGTGATGCCGGCACGCTGAAGGGCGGTGTCGATGGCCTGCGGCACAGCGCGGGCGGTAAAGCGGACAACGGCCGCGCCCTGCATCTTCAGGAAACGCGCCTTGGGATCGACCGTGCGGTCCTCCGCGAACGGGTCCTCGACCGGAAGTGCCTGCATATTCAGGTATTCCGCGCCCGAGCCGTCCGCCGCGACAAAGGTGGACTGAATACCGATGTTTTCGTCCTCGGTCGCGCGGTAGACTGCCGCCGCCGAGCCGTCGCCGAACAGAATGCAGGTCGAGCGGTCGGTGTAATCGACGATGCGCGAGAGCGTTTCGGCGGAAACGACGAGCACGGTCTTTGCCTTGCCCGACTTGATGTAGCAGTCCGCGATGTCGGTCGCGGAAATGAAGCCGGTGCAGGCGTTGTTGATGTCGAACGCGCCGATAGCGCCCGCGCCCAGCTTGTCCTGAAGGATGGCCGCCGTGTTCGGCGTGTTGGTATCCGGCGTACACGTGCTGACTAGAATAAGGTCAAGCTCGGACGCTTCGATTCCTGCGTCCGCGAGCGCGTCCTGTGCCGCGCCGAGCGCCAGCTCCCATGTATGCGTATTCTTGGCGATGCGGCGTTCCCGCACGCCCGTGCGCTGTACGATCCACTCGTCGCTGGTCTCGACCATCTGCTCGAGCATCGCATTTGTGAGCACAAAATCCGGCAGGCAGGCGCCTGTGCCACTGAGTTTCCTGTTGAT
>UQVU01000151.1 GCA_900544475.1 uncultured Butyricicoccus sp.
GGACGAGAGGGGGTTATCGCCCCCGGTTTCTCCGGAACCGGGGGCGTATCTAAGGGGGACAGCGTCCCCCTTAGAGTGGGTGGAGCCTTACTCCACCCACACTTCCTCGTGCTCGCCCTTTCTCGGCCGTCCGAGCAGCAGCTTGATGCCGTCCTGCGCGGACATTCCGCCGTATAGAACGCCGTACATCGCCTCGGTAATCGGCATGGAAACTCCCTGCTGCTTGGCAAGGTGATAGCCTGCCTCAGTCGCGTAGTAGCCCTCGACCGTCGCGCCGACTTCCGCCATCGCCTCCTGCGCCGTCGCGCCCTTGCCGATGAGGATGCCCGCCCGGCGGTTGCGCGAGTGCATCGAGCAGCAGGTAACGATCAGGTCACCTACGCCGGACAGACCCGCAAAGGTTTCCTGCTTCGCGCCGAGCTTGACGCCCAGACGGGCAATCTCGGTCAGGCCGCGCGTCATGAACGCCGCCTTGGAGTTATCGCCCAGACCCAGACCGTCCGAAATGCCCGCGCCGAGCGCAATGATGTTCTTGAAAGCGCCGCCAAGCTCGCAGCCGATGATGTCGGACGAGGTGTAGACGCGGAAATTCGTTTCGTTCATGAACGCTTCCTGCGTCAGCTCCGCCGCCGCGCGGCTCTCGGACGCCGCAACAATCGCGGTCGGAATGCCGCGTGCGACCTCCTCCGCGTGGGTCGGGCCGGTCAGCGCAACGACCGGATTGCGTCCGTCAACCGCGCGGGTGATGGTTTCGGAGAAGCGGCAGTAGCCGTTTTTCGAGTCCAGACCCTTGCCGACGTTTACGAGTACGGTCTCCGGCTTTACGATGCCCGCGAGCTTCTCCGCCGTCGAGGCGACCGCGAACGACGGAACCGCCAGCACGACAAGCTCGGCGTCCTTTGCGCCCGCCATATCGGTCGTGATCTCGATGCCGTCCGGAATGATGACGCCCGGCAGCAGCTTTTCATTGCAGCGCTCGCGGTGCAGCAGGTCGCACTCCGCCTGCTGATACGTCCACGAGGTCACTTCATGTCCGTTCTGGTGCAGCAGCATCGCAAGCGCAATGCCCCAGCCGCCGGTACCCAGTACAAAAACCTTCATTTCGCGTTCTCCTCTCAGTCAGACATGGTTTTCTTGCTCTTGAAGGAAAATTTGTTTTCCTTGCCGTGGATAATTCGTCCGATGTTGGAGCGGTGCATGAATACGACGACCGCCGCCATGCCGAGCGCCATCGCGGTCAGCACCGGGTCGCGATAGAATACCCACGTGGTAATGGGAAAGCTGATCGCGCCCAGAATCGAGCCGAGCGAGATCCATTTTGTCAGAGCGACCGCAAGGACGAACAGCAAAAACGCGATGCCGAACACGCGCCAGTCGAAGAACGCGAGCATGACCGCGCCGACGAGCACGCCCTTGCCGCCCTTGAAGCCGAAGTACAGCGGAAACATATGGCCGAGAATGACGAAGATGCCTGCGGTCAGCTTGCCGACAGGGCCCGCGAGCACCATGCCGATGGAAACCGCCGCCGCGCCCTTGGCGATGTCGCCGAGCAGAACAAGCAGCGTCTTTTTCGCACCCATCGTGCGGTATGCGTTGGTCAGACCCGCATTTCCGCTTCCGTAGTTTCTGATATCCTTACCGAGTGTCAGCTTGCTGACGATGATAGCAAAGCTCAGCGAACCGAGCAGGTACGCGCAGACCGCAATGATCGCAAAATGCGTAAGTGTCATGACGTTTTCCCCCAGAATTTAGTTTTTCGGTCAGGATAGCAGTTTATCCCTTGTCGCCGCGCTCGCGCACGACCATGCGCACCGGCGTGCCGGTCAGGCCGAACACCTCGCGGATCTGATTTTCCAGATAGCGCTGATACGAGAAATGGAACAGGCGCGCATCGTTGCAGAAGCAGACGAAGGTCGGCGGGCAGGTCGATGCCTGCGTCATGTAGAAGATACGCAGACGGCGGCCCTTGTCCGTCGGCGGCTGCACGCGCGCGGTCGCCTCGGCGAGAATCGCGTTCAGGCGGCCGGTCGGGATGCGCATATGGTTCTGCTCGTAGACCTCATGGATGAGCGCGAACAGCTTGTCCACGCGCTGACCGGTCTGCGCCGAGATGAACAGCACGGGCGCGTAGGGCATATACGCCAGGCCCTCACGCACGCGGAGCGTATACTCCTTCATGGTGGAGCCGTCCTTCTCGACGAGATCCCACTTGTTGACGACGATGATGCACGCCTTGCCTGCGTTATGCGCCTCGCCGGCAACCTTGGTGTCCTGCTCGGTGACGCCCTCGGTCGCGTCGATCATGATGACGCAGACGTCCGCACGCTCGACCGCGAGCAGTGAGCGCATGACCGAGAACTTCTCGATTTTCTCGTCCACCTTGCTCTTCTTGCGGATGCCGGCGGTGTCGATAAAGGTGAACTTGCCGTGCGCATTGTCCACGTCGGCGTCTACGCTGTCGCGCGTCGTGCCGGCAACGTTCGAAACGATAACACGCTCCTCGCCCAGCACACGGTTGAGCAGGCTGGACTTGCCGACGTTCGGCTTGCCGATCAGAGCAACGCGGATGCGGTCGGTGTCCTCTTCCTCCTCGTCTGCCGCCGGGAAGTGCTCGTAGGCCGCGTCAAGCAGCTCACCTACACCGTAGCCGTGCAGCGCAGAAATGCCGAACGGCTCGCCCAGACCGAGGTTGTAGAACTCGTAAAATTCCGCCGGGGGATCGCCCGGCTTGTCACACTTGTTGACCGCGAGAACGATCGGCTTGCCCGAGCGCAGCAGCATGGACGCAACGTCCTGGTCGGCGGCGGTAACGCCCGTGCGCAGGTCGGTGATGAGGATGATGACATCCGCGTGCGAAATCGCCGTTTCCGCCTGAAGGCGCATGAACTGCAAGATTTCGTTATCGTTGGACGGCTCGATGCCGCCGGTGTCGATTACGGTGAAGTCGCGGCCGCGCCAGTCGCTGTCCGCGTACAGGCGGTCACGGGTAACACCCGGCGTGTCCTCGACGATGGACAGGCGCTTGCCTGCCAGACGGTTGAAAAGCTGCGATTTGCCGACGTTCGGACGGCCCACGATCGCAACGATAGGTTTTGCCATAGGTTTTCCCTCCCTCAGGTTCAGTTTACCTCATTTTCTCAAACAGCGCAATTTAATTTGCACCGTTTTCACAGAAAAACACAATTTTTAACGTAAAGTCATTTAGGGCAATACCGCATAATTGGACAAGAGCGGTATTGCCTTAACGAAGTTGCAGCCCGCATTTGCAGAAGCAATCGAAATTTTCGACTTTTTGAACAGACCCACATAAAAAAATGAGGAAAGCGTTGCTGCCTTCCCCATTTTTCTGTTCTGTTTGAGCTTTACGCTTCCTTAACGGCGACAACCTCACGGCCATTGTAATAGCCGCAAGCCTTGCAGATTCTGTGCGCCAGCTTCATCTCGCCGCACTTCGGGCACTTGCTCATGCCGGGCAGGTCCAGCTTCCAGTGGGAGTTACGACGCTTATCGCGACGAGCCTTAGAAATCTTTCTCTTAGGTACTGCCATGGTGGATACACCTCCTACTCAAATCTTGTTAAAATAAAATGAAAACAAAAATCAGTTGCCCTTGTCGTTATCGAGCAGGGCGCGCAGCGCGGCAAAACGGGGGTCGATCTGCTTTTTATCACAGTCGCAGTCGGTCACGTTACGGTCGGCGCCGCAGTGCGGACAGAGGCCTTTGCAGTCCTCTTTGCACAGATAGGTCATCTGTACCTGCAGGATCAATGCCGGCACAAGTACGTCCGCAGGATCCACGCTGTCGCCGGTCAGCACGAAAAGATCGTCCTCTTCCTCGGCCTCAGGGTCATCGGAGAGGAGCGTATCGACCTCCGCCTCAAGCGGAATGTCGAGCGGTTTCAGACAACGGGCACACTCGGTGGAGTACACCGTTTTGATGCTGCCCTTCAGGCGCAACACGCCGCTTTCGTTCGAGACCTCGCCTTCCACATAGACAGGACTCTGAAAAGGTTTTCTGCCGTACATCTTCTCGTCTTTCAGGTCGATGACCTCGGAGAACGGAAGAACGGCATGATGCAGCGCATTCAGCTTTTTTAACTCAATCTTC
>UQVU01000152.1 GCA_900544475.1 uncultured Butyricicoccus sp.
CCGCTCGTTCCGATCCTTTAACGCTGATCCTGCGGAGCAGATTACGCCTGGGCCCTGTTTCATCCCATTTCACCTGCCCGGCTCCCGGAGGACTTTCGCTCTTTCCTTTCCCCACCGTCTTTCACCGACCGACGGCTCTCTCTAAAGGGGTTTCGGGACGCTACTTTTCCATTCATCGCCGTTACCTTTTTATTGAAGTGTTGTTCCTATTATAAAGCGGAAAAGCCGCCTTGTCAACGATTATTTCCGACAGATTTATATCTTTTGTCCGCTTATATTTTGCGCACTTTGGCATCATACTAAAATACACCCGACAGAATAATCCAACTGAAAGGGGAGGTTTTCATGTCCGTACCTCTCGTGCGCACGCTCGTGCTCTATCTTGCGGTCATCTGCGCGGTGCGCCTGATGGGCAAGCGGCAGCTCGGCGAGATGGACCCGGCGGAGCTTGTCGTGACCATTCTCGTGAGCGACCTCGCCGCCGTGCCCATGCAGGACCTCGGCATTCCGCTGTTTTTCGGTCTTGTGCCCATCGCGGCGCTCGTGGTGCTCGAGGTGCTTTTAAGCACGCTTTCGCTCAAAAGCCGCCTGTTCCGCCGCCTGCTCAACGGTCAGCCTGCCATCATCATCCGCAAGGGGCGGCTCGACCTTGAAAAGCTGCGCCAGCTGCGGCTCACGACCGAGGACCTTGTCGTGGCGCTGCGCAAGCAGAGCGTCACCTCGGTCGAGGACGTCAAGTACGGCGTCATTGAGCCGGACGGCACGCTCACGGTCGTGCTCTATCCGCCGCAGCAGCCGGTCACGGCCGAAATGCTGCACCTCGCACCCAAAGACATCGGTCTGCCGCTTGTCGTGATCTCGGACGGGCAGCTTGTCGAGCGCTCGCTCTCCCTGCTCCAGCTCGACCGGAAAAACATCGAGTCGCGGCTGAAAAACAAGGGACTTACCCCGAATGAGGTCTTTCTCATGACGCTCGACGACTGCGGCAACACGTTCATTCAGACGAAGGAGGGGATCGTATGCGGCGGCTGACGGCGGCGCTCGTGCTTCTCACGCTGCTGCTCTGCGGCTGCGTCTGGAGCGCCCGCTCGGTGGATCGGGTCTGCAAAAACGCCTCCGATGCCCTGCGCACAGGCGACCTTGCGGCGGCGCACGCCATCTGGGAGGACGCGCAGCCGCTTCTCGGCGCTCTGCTCCCCCACGAGGAGATAGACGAAACCGGCCTGCTCTTTGAGCGGCTCGCGGCCGCCGAGGCGGATAACGGCGACGAGCGCCGCCTCGACCGCGCCGAGCTGCTCGCGCGGCTGGGGCATCTGCCGGAGATGGAACGGGCGAACATCCGAAATGTTTTTTGAAAGTTTCGCTTTTTCCCTCTGCACCCGTAGGGCGGGGCACTCCGGAGTGGCTTCTCTTGCGGCTGTGCCGCAATTCGCCTTCTGTCCTCACCCCGCCGAAGGCAGTCGATAACGTCAATTTTACGCAAAACGCAAGAATAAGTTGCGTCTGTGTCAAAAAGATGCTATGCTTGTCCCAGAGGTGACTTATTATGCGCAGAAAAGACAGAGAAATTACCGGACGGGAAAACATTGAGCCCATCCTCAAAGCCTGCAAGACCTGCCGCGTGGCGATGATCGCGGACGGCGCGCCCTATGTCGTGCCGCTGAACTTCGGCTATACGTGGGACGAGAGCGGCCTTACGCTGTATTTCCACAGCGGCCTCAAGGGCAAGAAAATCGACGCGCTCCGCGCCGACCCGCGCGTCTGCTTCGAGATGGATACCGAGCAGGGCGTGACCGGTGAGGGCGACCTCGCCTGCCGTTACAGCTTCGCGTTCTCCTCCATTGTCGGCTACGGCAGCATGGAGTTCGCGCAGACGAACGAGGAAAAACGCAAGGGTTTCGACATCATCATGCAGCACCAGACCGGCCGCGGCGGCTGGACCTACCATGACGCTTCGCTTTCGGTCGCCGAAGTGTTCCATGTGCACGCCGACTCATTCGAGGCGTCGCGCAAGGCGCTGCACCCGCATAAGCCGGAATGAAGCAGATAAAGCGGCTGATTTCGCTCGTCATCGTGCTGACGCTCGCCGGCGCGGGCGGCTTTCTCGCATGGCATGGTCTGCGCCGCACGGAACCCCCTTCCCCTCCCGCGCAGAGCGACGCGGCGCCCGCCACGCCGGACACCCCCGAAACGCCGCCCGATACCGTCGCGACGCTGTGCGTTTCGGGCGACCTTGTGATGCACATTCCCATCATCAATTCCTGCCGCACGGGCGACGGGTACGACTTTACCGGCCTGTTCGATGAGATACGCCCGTACTACGAAAGCGCCGATTACGCGACCGCCTGCATCGAAACCACGTTCAACGGCCCGCCCTACTCGGGTTTTCCGCAGTTCTGCGCCCCCGACCAGCTGGCAGGCGACCTCAAAACGGTCGGTCTTGACCTGCTCTCGACCGCGAGCAACCACAGTCTGGATACGTGGTATTCGGGGCTGACGCGCACGCTCGATGTGCTCGATGAGGCCGGACTCGACCATGTGGGCACCTACCGCACGCAGGAGGAGCGCGACTCGGTGAAGGTCGTGGACGTCGGTGGTATCCGGCTCGCCTTTCTCGCCTATACCTACGGCACGAACGGTCTGCCGAAGGACGAGCATCCGTACTGCGTAAACATTTTCACGACCGATTACATGACGAATTGCAGCGAAATCGACTATGACCTGCTGAAAAACGACCTTGACCGCGCAAAGCAGACCGACGCGGACGCGATTGCCGTCTATATGCACTGGGGGCAGGAATACGCGACTTCCCCCTCCGACCAGCAGCGCGAGCTTGCGGATTTTCTCTTTGAAAACGGCGCAACGCTCGTGCTCGGCGGACACGTTCATGTGCCGCAGCCGATGGAGCTGCGCGAGCTGCCGGACGGCCGCACCGGCTTTCTCGACTACTGCCTCGGCAACCTGATTTCCAACCAGCACGACCGCTACACCAACCTGACCGCCGCCGTCAACCTCGAACTGACAAAAAGCGGCGAGACCGGCAAGGTCACGGTTTCCGGTGCGCAGTACGTTCCGATGTATATGCTCCACCCGGACGCCGCCGCGGACGGACGCTATCACCTGCTCGACCTCAACAAAGCCATCGCGCAGTGCGAAAGCGGCACGAGCACAGTCGTTCCCTCGTCCGCCCTCCCTGCCCTCCGTCAGGGCCTCGCGGACGCGCACAGCATTTTCGGCGCGAAGGAGGAACTGACGGCAAATGAGGTTTTTCCTCAATCTGTGTCTGCGGCGGGGTGAGGGCACCCCGCCCTACGGGATAAATTGATAAGAACTCAGAAATATGAAAAAGAGCTGACTTTTACCGGTCAGCTCTCTTTTTGCCGTTTTATCAGGTGTTGTGGTCGGAAACGTGGAACGTCTTGAGGTTGCCGATTTTCTGGGCACGGATGTCCATTTCCTTGCAGACGTCCTCCATCGTAACGCCGCACTCGTTCATCATGACCATCATGTGATAGAATACGTCGTTGATTTCGCCAACAAGCTCGGTCTTGTCGCCGTTCTTCGCGGCGATGATGGTCTCGGCGCACTCCTCGCCGACCTTCTTGAGGATCTTGTCGATACCCTTTTCAAACAGGTAGCAGGTGTACGAGCCTTCCTGCGGCTCGGCGCGGCGCTGTGCGATGACAGCCTCCATCTGTTCAAACGAATTCATGTTTCTTTACTCCTTTTCCTTTTCGTCCTTTTCCCACAGCGTGGTGAAAAAGCAGGTGCGGTGGCCGGTGTGGCAGACCGGGCCCTTGGGCGTGCCGACATAGATGAGCGTGTCATCGTCGCAGTCGGACAGGATTTTCTTCACGAAAATGAAGTTGCCCGAGGTTTCGCCCTTGTTCCACAGCTTCTGGCGCGAGCGCGAGAAAAACCACGCCGTGCCGGTATCCATCGTGAGCTGCAAGGCTTCCTCATTCGCGTAGCCGAGCATCAGAACCTCGCCGTTCCGCTCGTCCTGACACACAACAGGAATCAGCGGCGCCTTGACAAAAAATCTGCTTAAATCCAATCTATTCACTCCGTTCACAGTCTAAC
>UQVU01000153.1 GCA_900544475.1 uncultured Butyricicoccus sp.
GCGCGTCTTTCCGCGCATACAAGTGCGCGGCAGATAGTGCAGGTGAAAAACCGGCCGTTTCCACGGTTCCCGGGTATATCCCGTAGGGCGGGATGACCTCATCCCGCCGTTCCCTCCGGCGCGAACAAATTTTCCGGGTTGCTCCCGTAGGGCGGGGTGCCCCCACCCCGCCGTGCAACGGTCTGCGCGGATTTACAGCGCAGGATTGGGATTTACTCGCCTTCTGCAACTGCGTTGCAGGAACGGCGGAGAATTTCACTTTCTTCTCTCGGAGGGAAAATAGCTTTTCGCTCTCAGAGGGCGGCTTTTAAGCGCCGAACACCTTCAGCATGAAGCCTGCGGCGACCGCAGAACCAATAACGCCTGCGACGTTCGGGCCCATGGCGTGCATGAGCAGGAAGTTCGCCGGGTTGGCCTTCTGGCCGACGGTCTGCGAAACGCGCGCCGCCATCGGCACCGCCGAAACGCCCGCCGAGCCGATGAGCGGGTTGATCTTGCCGCCGCTCAGCTTGCACATGATCTTGCCGAAAAGCAGGCCGCCTGCCGTCGAGAAGAGGAACGCCAGCAGACCCAGAATGATAATCTTGATCGTGTCCCACGTGAGGAACGTCGCCGCGATGGCCTTGCAGCCGACCGAGAGGCCGAGGAAGATGGTCACGATGTTGCAGAGCGCGTTCTGCGCGGTGTCGCTCAGGCGGTCGGTCAGGCCGCACTCACGCAGCAGGTTGCCCAGCATGAGCATGCCGATGAGCGGCGCGGTGTCCGGAATGAGCAGGATAACGACCGTCGCGACTGCAATCGGGAAAATAATCTTCTCGGTCTTGGAAACCGGGCGCAGCTGCTCCATCTTGATCTCGCGCTCCTTTTCGGTGGTCAGCAGACGCATGATCGGCGGCTGAATGAGCGGAATGAGCGCCATATACGAGTACGCCGCGATGGCGATCGCCGGAAGATAATCCGCCGCCAGACGGGACGCGACCAGAATCGAGGTCGGGCCGTCCGCGCCGCCAATGATGGCGATGGCCGCCGCCACAGCGGACGGGAAGCCGAGCGCCAGCGCCAGCAGAAACGCCGAGAAAATGCCGAGCTGCGCCGCCGCACCGAGCAGCAGCGAGGACGGACGGGCGATCAGCGGACCGAAATCGGTCATTGCGCCGATGCCAAGGAAGATAATGGACGGATAGATCGCGTGCTGCACGCCCTGATAGAACACCCAGAGCATACCGGGGCTCGAACCGTCCACCGGCGCGTTCAGCAGTCCGGTCAGCGGAAAGTTCGCGAGCAGCATGCCGAACGCAATCGGGATGAGCAGCAGCGGCTCAAATTTCTTGCCGATGCCCATGTAGAGCAGCACGAACGAAATCAGTATCATGATGAGGCTGCGCGGGTCCTCCAGGAAGGCCGCGAAGCCGGAGTCGGCCAGAATGCTCGAAAGAGCGCTGAAAAACGAAAATTGCATATCGAGCGCCTCCCGTTACATCGTGCACAGCGGTGCGCCGGTGGCGACGGACGAGCCTTTCTGCACGCAGATCGTGCCGATCGTGCCGGCGTGCGGTGCGCAGATCTCGTTCTCCATCTTCATCGCTTCCAGGATAAAGAGGATGTCGCCCGCCTGAACCTGCTGGCCCGCCGAGCAGCGGATGTCGAGGATAGTGCCCGGCATCGGGGCCGCGACGGTTTCGCCGCCGGTCGGAGTCGCCGGTGCAGGTGCTGCGGCAGGAGCCGGAGCGGGTGCGGGCGCGGCCTTGGGCGCTGCTGCCGGGGCGTCGCCCACCGGTGTGCCGGTGACCGTGCCGCGTTCTACGATGACTTCGTACTGTTTTCCGTTAAGCGTTACCATGTATTTCATTGTCGTTTTCCCCCTTAAACTGCCTTGATGGACTTGAATACCAGCTCGTCGAGCGGAATGCCGGTTTCGTGGCTGACGATCGCCATGACGCAGGCGGCCTGTGTTTCGTCAATGCCTTCGAGCACGACGGCGGCCGGTGCGGCCGGTGCAGGCGCCGGAGCCGGTGCAGGTGCAGGCGCGGCCGGTGCGGCGGCAGACTGCTGCTCCTTCCCTGCCAGCGCGGTAACGGCACGGGAAATGATGACAATGATGCCCCAGAGCACCGCGAGCATCAGGAAAACGATGAAGAAGCCGGACACGGCTATCATGAGCGCGTCCAGAACTCCGAGAGGATCGTGTACCATTGCTTACTTTACCTCCTTGAACGAATAGCTGGCCGTGAAGGTCTGTTCGCGGCGGGTGAAGAACTGCTCCGCCTGCTGTGGGAACGCGATATAGGAGAGAACGTCCTCCTCGCTTTTCGCGCGCGGACCGAGGTGCTCGCGCGCCGCCGGGAACTCCGGCTCGAGCGAATCGGCGTAGCGTCCGGTAATCGGCTTGTCGCCGCCGAGCACCTTCGCCGCAAGCTCTTCGTTTACCTTGCCGGGCGCGCGGCCGTATTCGCCGTGGATATAGCTCTTGATCTCCTTGCCGATGGACTTGTACCGCTCGCCGAGCAGCACGTTCACGGTCGCCTGTACGCCGACCATCTGCGAGAGCGGCGTGACAAGCGGCGGATAGCCGAGGTCGGCACGCACGCGCGGCGTTTCTTCGAGCACCCGGTCGAGCTTGTCGATGGCGTTCTGCGCCTTGAGCTGAGCGACGAGGTTGGAGAGCATGCCGCCGGGAATCTGATAAACGAGGGCGTCGGTCTTGGTCGAAAGCACGTAAGGGTCGAACAGACCGTTGTCGGTGAACTTATTCTTGATGGGCAGGAAGTAGTCGTTGATCTCTTTCAGCTCCTTGGTGTCCACGCCGCAGTCGTAGTCCATCTGCGTGAGCGCATACACGAGCGACTCGGTCGCAGGCTGACTCGTGCCGCCCGAGAAGCACGAGGTCGCGCAGTCGATGCCGGCCGCGCCCGCCTCCGCCGCCTTGAGGTAGGTCATGTAACCGAGGCCGGTGGTGGCGTGGGTGTGGACGTAAATCGGGATGCTGATGTTTTCGCGGAGCGCGGAAACGAGGTCGAAGCACTCCTTCGGGCTCATGATGCCCGCCATGTCCTTGATACAGAGCGAATGACAGCCCATCTGCTCGATCTGTCTGCCGAGGGAGACAAACATTTCGAGGTTGTGAATCGGACTGAGCGTGTAGCAGATGCAGCCCTGTGCGTGGCCGCCGGCCTTGATGCACTCGTCCACCGCAGTCTCGATGTTGCGCAGGTCGTTGAGCGCGTCGAAGATGCGGATGATGTCCATGCCGTTTTCGATGCTCTTGCGCACGAAGCGGCGCACGGTGTCATCCGAATAATGATGGTAGCCGAGCAGGTTCTGACCGCGCAGCAGCATTTGCAGCTTGGTGTTTTTCAGATGGGATTTGATATTGCGGAGCCGCTCCCACGGGTCCTCGTGGAGATAGCGCAGGCAGCTGTCGAATGTTGCGCCGCCCCAGCACTCGATGGAGTGATACCCGGCCTTGTCCATCTCGTCGAGGATGCCCTCGAAGTCGGAATACGGCATTCGGGTCGCAATCAGCGACTGCGGCGCAGCGGTCTCGGTGATGTGTATCTGTTTCACATTTTGCCCCTCCTTTGGCAGCAGAGCAGGCCGGGCGCAAACGTATGCGCTCCCTGTTCCCGCTTTTTCTGCATAATTGTATCATATCACGTTCAGACTTTCCGTGCAATGCTTTTTCACGCTGAAGTGCGTTCAGATTTCAAGGATTTTTCGAAATCCTGTTTCCCCCCTTCTCCCCTGCCGCGCTTTGCCGAATGTTCGTTGACATTTCCGCTTTTTTGTAGTATATTATATGTGTTGTCGGCTTTTCGCAACGCGCGTTTCCGCGCCGGAAAGCCCGCCTGTCTCAGTAGCTCAGCTGGATAGAGCGCGCCCCTCCTAAGGGCTTGTTGGAGCAATCGCCCAACACTAAAAATTTTATATACGTCCATGTACCTCAGCAGGATAGAGGGTTCGCCTCCTAAGGTTGTGCTCTACCAGCTGCCTTACGGGG
>UQVU01000154.1 GCA_900544475.1 uncultured Butyricicoccus sp.
TACCTTTACACAATTCGGCTGAATGCGTGCCGCTCTCTGCGACTTAATCAGTATACCGCGTTCGCAGGAGAATGTCAAGCGTTTTCTGCCGTCTGCGTCAAAAAATTTTACGGCGGCATCTGCCCGATGGCACTGCGCAGCTTTTCGAGGGCGCGTTTCTCGATGCGCGAGATATAGCTGCGCGACAGGCCGAGGCGGCGGGCGATTTCGTGCTGCGGCAAGGGGGACGCGCCGCCAAGACCGTAGCGCAGACAGACGATTTCCCGTTCGCGCGGACTGAGCGCCGCCGAAAGTGCGTGATGCATGGCCGTGTAGCGGTCGTGGTCGTCCACCGCCGCCAGTCCCTCGTCCTCGCAGCTGATGGTGTCGCCGAGGCTGAGCGCACCGCCGTCGCCGTCGGTTTCGAGCGCATCCGACAGCGAAACCTCGCCTGCGGTCTTTCGTTTGCGGCGGAAGTGCATCAGCAGTTCGTTCTGGATGCAGCGCGAAGCGTAGGTCGCGAGCTTGATGCCGCGCTCCGCCCGGAACGTATCCACCGCCTTGATGAGGCCGATCGTCCCGATGGAAACCAGATCGTCCCGTTCCGCCTCCGGTGCATAGTATTTCTTGATGATGTGCGTCACGAGCCGCAGGTTGTGCTCGATGAGCAGACGCCGCGCCTCGGGGTCACGGCTCTCCGCAAGCCGCCGCAGCAGTTCGGCCTCCTCGGCTGCGGAAAGCGGCTTCGGGAAGCAGCCGTCCGCACCCTGCACGCGCAGGATAAAGAAGAAAAACGCTCCGCCGAGCGCCGCCAGCGCAGGTATAAGCAAAAGAAAAACCCCTTTCCGTGCGTTCTGCTTCCAGTTTATGCAGGAAAGCAGGAAAACAGCACGGAAGGAGTTTACATCGCGGAAAACCGGAAATTCGGGTCTTATTTTTCTCCCTTGACCCTGTCCCAGTATGCCTTTGCGGCCTGTTCGGTCTTATTTGGACCGAAATCGTAGTATTTTGCGTCGGCAAGGGTGTCCGGAAGATACTGCTGTGCGGTCCAGTGATTGGGATAGTCGTGCGGATAGCGGTAGGTCAGGCCGCGTCCGAGCTTTTTCGCGCCGCCGTAATGGGCGTCCTTGAGGTGTGCCGGAATGTCGCCGCTCTTGCCCGCGCGGATGTCTGCGAGCGCCGCGTCGATGGCCATGCAGGCGGAGTTGGACTTGGGCGCGGTTGCCATGACGAGGACTGCCTCCGCGAGCGGAATACGCGCCTCGGGCAGACCGAGCTGAAACGCGCTGTCCACGCACGCCTTGACGATGGCCGCGCACTGGGGATAGGCAAGGCCGATGTCCTCGCTCGCGATAACGAGCATCCGCCGCGCCGCCGAAATCATATCCCCGGCTTCGAGCAGCCGCGCGAGGTAATGCACCGCCGCGTCCGGGTCGGAGCCGCGGATGGACTTCTGAAAGGCGGAGAGAATGTCGTAGTGGCTGTCGCCGTCCCGGTCGTAGCGCATATTCGAGCGCTGCGCCGCCTGCTGCGCGTCCGCGAGGGTAATGCCCTTCTCCCCCGCGCCGGAAACGAGCAGTTCGACCGCGCCGAGCGCCTTGCGGACGTCCCCGCCGACCGTCTGCGCGATGTATTCGGCAACACCGTCCTCGACCGCAATCTCCCGCCCGTCCATCGCAAGCCGCAGCGCACGCTCGACCGCGCGAAGCATATCGTCCGCCTCGACCGGCTTGAACTCAAACACCGTGCAGCGGCTGAGAATGGCGTTGTAGATGTAGAAATACGGGTTCTCGGTGGTGGATGCGATGAGCGTTATCTTGCCCGTTTCGATGAACTCAAGCAGGCTTTGCTGCTGTTTTTTGTTGAAATACTGTATCTCGTCGAGGTAGACGAGCGCCCCGTTCGGCGCAAGAAAGGTGTCCAGCTCGTCGATGATCGCCTTGATGTCCGCGATGCCGGCGGTTGTCGCGTTCAGATGATACAGACGGCGATCGGTCTGCTTCGCGATGATGGACGCGACCGTGGTCTTGCCCACGCCGCTCGGGCCGTAGAAAATCAGATTGGGAATGCTGCCGCTCTCGATGACGCGACGCAGCAGACCGTCCTTCCCCAGCAGATGCCCCTGCCCCACCACATCGTCGAGCGTCTTAGGGCGAATTTTGTCAGCTAATGGTTGATACATAAAGAAAACCCTTTCGATAAGAGCAGAAATTAAGGTTGAGAGTGAAGAGTGGAGAGGCTCTCACCCTCACCCTGCCGCCGCGCATTGTTATACTCGAAATGTCGAGAGAAGAGTAAAGCCCCTCCCTGCACCATCTGCCGCGCACTGTCATGCGCGGAAACCAAGCGCGCCGCCGAAGGCAAGCCATCCCCAATCGGCGGCAGTGTGCCCCGGATGATAGAGCGGTCTTAATTGCGTCCCCCGCGCCTTAGCCGCGCGACCGAAGGGAGTCGCGGCAGACCGGAAGGTCAGGGGGGAGTCGCAAGAGGGGGTATAGCGCTCATTTAATCCGCGCACGGCGCGGGAATAAGGTTTAGTGGGCTACGGCCGAAACCGGGACGCAAGTCCGGGTGTCCTGTACCCCCTCTTGCCCCTCGCCCCGGGAGGGGCGCGTCCCCGCCGCCGAAGGCGGCAAAAAAGGCACCCGCCCTCTGAGGGCAAAAAAATAACGGTGTAACCATTATAGCACACACCTACTATTTTCACAAACAGCTATTGACTTTCTCGCTTTATCATGGTAAACTATCACCATCAACGAAACGACAGCAAAGGAGCATTCCCCATGGACAAGCCTTTTCTTGCGAAGCTGCGCAAAATCGACCCGTATGTGCCGGGCGAGCAGCCGAAAACTGCGAACATCATCAAGCTGAACGCCAACGAGAACCCCTATCCCCCCGCGCCGGGCGTGACCGAGGTGCTGCGCACGTTTGACGCGGCGAAGCTCGCCGTTTACCCGGACGCGAACGCCCGGGCGCTCAAAGCCGCTCTGGCCGAACGCGAGGGTCTGAAGCCGACGCAGGTGTTCCTTGGCAACGGCTCGGACGATGTGCTTGCGCTCGCTTTTCAGTCCTTTTTCTGCTCGGGCGAGCCGATTCTCTACCCCGACATCACCTATTCGTTCTATCCGGTCTGGTGCGACCTGTTCCGCATCCCCTACGAGAATGTACCGCTGGATGAGGACTTTCGCGTAAACGTCCGAGACTACGATAAGCCGAACGGCGGCGTAATCCTGCCCAATCCGAACGCCCCGACCGGCCGTGTGCTGAGCCTTGCGGAAATCGAGGACCTCTTGCAGCACAACGCCGACTGCGTCGTTATCATCGACGAGGCGTATGTCGATTTTGGCGCGGAGAGCGCGGTCTCTCTCATCGAAAAATACGAAAATCTGCTTGTTGTCCAGACCTCGAGCAAGTCGCGTTCTCTCGCCGGCATGCGCATCGGCTATGCCTACGGCTCGGAAACACTGATTTCCACCCTTGAGGCGGTCAAGAACTCCTATAATTCCTACACGATGGACTCGCTCGCGCTGGCAGTCGGCGAGGCTTCCGTCCGGGACGAGGACTATTTCCGTGAAACCTGCCGCAAGGTCATGGCGACCCGCGACCGCGCCGCCGACGAGCTGCGTGCGCTTGGCTTCGAGGTCACGCCCTCGCTGACGAACTTTCTGTTCGCCACCCACCCGTCGAAAAAAGCACCCGAAATCTTCGCTGCGCTGCGCGAAAAGGGCATTTTCATCCGCTATTTCAAGCTCCCGCGCATCGATAACCATCTGCGCATCACCGTCGGCACCGACGAACAGATGGACGCGCTCATCGCCGCTTTGAAGCAAATCCTGTAAGGAGTTCGAAAGCGCCCTCGGAGGGCGGAAGCCTTTTTTGCCGCCTTCTGCGGCGGGAGAGTTGCTGCCGAGCGGCAGCCGAGGCTTGCAAAAGGGGGTACAGGACACCTTAACAGGTTTCGGCCGTAGCCCACTAAACCTTATTCCCGCGCCGTGCGCGGATTAAATGAGCGCTAT
>UQVU01000155.1 GCA_900544475.1 uncultured Butyricicoccus sp.
CGATCTATCTCCAGAATGGACACATCGAAGGTGCCGCCGCCCAGGTCATACACCATGATCTTCTGGGCCTGCTCCTTGTCCACGCCATAGGCCAGGGCCGCGGCGGTGGGCTCGTTGATGATACGCTTCACGTCCAGACCCGCGATCTTGCCGGCATCCTTGGTGGCCTGACGCTGGGCATCGGTGAAGTAGGCGGGGACGGTGATAACGGCCTCGGTGACGGTGCTGCCCAGATAGGCCTCGGCGTCGCTCTTGAGCTTCTGCAGGATCATGGCGCTGATCTCCTGAGGGGTGTAGGCCTTGCCGTCCACGTTCACCTTGTAATCGCTGCCCATTTCACGCTTGATGGAAGAAATGGTGCGGTCGGGGTTGGTGATGGCCTGACGCTTTGCCACCTGACCCACCATACGCTCGCCGGTCTTGCTGAATGCCACCACAGACGGGGTGGTGCGGTTGCCCTCGGCGTTGGGGATGACGACGGACTCGCCGCCCTCCATAACCGCTACACAAGAGTTCGTCGTACCGAGGTCAATACCAATGATCTTACCCATGATAAATACACTCCTTAAAAGTTAGGATTTAGTTTACGATTTATACAGTGTGAAGATTTCAGAGTGCGAAGTGAAATTTTCTTCTCTCCACTCTAAACTCTTAACTCTTCACTCTTAATTTGCAACTTTCACCATTGCGTGGCGAATGACCTTGTCGCCGATCTGGAAGCCCTGCTGGAAGGTTTCCGCGATAACGTTTTCGCCGAGCGACTCGTCCTCCACGTGCATGACTGCGTTGTGGAAATTCGGGTCGAAGGCGGTTCCTGCCGCCGCGTCGATGATGGCGACATTGATGCCCTTGAGGCTCTCAACGAGCTGCGTCATGGTCATCTCGACGCCCTTTTTATACTCAGTGTCCGCAGTTTCAGCCTTAAGCGCGCGCTCAAGGTTGTCATACGTCGGCAGAAGCGCGGTGACTGCGCGGCTTACCGCGTCGGTGTACGCCTGCTCGCGCTCGCGCTGGCTGCGCTTGCGGAAGTTGTCATATTCTGCCGCCATGCGGAGATAGCGGTCGTTGAGTTCGTTGTACTTTGCCTCCCAGTCGGCCGCCGGAGTCTGCTCCGCCGCCTTCTGTTCGGTTTCCGAAGCCTTTACTTCTTCGGTCTGTTCGTTCTCAGCCTGCTCGGGCTGCTTTTTCTTGCTCATGTTCTGGATGCCTCCGTCAGTGTTTTGCGTCTTTATCGTCTAAAAACGTTTCGGCGATCAGCCGGTTCAGTCCCTTTGCGAAGCGGCTGAGCTGGGCGGACAGCTTGGCGTAGTCCATGCGCGTCGGGCCTACGATGCCGATCGCACCCTGTCCGATTTTGCCGATGTCGTATTTTGCGTAGATCGCTGAGGTATCGCTCAGCGGATTTTCACCGTTTTCCGGACCGATGAAAAACTGGATGCCGTCGATCTTTCTGGTGGCGGGCAGCAGGTGTCTGCTGTCGTCCTCCATATAATCGAGCAGCGTCTGCGCTTTTTTCATGTCGCGGTACTCCGGGAATCGCAACAGCTTGCTCGTGCCGTCAAGGTAGACCTTCTGGTCGCTCAGCTCGGCGATCAGCTCCGCGATGTATTCCGCGACCGGTGCGAGCAGCGCGGTCAGTCCCGCGGCTCTGCGCACGATGTCGAAGCGCTCGGCGGTGATGCTCGAGAGCGGCAGACCGGTGAGGGTCTGGTTGAGCACATAGGTCAGCAGCTCCGCCTCGTCCTTCGAGACCTCGGAAACCGTGCGGACCATTTTGTTCTTCACCGTACCCGAGTCGGTCACGACCACGATAACGAAGTTTATCTTATCCACCGCGATGATCTCGAACCGGCGGATGGAAACCTGCGTCAGCGTCGGGGTGATGGCGACCGAAGCGTAATTGGTAAGGCTGGTGAGCAGCTTGCCTGCCTCCTGAATTAAATGATCCAGCTCCCGGACCTTTGCGAGCACGGTCTGCTGAAGGGGCGCACCGTCGTCATCGGCTGCCTCGCCCGGCTTTTCCATCAGGTCGTCAACGTCCAGGCGGTAGCCTTGCGGCGAGGGGATGCGTCCGGACGAGGTGTGCGGCTTTTCGAGATAACCCATCTCTTCCAGCTCGCTCATCTCGTTGCGGATGGTAGCGGACGAAAACGGCAGCTCGTGTCCTTCGGTGAGCGCCTTGGAGCCGACCGGTTCAGCCGTTCGGATATAATCTCCGATGATGGCTTTGAGTATCTGCTTTTTTCTTGCTGACAGCTCCACCGAAACGGACTCCTTTCGCTTTGTCTTTTTGTTTTAGCACTCCATCTCTCTGAGTGCTAAACATAATTTATCACCACTTTCCCCTATTGTCAAGTGGCGTTTATGAATAAATTGTGAAACTTTGCCCGCATGGCGGATTTTTTCTTCCCGGAACAGGAAAAGACCCCGCCGGAAACGGCGAGGCCCCTGTCTTATGATGGAATTGTCCGGCGCTGTTTTTTAGGGCAGCACCGCACAATGAAAGCTGCGGCGCGACGCGCTGTCAAAACACAGACCCGCGGAAAAACGTCAGTTTTTCGACAGGATTACTTTCCCCAGACTTCTTCAGCGATCTCGCGGACGAGTGCGAGCTTTGCCCACTGCTCCTCCTCGGTCAGCTTGTTGCCGATTTCACAGGACGCGAAGCCGCACTGCGGGCTAAGGCACAGACGGTCGAGCGGAACGTACTTCGCCGCCTTGTGAATGCGGGCGATAACGGCCTCCTTGTCCTCGAGAACCGGGGACTTGGTGGTGATGAGGCCGAGGACTACCTTCTTGTCCGGCGAAACCTTGGCCAGCGGCGCGAAACCGCCCGAGCGCTCGTCATCGTACTCAAGGAACAGCGCGTCCACGTTCTCCTGTGCGAACACATAATCCGCAACCGAGTCGTAGGCGCCGCTCGCGAAGAAGGTCGAATGGTAGTTGCCGCGGCAGATGTGCGAGGTGATGACCATGTCCTTCGGACGGCCTTCGAGCGCCAGATTGTTGACCTCGAGAAGCTGCTGCTTGACCTCGTCGAGGTCGATGCCGAGCGCCTGATAGCGCTGCTTTGCCGCATCGCCGACGATCGCGCCCCAGGTGCAGTCGTCCAGCTGGAGATTGCGGCAGCCTGCATCGTAGAACTGACGAATCACGTCCTGATACGCCACGCCGATGTCGTGGATCAGCTCTTCGTTGGTCGCGTAAATCTTGCGCGTGGACCGGATGTTCATCGGCACGATCATCTGCTGGAACATCTGCGCAGGCGCCGGGATGGTGTACTTTGCGACCGTGTTCTCGTCCTCGAACTGCTTGAGGAACTTGAAATACTCAACGAACGGGTGCGGCTTCGCCTTTACCTTGCCGACGAGCCACGTGTCATCGAGCGCGGCCATCTCGGCGTTGAACTGCACGCCGCCGCCGGCCTGATGGGTCACGCCCTCAAAACCCCACATGAAGTCGAGGTGCCAGTAGGTGCGGCGGAACTCGCCGTCCGTGATGGCGTGGAAGCCGAGCTTCTTCTGCTTGGCGACGACCTTGGTGATTTCCTCATCGGTCACGCGGTCGAGTTCTTCCTTGGTGATTTTACCGTCATTGTATGCGGCCTTTGCGTCCTTCAGTGCCTGCGGGCGCAGGAAGCTGCCGACAAAATCATATCGAAACGGGGTTTTCAGATTGCTCATGGTAGGTATCCTCCGGTCTGTTTTTCTTTGATGAATACAGTCTACCACAGGACGCGCCCATTGAAAAATACATCTCGCTCGTATTCCTCCATAGTTTTATCCTATGGAGAGATGGTGCTTCAAAGCCTCGATATAAGCCTCGGCGCAGCGGCTCAGCACAACGTTTTTCCGGCGGATAAGGCCGATGCGCATTCTGCCCTCCAGTTCGAGCGGACGCG
>UQVU01000156.1 GCA_900544475.1 uncultured Butyricicoccus sp.
GGTGCCCCGGTCGCGGTAGGCGAGGGGCGTGACGATGATGCTGTCGCAGCCGTCCGCGCGGACGAAGTACATTCCCTTGGGGTAGGTACCGGCGCGGAGCGGTGTTTCGCTCCATTTGTTCGCCTTGCAGTCGTAGGTGCGCAGCGTGCTACCTCCCGTGACGGTCAGCACCTTGGACTCGTGCGTGCGCGCCTCGCCCTCGGGGAGAAAACGGTCGGTGCGGACGGCGGTGTTCTGCGCGTCCTTATAGATACGGATGTACTGCGTGAAGTTCGGATTTTCCGTCCGGTATTCCGTGTGCGTCACGTCGCCCGCCGAGGTGTGGATGACCTCGGTGCTCGTTTTCTGCGGCACAAGATAGCCGAAAAACAGCTGCGGCAGCAGAAAAAGCGACAGCAGCGGCAGGCAGAACAGGCTTACGCGGAGTTTTCGAAGAAAAACGGACTGTTTCAGTCTGTGCATAGAAACCACCTCTCTGTTTTATAAATCCAGCTGACGAAGAATTTCTTCCATATTCCGTTTTCCGTACACGATACGGACGATATAGACCGTTTCTGTCTCCGGAACAGAAAGATAATACAGAAGATAGCTTCCAACAGTTTTTTTTCGAAGCTTTGTGTTCGAAAGAAACTCATTGTTGACAGGAGCGCCGCTTTCCGGAAAAGAACGTATTTCGTCGATCCAGTCTGCTTAAGAAATCCGCCGCCGCCTGCGGGTTTGACAGCTCTGATGCAATATAGGAAACAATGCCGTCGAGATCGTCTGCGGCTTTCTGCGACAGGCGATACTGATACTTAGAGGCCATACCTGTTCCTTATATCGCCGATTGCGGTATCTCCATCGACCGTTCGTCCGGCTTTGACGTCTTCCAGCCCTTCCATGACGGCTTTCGCTTCATACATCTTTTGCATGGTTCGCTCGTAGTAGTCGATGTCCATGACGACCAGACGGCCGTATCCGTTTTTGGTCACGTAAACGGGGCCGTTTTCTTCCGCGCAGCGGCGTTCCACTTCCACTGTGTTCTTCAAATCTCGCATAGGAATGATCTGCATCATACCAGCTCCTTTCTGTGGCTATATTATACCTCAAATTTGGTCGCAAATCAATAGCAGCAGTGCGATGTTCCTTGTTCTGCGGCAACCGAAAGCCCCTCGGAGGGGAGAGAAGCCTCCAAGGGGCGGAAAGGGTCATGCGGCGGCGCTGTCCGCCTCCGCGAGCATATCCTCGATGCAGATGGCGTAGCCGCTCGCCGGGTCGTCTACGAGAACGTGCGTCACCGCGCCGATGAGCTTGCCGTTCTGGAGGACGGGCGAGCCGCTCATCCCCTGAAGAATGCCGCCGGTCTGGGCGAGGAGCGCCTTATCGGTCACGCGGAGCATCACGCCGCGGCCGTATTCGTCGTTTTCCGGATAAATCCGCACGATCTGCACAGAATAGCGCTGTACCTCATCACCCGAGGTGTTCGCGAGGATTTCCGCGTCGCCGGTCTGGATTTCGTCACGCGAGGCGACCGGAACGGCGCTCTCTCCGCTCAGCAGCGAACGCTCGGAAAGCGTGCCGAAAATGCCGCGCACGGTGTTTTTTGTTACCGTGCCGATGACTTTCGCGTCGGAAAAGTCGCCTTGCAGCGCACCGGGCGAACCGGCCCTGCCGGGGGTCACGCTCTCGACCGTTGAGCGCACGAGCTTGCCGTCCGCGAGCGGGAGCAGCACGCCGGTTTCCGCGTCGCAGACGCCGTGGCCGAGCGAGCCGAAAACGCCGGTCTCCGGGTCGGCGAAGGTCAGCGTGCCGATGCCGGCCATGCTGTCACGCGCAAGAATGCCGAGCCGCAGCGCACCCGTTCGGTCGGTGCAGGGCGAAGCCTTGACCGAGAGCGTTTCACTTCCGCGCCGCACGCCGAGCGTCACCGCGCCGCCGTCCGCCGCCGCAAGCACGGTCTGAAGCGCGTCGTTCGACGCGACCGCCTGCCCGTCTGCGGAAACGATGATGTCGCCCTCGCGCAGACCGGCCTCCTGCGCCGGACAGTGCTTTCCGTCTGCGCTTTCCACCTCGTCCAGCCGCACCACAAGCACGCCCTCGCTTTTCATGCGGATGCCTGCTGTGTGGCCGATCGGGATGACCTCGCGCACCGCCGCCTGTGCCGGGAACAGGAGAACGAGCGCAAGGAGCACCGCCGGAAGTCTGATTTTTATTTTTCCCAATGCTGTCACCTCCGCTGTTAGTCTGCCGCGGAGTGCGCCGCGCAACACATGAGAAGATTTGCCCCGGACTGCATGAAATGGAGAACGGCCTTCTTTGACGGGTCGTTACATAAAAGGTGAATTTGTGTCGAAAATACCGTTTTGCAAGGGAAAGTAGCGGGATGAAAACAATAAAAAGTTGCAGAAATGGATTGAATAACGTCAGAGAATATGGTAAAATCCAGAGCATAGAAACAAAAGACAGAGCAGGAAACTCTGAAAAATAATTCTTATCGAAAGCGGTTGATGACATGGATAACAAGGGTGAAAAAATTCGTATCCTGCTGGCGGACAGCGATGAGGAATTCTGCGCGCAGATGGCGGCGCTCTGCGAAGCGTCCGAGGACATGGAGCTGGTCGGCATCGCGGAGAACGGAGACAAGGCGCTCGCGGCGGTGGGCGAGCTGCGGCCGGAGCTGCTGATCACCGAGCTGTCCCTGCCGGGGATGGACGGCGTGATGCTGCTCGAAACGCTGCACCGTGAGGGGAAGATGCCGGCGGTGTTCGTGATTTCGGCGTTCAGCAGCACGCAGGTCTGTGCGGAGTGTGCCCATCTGGGCGCGGACGTATTCCTGCGCAAGCCGATCGCGGCGGACAAGGTCTGCGAGCGCATCCGGCTGTGGCGAGCAGGGAAGAAGCACATGGCGCGGGAGGAAAGCGCAGTTGCGCTTGAGGTGCGCGTGACCGAGGTCATTCATCAGGTCGGCGTCCCGGCGCACATCAAGGGCTATCAGTACCTGCGCGAGGCGATCATGATGGCGGTCGAGGACATCGAGTCGGTCAGCGCCATCACCAAGGTGCTGTATCCGTCCATCGCGAAGAAGTTCCATACGACCTCGTCGCGCGTCGAGCGCGCCATCCGCCACGCGATCGAAGTGGCGTGGGACCGCGGCGACATCGAAACGCTGCAAAGCTACTTCGGCTACACGGTGTCCGGCGTCAAGGGCAAGCCGACTAACAGCGAGTTTATCTCGATGATTGCCGACCGGCTGCGGCTTCAGATGCGGTTCGGTGCGTAAAGCAAATTTGCAACGTAAGAAACAGTAATATCATTCAGAAAACGATTTATCGGTATCGTATGCGTACTATTTACGCCGTTATGTAAATTGCAGTAAATCGCTTGCAAGCCTGCCAACATAGCGAAAGTGTGAGTGAAACGCGGGTTCAAGCCTATAAACTTTTTCTGATATTGTGAATAAATTCCTCAGTTTATTGGGTTCGCGTGCCTGATAAACTGAGGTGTTTTTTATGCGTGAAATCGACAGACAAATCGAACAATTCCTGACCCATTGCAGCATGAAGCAGCTTTCTAAAAAGACGCTCAAAGCATACAATCAGACCTTGTATTTGCTGGCGAATTATCTGGAGCAGGTACACAGCATCACAAGTGCAGAACAGGTAAAAGCGTTTCATATCTCTGCGTACATTGGCTATTTGCAGGAGCGTGGTAAGTATACTGTGGCGTGTAGCTGCAATCACACGCAGCAGAATTATCCTGAGCGGCGTACAGACTACAAACGCAGTATTTCTAAAACAACTATCAACAATTATATTCGTAATATGCGCGTATTCTTTAACTTTCTGGTGGAATTTGATTATATCGAACGCAGTCCTATGCGAAAGATAAAGC
>UQVU01000157.1 GCA_900544475.1 uncultured Butyricicoccus sp.
GCCGCTGTTCGCCTCGATGATCTTCTTAGCCGGCTCGTTGTCGATAACGATGCAGTCGATCTTGCCCTGGGTCAGAGCCATGACTGCCTCAGCGCTCTTATTGAAGCGGACAACTGCGTCCTCGCCGAACTGCTCGGTGCAGGAGAGGTCGCCGGTAAAGCCCTGCATAACGCCAATCTTCTTGCCTTCCATGTCGTCCGCGGTCTTGATGTCGGAGCCGTCCGGAACGATGATGGCCTGAACCGCGCTTGCGTAGGTCTGCGAGAAGTCAACGTTCTTCTGACGCTCCTCGGTAACGGTCATGCCGGCCATGCCCATGTCAGCCTTGCCCGCGGATACAGCGGTGATGATGGAGTCGAAATCCATATCCATGATCTCAAGCTCAAGGCCGAGCTTGTCCGCGATTGCCTGCGCAACCTCCGGGTCGATGCCGACGATGTTCTCGCCGTCGTAGTATTCCCACGGCTCAAAGTAAGCGTTGGTCGCCATGGTCAGCTTGCCGTCGGTCGCCAGCTTGAAATCAGCAGCGGTATCGGTTGCAGCGGTGTTGTCCTTAGCGGCGCTGTCATCGGTGGTGGTGTTAGATGCGGTGCTGCCGCAGCCGGTCAGCATCGTGCCTGCCAGTGCCATAGTCAGCATTGCAGCAGTAAACTTCTTCATTGGTCTTTCCTCCTAATATTACGGCTCATTTATTTTTCGTGCAGCCGTTCTTTCAAACAAGTTTTATTATACAGCCGTGCGTTTAATAATGCAACCACAATTTCAGCGAAAAAACCGCCTTCCCGCCCTGTTTTTTTGTAGATTAAAGCGGTAAGTCCGGCGCATCCCGTGCTCCCGCCGCCGTTTCTCCCGGAAAAAGCCGCCGCGCACGGTGCTCTCCCCTTCCCCCGCGCCGCCGCTCTTTCTTGCAGAATAGACAAAGCACGCCCCGCACGGCGCACCATTTTCTTCAACCTGCGCAAAAATGCACCGCTTTCCTTACTTTTCCGCGGGAACCGTGCATTTTCACTTGCTTTATGCAGGCTTTATACAGTATAATAGAAGCGTTCGATGCGACGTATCGCAAGGAGGTTCATTAAGAGTGTATCAGATTTTGAAAAAGCAAACGCTGAACGCAAACACCAAGCTCATGGTGATTGACGCCCCGCACGTTGCCCGCAAGGCAGAGCCGGGTCAGTTCATCATCCTGCGTGTCAGCGCAGAGGGCGAGCGCATTCCGCTCACCATCGCGGACTTTGACCGCGAAAAGGGTTCTGTCACCATCATCTTCCAGGAGGTCGGCGCGACCACGCAGGCGCTCGGCAGCCTGAACGAGGGCGAATGTCTGCATGATTTTGTCGGCCCGCTCGGCAAGGCCAGCGAGCTTGAGGGTCTGAAGAAGGTCGCTGTTGTCGGCGGCGGTCTGGGCTGCGCTATCGCATATCCGCAGGCCAAGAAGCTGCATGAAATGGGCGCTGAGGTTGACCTCATCGCCGGTTTCCGCAGCAAGGACATCATCATCCTCGAGGACGAGATGAAGAACGCCTGCACCAACCTGCATATCGTGACCGACGACGGCTCGAACGGCCGCAAGGCGCTCGTTACCCAGGTTCTGAAGGAACTCATCGACGCGGGCAACCAGTACGATGCCGTTATCGCCATCGGCCCGATGATCATGATGAAGTTTGTCTGCGAGACCACCCGTCCGTACGGCATCAAGACCATCGTTTCCATGAACACCATCATGGTTGACGGCACGGGCATGTGCGGCGGCTGCCGCCTGACGGTCGGCGGCGAAACCAAGTTCGCGTGCGTTGACGGCCCGGATTTCGACGGTCACCTCGTTGATTTTGACAGTGCAATGCGCCGCGGTGCCATGTACAAGGCACAGGAAAAGGCTGCTGTCGCACGCCGCGAGGAGCACTGCAACCTGTTCAAGATGGAGGTCAAGTAATCATGCCGAATATGAATCCGAAAAAGTGCCCGATGCCCGAGCAGGCGCCGGACGTCCGCAATAAGAACTTTGAAGAGGTAACGCTCGGCTATACCGCTGAAATGGCGATCGAGGAAGCACAGCGCTGCCTGAACTGCAAGAACAAGCCCTGCATGACCGGCTGCCCGGTACAGGTCAAGATTCCGGAGTTCATCGCGCTGGTCGCTGAGGGCAAGTTCCTCGAAGCGGCTGCCAAGATTAAGGAAACCTCCGCGCTTCCGGCTGTCTGCGGCCGTGTCTGCCCGCAGGAGAGCCAGTGCGAGTGCCACTGCGTCCGCGGCATCAAGGGCGAGGCTGTCGCTATTGGCCGTCTGGAGCGTTTTGTTGCCGACTACGCGCGCGAAAACAGCACCGAGAAGGCAGTAAAGCCCGAGCCGAACGGCCACAAGGTTGCCATCGTTGGTGCAGGCCCGGCCGGTCTGACCTGCGCAGGCGACCTCGCACGCATGGGTTACGAGGTAACTGTATTTGAGGCGCTGCACACCGCAGGCGGCGTTCTGATGTACGGTATTCCGGAGTTCCGTCTGCCGAAGGCTATCGTACAGAAGGAAATCGACACGCTGAAGGATCTGGGCGTTGAGTTCGTCCTGAACTTCGTTGTCGGCCGCTCCGAGACCATTGACGAGCTGTTCGGTGACGGTTTTGAAGCGATTTTCGTCGGCTCCGGCGCCGGTCTGCCGACCTTTATCGGCGTACCGGGTGAGAACGCAAACGGCGTTTACTCCGCAAATGAGTACCTGACCCGTATCAACCTGATGAAGGCATACAAGGAAAACGCAGACACCCCGATCTATCACGCCAAGAAGGTCGCAGTAGTCGGCGGCGGCAACGTAGCCATGGACGCTGCCCGCTGTGCAAAGCGCATGGGCGCAGAAGAGGTATATATTGTATACCGCCGTTCCGAGAAGGAGCTTCCGGCGCGTCTTGAGGAAATTCACCACGCCAAGGAAGAGGGCGTTGTGTTCAAGTTCCTGACCGCGCCGCTCGAGGTGCTGTCTGACGAGAACTTCAACGTCACCGGCCTCAAGTGCCAGCAGATGGAGCTTGGCGAGCCTGACGCATCCGGCCGCCGCCGCCCGATTCCGGTCGAGGGCAGCGAGTTCGTCATCGACCTCGACTGCGTTATCGCGGCGATCGGCACCAGCCCGAACCCGCTGATCCGCCACACCACCCCGGGTCTGGAAACCAACCGCAAGGGCTGCATCGTAGCGGACGATGAGCACGGTATCACCTCCAAGGACGGCGTATTCGCCGGCGGCGATGCTGTTACCGGCGCGGCTACCGTTATCCTCGCCATGGGCGCAGGCAAGCGCGCCGCTGCCGCGATGGACGAGTACATCAAGAATAAGAACAAGTAAAAAAGTTCGAAAAATCGAAGGGTCCGCCGTAAGGCGGACCTTTTTCGTCCTCCGATGGCACCGGCCTCTTTCTCCCTCCGAGGGAGAGCGCGAACGATACGCCGTTCCTGCAACTTGTTGCAGAAGGCGAGATAGACCCCGATTATAAAACATTTTCTGACTGCACCGATTTACAGCGGCGGGATGAGGTCATCCCGCCCTACGGGTGCGTTCTGGAAAATCTGTGCCTGTCGAGGGAACGGCCGGGTGAGGGCACCCGGCCCTACGGTGCCACCCAGATAAATCAGACGTTCTATCCGACCTGCACCATCTGCCGCGCACTGTTATGCGCGGAAACCGAGCGCGAAGCCAACCCCAAGCGGCGTAAAAAAGTCTTCGATGATAACGCGGTTTTAATTGCGGTCCCCGCGTATTAGCCGCGAAGCTCCGCTGAGCGGCAGACCGGAAGGTCAGGGGGAGTCGCAAGAGGGGGTATAGCGCTCATTTAATCCGCGCACGGCGCGGG
>UQVU01000158.1 GCA_900544475.1 uncultured Butyricicoccus sp.
CGAAAACGAGAGACCTGTCGGGTTTATGTTTAGGGAGGGACGCCGGGAGAGTGGCTTTCATTCCCTGGCAATCCATGACAAATGAACGCCGTTCCCACGTGAAAAGCAATCATTCGCTTGAAAACAGCGGCGCGTTCGGCTATAATAACAGTAGGAATTTATGTCGAACGCAGGGCGGTCGGCAGAGGAAGAAGGGAAAGCGCTTGCAGAATTCAAATTTCATCACGATCACCTGCGACAGAAAGCAGGTTTCGCTTGATATCCGCACCATTCTGTACATTCAGATGCACGAAAACTTCGCGGAGATACACACCTCGGGCGGCAGAAGCTATAAAACGCTGATTACGCTCGAAAAACTCGAAAAAATGCTCGGAGAAGGCTTTTTCAAGCCGCATCGCAGTCGGTTGGTGTCGGTTTTGGCCGTCCACGACATCACCGACAAGGTGAACCTCAACAACGGCGAGCGTATCGGCTACGTGGCGCGGCGCAAGAAGGAGCTGATCGCCGAGCTGAACGAAAAGCGCGAGAAGCTCATCGGCAGCCTCGACAGCGAAACGCCGGCCGTGCCGGACGACGCGCTGCACCGGCACTACCGCTGCTTTGACGCGCTGCCGATTGCGTTCACCGACATCGAAATGGTGCTTGACGACAGCAAAAACGCTGTAGACTGGATTTTCCGGTACGCAAACCCGGCGCTCGCGAAGCTCGAAAAAGTGCCGCTGAACGAGCTGATCGGCCACTCGTTCCGAAGTGTGTTCCCGAACATGGACAGCAAGTGGCTCAAAAGCTACGAACGCTCCGCACTCTACGGCGAAACACTCGAACTCATCGACCACAGCCCGGAAATCGACACCTATCTGAAAATCATCTGCTTCCCGACCCAGCCCGGCCATTGCGGCTGTCTGCTGTTCGACATCGCGGAAATGCAGTTCGCGGAGGACAGCGGCGACTCCCACAACGCCAAGCTGCGGTATTTCGCGAAAATGCTTGAAAAACTCGTCTGAAAAGCTACGAAAGCAGGCGGCGGGCACCGTCCTCTGCCTGAACGATTACAGCATTACAAGGGTTAACAGCGTAAATAATTTTGTCATAAGACTCCCATATAGAGAAAACGTTACGAACTCGTGTACTCTGACTGCTTGCGCAGGAACGCAGGGCGTTATTACCCACGACGAAGGCTCGCCCGGCGGTGGTATACTTATTGATTCCTCTAATACAAATGAGTCGGTAAAGTAACCGCCAGTCTGCAAGATACTTGATACAAACGCGGGAATATGCTATATTAACAGACAGAATTGATTTTTCAGGTGGTGAAATGATGCAGCTGACGCATTTAGACGAAAAGGGTGCGGCGCGCATGGTAAACGTAGGAGAGAAACCGGTAACGCAGCGCATAGCGCAGGCGCAGTCGGTGATTACGATGCAGCCGGAAACGCTGCGCATGATTGCGGACGGCAGAGCGCCCAAGGGCGACGTCTTTGCCTGCGCACGCATTGCGGGCATCATGGCGGCGAAAAAGACCGCCGAGCTGATCCCGATGTGCCATCCCATCCCCATCGAGAGCGTTGAAATCAGCATCGAGGCGGCAAGCGACACCGAGGTGCGCATTGTCAGCACGCTGGGGTGCTCGCACAAGACCGGCATCGAGATGGAGGCGCTGACGGCGGCGTCTGTCGCGGCGCTCACGATTTACGATATGTGCAAGGCGGTTGACCGCGGCATGCGCATCGACGGAACTATGCTGCTCTATAAAAACGGCGGCAAGTCGGGCGAATATCGGCGCGAAGAAAGCGAAATCTGAACAGACAGAAAGCTCCGCTTCTCCGGGAGAAAACCGGCAGAAGCGGAGCGGTTTTCAGAACTTTTGATAGCGCCAAAGAGGGTTATGGAAATGGCCCGTTCTATCGCTTTTTTTCATGCAGGTTGTTCTTATATGGTCGTACCAGAGCAGAAAGCCCGCACGACTTACGACAACCTGCTGCGGCTGATTGATGACCCGGACGTCAGGGAGCCGCTCAAGTTCCTGCGTGCGCGGGAAATCGTGCATTTTCAGCGCTTCGGCGATGCGCTCGCCGTCGTGCAGGCGAACCTCGATGCGAAGAACTACTATGCGTGGAACCCGGCCTTCGACGTCCGTCCGAGGGAGGGGCAACCCGCCGCAAAACCCGATACTGCCGCGCCCGGCCCCACCGCCGCCGCAAGGTAAATCCGATCCGCTCACCGCGCCGGAACCCCCGGTACGGGGAGTTTTTCTGCCCAAAGGCAGGCACGTCTGCCGCCCTATGCCATAGCGCAGATGAGCACCCGAGCAGAAAAAACAGCAAAACGGTGTTTTATTCGCCTCCCGATTTGCGCTCGGCGCGCTTTAGGTGTATACTGTACCTGTACCACATACTTTTTGCAGCAAAAGAGGAGGACGAGCCTATGCCAACCGACTACCGCACGGTGCGACTGATGAAAAACCGACTGTATCCGACCTACCAGCTGCACGCCGTCATGGCGGCGCGGAAAACGACGCCGGAAAATGGCCTGAAAATCGGTGCGCTGACCATTCTCGACTGGGTGCGCCACCGACTGGGCACAGGCGTGCCGGAGGAACTGAACGCGCCTCTGCCGGAGGAATACGCGGCCTTTCCGGCGGAAAATCTGCATTCATTTCATACAAACGAGGGATATGTCATAGACATTGTGTCCCTCCCGGCGCAGGGCGTCTGGACGATGCAGATCGTCGAGCCGGACCTCGGTTCTGACCCCGGAAACCCCGATCAGCGCCGCGCCGCTGTGCCCGGCCGCGTCATCGAGAGCAACATCTCGTTTACGATTTCGAACGGCGAGCTGCACTTCGGCTTCCGCACGATGATCTCCGACCCGATGGACACCGCCGAGAAATGCGAGGTCTACCGCCCGGCGTTCGTGCGCCTGCTTGCGGACAACCCGCAGTTCGGCCTGCGGCAGGTCGCGCCGCTGACACAGACGGTTTCGCGCGTGGAAACGATGGAGCAGCTGCGTCAGCTTGCCGCGCTCCACAAAAACCCGGCCTGCCATCTGCCGGTCGTGGTGTTCACGCAGGTCATGAAAACGGCCGAGGTTACACCGTTCGACATCGCGCCCGAGGACATTCCGCCCGATATGCGCATCAGCGTGAGCAGCCGGCCGATACGCCTGCCGAACCTGCCCGAGCTGCCGCAGAAAATGGACATTCTCGGCCCGAAAACCCCGGCAGACCCGGCGTTCGACCTTGCCGCATTCGCAAAGAGCGGCCTTGGCTATTGCCGCACGGTGCTGCTGACGGACGAAATGCGCACGCGCTTCGCCGCCATGACCGGCCACAAGCTCGCGCCCGGCGACACGCTCTACTGGGAGAGCGAAAGCCTCGGTGGCGCGGCCGAGCAGTTTCCGTACCCGCCGAGCACGGCCTCGCGCGAAAAGCTGCTCGCCGCCCTCATGAGCCGGGGGCGCAGTCACACCCGCGAGCGCGACCTGTCGCTGGCGCCCTGCGTATTTGTCGCGGAGGCCAAGCGCCGCGAACAGGCCGAAGCACAGAACCTGCTGCGCCGGAGCGCGGAAGCCGAGGCGCGTTTCAAGGAAAAACTCGAACGCGAAACCGCCGCCTGCCGTGGGCAGATGGACGCGCTGCGCGAGGAGAAGGACCGCCTTCTGGACCAGCTTGACCGCGCCAAGCAGTACCGTCAGCGTCTGGAAAGCGAAAAAGACGAGCTTAAGCAGCAGCTTGCCCTTGCTGAGGAAAAGCTGCGCCACAAGACCATTCAGGACCGTGAGGAGGTCGCCTATCTGCGGCGCTGCCTCGACCGCCCGGCCGAGCACGCAC
>UQVU01000159.1 GCA_900544475.1 uncultured Butyricicoccus sp.
GCAATTTTTATCAGAGTGTCCGGTCGGATGGAGCAGACAAGTTCGGCCGCCCATTCGGTCTTTTCCTTGTCGAAATCCGGGTCGGCGCGAACGTGAATGTCGCGCAGGTCGAACGTGTTTTCCAGAAAGGGCACGAGAATGCCGCAGAGCGCGGCGGTCTGCCCGAAGAGGATACCGGTCTTTGCGGCGTCCCCGGTCGCGATGATGAGCCGCACGCGCAGCCGCGTGATCTGAAGGCTCCCCGTAAGGTCGCCGAGAAAGTCGAGCGCGACGTCCGCGATCTTCCCGAACGGCAGGCCGCTCTTTGCGAGGGAAAATTTTCCCTTCGGCGGCGCTTCCTCCGGTTTTTTCTCGGGTTCGGCCTGTTTTTTCTTTTCCTTTCGTTTGAGGTGGCGCGGCCTCGGCCACAGCGGAATGCGCAGCGGGCCGTAAATCGCGTCGAGCGTCACTTCGCCCGAAACGCCGACAAGCTCCACCCCAGCCCTCATGCACAGCAGCGCCAACAGCAGAACGCCGAGCAGCACGACCACGCCGAGCAGCACGCACAGCAGTATCAGCAGCACTCGCAGCATGGCCTACTCCTTTCCCGTCCGCAGAAGCGGCGCAGGGTCGGGCGGCTCGTCCTCCATGTCGAACGAAAGCTGCTCGTTGTCGGTGAACGCCGGAAGCGCCGGCAGGTCGTCCAGGCTTTCGAGCGCGAACGCCTGAAGAAAGTGCTCGGTCGTGCGGTAGAGAATGGGTCTGCCGGGGACTTCGAGCCGCCCGGCCTCCTCGATCATCTGCTTTTCCGCGAGGCTCGAAAGCGTGCCGCCCGAGTCCACGCCGCGCAGCTGGTCGATGAACGCGCGGGTCACCGGCTGGCGGTAGGCGATGATGGTCAGCACCTCGAGCGCCGCCGGGGAAAGCGAAGCGTTTTTCCGCGTTTCGGTCACGCGGCGCACCGCCTCGGCGTACATCGGCCGCGAGCACAGCTGCAATTTATCCGCAATGCGGCGCAGCATCAGGCCGCGCTGCTCGAAGTCGTAGCGGCTCGAAAGCTCGTGTGCCGCCTCGAGAACCGTCTCGCGCGGAAGTTCGAGCACTTCGCACAGCCGGTCGATGGAAACGGCATCGCCCGCCGCAAACAGCACCGCTTCAAGCGTGCTCTCCAGTTGTGTCACGGCTCTCCCTCCCCGTTTCATCATTCAGCGTCAGTTCCAGATTTTCGCCCTCGCCGTGCAGGGTGATGCGGTGCGTCTTGGACAGCTCGAGCACCGCGAGAAAGGTCGCCACGATCTCCGAGCGGCTGCGTGCGCTCTCGAACAGGCGCACAAACGGCAGTCTTACCGCGTGCGCGAACCGGCGGAGAATGGCGCGGATGCGCCCCTCGACCGGCACAGGCTCACGCCCGACGATGCCGGAAAAGGCGCTCACCGGCGGCGGCACCCGGCGCGATACGCGGCGCAGCAGACGGTTCGCGGCGCGGACCAGCTCCATCATATCGCCGTGCACCTCGCGCGGCGCGTTTTCGAGCGTTTCCGGCGGCCGGGTCAGCATATCCGCGCCCTCCTCGCCCTTTTCGCGGAAGAACGCGGTCGCCTGACGGAAGCGCTGATATTCGAGCAGCATATCCACAAGCTCGGTGCGCGGGTCGTCCTCCTCGGGCGTTTCCTCGCGCTTCGGCAGAAGCATCCGGCTTTTAATGTAGACGAGCTGCGCCGCCATCGCGATGAAGTCGCCGGCAACGTCCATGTCCATGGTTTCCGCCTCGCGCAGCACCGCCATGTATTGTTCGAGTATCTCCGCAATCGGGATGTCGTAGATGCTGACCTTGTTTTTCGAAATCAAATGCAGCAGCAGGTCGAGCGGCCCGTCAAAGCTGTCTAAGTGAAATTCCATCGGCTCAAAACACCATGCCGAACAATCCAGCAAATTTAAGTGCCAGTACAATCATACCTTTTTCTGCCAGATTCATAATGCCGTCCAGCCAGCCCTGCCACAACGCGAGGATGAACACGAGTATGATGATATTCTGATACTTCTGTAACTTGAGCGACCACGAGAACGGCATGAACGCATCTACCACGCGCGAACCGTCCAGCGGATGCACCGGAATAAGATTGAATACACCCAAACCAATTGACATGCTCGCTACAACCGACAGGAACTGGCATACCGTCCACAAAAATGTAGTGAAATTAGGCACGGTATGCAGTGCAAAATACAGGAAATACGCCACGAAGGCGGTGACGAAGTTCGAGAGCGGGCCTGCGAGCGCGGTCAGCGCCATGCCGCGGCGGCGGTTTTTGAAATTCGAGATGTTGACCGGCACGGGCCGCGCCCAGCCGAAGCCGAACAGCAGCAGGCAGAGAAAGCCCATCGGGTCGATGTGTGCGCCGGGCGAAAGCGTGACGCGCCCCGCGTTGCGGGCGGTGCGGTCGCCGAGAAGATAGGCCGCCGCGCCGTGCGCCGCTTCGTGTATCGAAAGGCACAGCACAATGGCCGGGAGCGAAAGGGCGAGCGTGATGAACGCCGTGCGCAGATCTCCGCGCAGAATAGCTCGTAGAAGCAAGTGTTTTTCCTCCGTAGGCGGCTTTTCAGCCGAAAAATGTGAGATGTTCCGCCCCTGAGCCGGGCGGTCGTATAATAGTACAGAATAAAGTATACCACTTTCTTTGCCTCTTGTCACCACTTCCCTCCTCCGGGCGAGAAAATTTATGAAAGCCCGCGTCCCCAATATATAGTTGTGCCACTGCGCTCTCCGTAACAAAATACAGGATTTTTGCCTGAGAAATGGGGCGAAACGCCGAAACCGGGGAATTTTCGTCTTTTTCTGTACTTTACAAATGGTAATACAGCGGGTATAATATAAAAGTATAATAAGCGGCAGCTGTCTGTACCGACGGCTTCTCCGCCGCTTTTCTCAGGGGTAAAGAAAGATATGGCCAGTGATTTTTCGCGCACGCTCGCACTGCTGCGACGGGAAAAGAAAATAAGTCAGAGAACGGCTGCCGGGGATCTCGGCGTTTCGCAGGCGCTTCTCAGTCACTACGAGAACGGACTTCGCGAGCCGGGTCTCTCTTTTGTCGTGCGTGCTGCGGACTACTACGGCGTATCCTGCGATTATCTGCTCGGGCGCTCGATGGCGCGGGACGGCTCGGCCGTGCCTGCCGGACGCATCGATATCCCGACCGGCTCGGAGCAGGAAAAGAGCCAGATCCTGAATGCGGCGGCGCTGCTGCTTGAGCTTGCCGAGGCGACCGGTTCGGCTCAGCTTCCGCACGAGGTCGAGGCGTATCTCTCCATCGTTATCTATAAGGTCTACCGCTATCTGTATCTGGCCGACCCGGGCAGCATCGAGGCGGTGTTCCGTGCGCCGCACGACTGCTTCGACTACCTGTGCGACGCCCGCCTGAAGGAGCACGAGCTGCGCATCCGCACTGCGGCACGCGGCGAGGCCGGCTACGGTCTGCACGAGGAGGAGCTTCAGCGCTTCCCGCTCTCCCCTGCCGCGATCAGTGAACGCTTCCCGAACCTCTCCGGCGCACTGCTGATTTTGGGCGCCGGCGCGGCCATGATGCTGGTGGGCGGCATCCACTGGAGATGGGTGGGGCTGGCTATGGGTGCAGCCGGACTGCTGCTGTATCTGGTGCTGGGCGTGATCGGCTACAACGCCTCCCGCATCGAGATGTGGCACAACCCCTGGCTGGATCCCCAGGGAGCCGGTTACCAGCTGCGCCAGAGCCTCATCACCATCGGCTCCG
>UQVU01000160.1 GCA_900544475.1 uncultured Butyricicoccus sp.
ACCTGGCAAGGGAGTATATGCAGAAAATGGGGTACGGCGACCAGCCCTACATCGTCTATCTGCACGAGGACATCGACCGCAGGCATGTCCATATTGTCTCCACCTGCGTGAAGGAGAACGGCGCGTCGAAGTCGTAGTAGAAGCCGTTGTCGATGGACGGACCGATGGCCAGCTTGACCTCCGGGTACAGGCGCTTTACCGCCTGCGCGAGAATGTGGGATACCGTGTGGCGATAGGTATCGCGGTATTCCTTGTTCTCAAACGTGTACTTGTTGTCTTCAGACACTGTAAATCATACCTTTCCTGTGAAATCTTACGAGTTGATAGTGTGAAGAGTTGAGAGTGGAGAGTGAAGAGAAAACAGCGGTCTGCCCTTCTGAAAGAAGGTTTCCCGTTACGTTCTCTGCACTCTGAACTCTTGGCTCTTCACTCTTTTTCTGGCATCAAAAAACGCCCACCCCATCTCTCAGGGGTGAGCGATTGCCCACGGTACCACCCTGCTTGCAGAACGCGAAAGTTCTGCCGCTCGGAGCCTGTAACGCAGGCGAAGCGGCGCAGCTTACCTGCCCCTTGCACGGGGCCGTTCGGCGGCGCGGCTCGGGAACCGGTAGGGACTGTCGGTCGGTCGCTGCGGACGCTCTCAGCCGCGTCGTCCGCTCTCTTGCAGCGCCGATGGAAAAGGACAATCCGATTTTCCGTCAAAGCCTTTGGGTATCGAAATTATATGATTATTTTATACTCTGCGCCCCGGTTTGTCAACCGGTTTTTGCAGGTTCTCGCTCAGCATTTGAGTGCGGGGTCGGTGATGTTCTTCGTAATACGCTCGTAGAAAGACCGCTGCTCGTCCATAGAGCCGAACGCTTCGAAGGGCACGATGATGGCCGAAAACTCATCGACGAAGATGAAGTAGTGCTTGTCGTCGGATGCCGTGCGCTGCACCGCGTCGTACTGGTAGACCGTGTCCTCGTTCTCGCCGCGGAGCTCGAAGTCATCGTCGCGCAACGTCAGCGTCTTGGGGCCGCAGAGCTGCTTGTTCTTCGCGTTTTTGAGTATCTTCTCGACGTTCTTCACCATCTTGTGGCGCATATACCACGGCGTTCCGAAGAAGCACGCCGCCGCGAGCGCAAGATACACAAAGCCGGAAACGACCGTCAGTGCGTGCAGCCAGTACATGAGCACCGAGCCGCCGATGATAACGATGATGGCCGTCGCCACCCGCATCATCCAAATCGACCGCTGCACGACCGCGTTGTTGTTGAAGTAGTTCAGGTTAAAGTCGATGTAGTCCTGTTTGGTTATGTTGTAGTTGAGTTCCAAGTTGTTATCTCCCTTATCATTTCTGCCTGTCGTTTTACCCGCCTGCACCACGTTACGGCGGCGCGGATAAACCGGTTGCCTGCCGTTGCACGGCGGCATGGGGTCATGCCGCCCTACGGTAGACATTTAACAATATGTGCAACCGTATGCTCCATGTGCAACCGTATGCTCCCGTTTTTCGTTTATGCACCCGTAGGGCGGGATGCCCCCACCCCGCCGCAGGTAACGGCGTGCATAGATTTACAGGCGGCCATATTTAAGCGTAATACGCCACCTTGACCAGCTCCTCCGGCGTCGTTACGCCTTCTCTTACGAGGGCAACGCCCTTGTCGCGCAGGAACTGCATATTCTGCGTTCTCTTTGCGTACTCTTCGAGCTCATCGACCTCTGCCCCGCGCGAAATCATGCGGCGCATCTCGCGGTCGATGGATACGATTTCGTGGATAGCGATACGTCCCCGGTAGCCGGTGCCGCTGCACTGGGTACAGCCGGTTCCGCGCGTGACGAACTCGACGTCCTTGCCGAGCAGCTGCTTCTCCGCAGGCGTCGCCGCCATCTTGCGGGCGCAGTGCGGGCAGACCTTGCGCATCAGGCGCTGCGCGACGATGCCGACGAGCGAGTTTGCGATAAGATAGCGGTCAAGACCCATGTCCGCGGCTCCATCGCGCCGGTGGGTGCGTTGTAGCCAGTGATGCCGCCGAGGTTGCCGTTCGAGGATACAATCATCTGCATCGAGCGGCCGGAAGCGACTGCGCCGCCCGAGCTGTACAACATCTCTTCAACGTCCACGCTGTTACGCCACGTGAGCCAGCTGGTGTCCGGCTTGCGGACCTCGCTGTTCGAAGCGTTCGCATTGCGAACAATGAGGTTCGTGGCGCTCTTTGCGCTCGCGACACCCGGAACGCCGGACATGAGGGCTGCCGTGCTCGCGTCGCCCGAATCGGTGATGCTGCCGTTGTTGTAACCGGCTACGCCGCCGACCATGCCGTAGTCGACCTTGATGCTGCTGGAGGCGCTGTCCATGCTGCGGATAACGCAGCCGGAAATCTCGCCCTCGCTGTCGTTCTTGCCCGCCACGCCGCCGATGTGCGCGGAAAGCTCTTCCTTCTGCGCGGCGGTGCTGGTCGCGGTCGCGGTGTATACGCCGGTGACGTCGATGGTGACGCCGCTGACCTCGTCGTCCGTCAGACGCGCGTTGTTTCGTCCGACGATGCCGCCGTAGCAGTTGCCGGTCGAGGCGGAAGTATGCTGGCTGATTTCGCCCGAGAACGAGCAGTCGGTGACGGTGCCCTTCGCGGCGTTCTCGCCGGTGACGCCGCCGAGATACTTATAACCGGTAAAGTTCTTGAAGCTCGTGACAACGGCGATTTTCTGCACCATGCCCCCGCTGTTGCAGCCGACCGCGCCGCCCACCGTGAGCGAACGGGAGCTGAAGCTCAGCACCGGCTGCTCGGAAATCACGGCGGCCTGTTTCTTGACCGCATCGTCCGTGCGGCGGACCGTGCCGTAGTTCATTCCGGTGAGCGCACCGGCGACGGTGGCCTCGCCCGAAAGCGTAACGCCCTTCCTCGGCGTGCAGTTTTCAATGACAGCGCCCGGGTGGTTTACCGCCGTGACCGCGCCGCTTTCCTGTACGCCAAGGCTGGAAATCTTAGTGTTCGCAACCGTGCACGTGCTGATGGTGCCGCGGTTTTCCGCCGCGATACCGGAGGCGTAGCCGTCGCTGCCGGAAATCGTGCCGCCGGTCGTCCTGCACTGCGAGACCGTGCTCTTAGCCGCGTTTTCCGCAACGATGCCGCCTGCGGTGTTCTTGTCCGCGATAACGGACGCACAGCGGTTTTCGATGTACGAGAGGCTTGCGCTTCCCTCCTGCGCACCGACCGCACCGCCTGCCGCGCCGCCGGTCGCACGAACGAGCCGCGCTTCGCTGACGAGAAGTGCGGAAGCCGTGCCGCTGAGCGTGCCGCGGTTGATGCCGACGATGCCGCCGACCTTTTCCGTGCCGCGAACGGTCAGCTGGCTGTCCGCCGCGATGATGCGCGAAGTGGATTCCTTCACCGGAATATTCAGACTGCCGCTCGTCATGTTGACGCCGATGAGGCCGCCTGCGGCGGTGCCGGTGCTGCGTACCGTGCGGCTTGCGTCGGAAACCGCGCCCGTGATGGTGAGCGTACCTGCGTTTGCGCCGGTGACGCCGCCGACATTCATCGCGCCGGTCACGTTGGCGCTGCACGTATTCGCCGAAAGCTGGCCGCCGTTCAGGTTGATACCGGCCACGCCGCCGACGTTGCGCCGTCCGGTGACGGTCGTGCCGCTCTTGGTCGAGCAGGCCGTTACCGTGCCGCGTGCGTACGGGGTGTTATTATAGGTAATATAGGTAATCGTGCCGTCGCTGCCGACGTTCAGGCTGACGATG
>UQVU01000161.1 GCA_900544475.1 uncultured Butyricicoccus sp.
CTCTACCAGATGAGCTACAGCCGCATATCTTACTTTTCCGTTCCGTATGCTCCGCATCAGAACGATATTTATTATATCAGGAAATATTACATCTGTCAACATTTTTTTGAAGTTTGTCCAAAACTTTTTTCGGCAGCAACAGAGGGCAGGTCTGCCCTGCCCCCGTTCCGCCTTTTTCGCTCAGTAGCCAAGCTCCTCGCCGACCAGAATGACCTCGCATTTTTCAAAGCCGCTCGGCACGCCCATGTGAATGACGAGCGCACGGCAGATACGCGCCGGACTCTTACAGTCGTGGCACTTGCCGTCCGCCGCGCACGGCGTTCTCTTTCCCAGCCGCTGCGCGTTCTTCGGCGCGGCAACGTTCCGCGCCCGCTCGACCGCGCTCGCAAGGTCAGGACACAGCTTGTTCACGCCGCAGACAAACATGCACTGCTTCGGCCCGAACAGCGTTCCCGCCACACGGTTGCACTTGCCGTCGATGTTGACGATTTCGCCGTCCTCGCTCAGCGCGTTCGCGCTCGTGAGGTAAACGTCCGGCGTCTGGAAGTATTCGCCCTCGCTGACCCAGTGCCAGTGCACCTCGGTGCTGTCCGCGAACGCCTCCGGGAAGCCCATTTCCTGAAAGGTCATCGAGCCGCCGAGCGACACGCTCTTTCCCGCGCAGGCGGACGCAATGTAGCGCACTGCCTCGTTCCGCGTCGGGAAGTAGGAGAACGCAAAGCCGCGCGAGGTGAACGCCTGCGACAGCGCATCAACATTCAGCAGACCGCGCTCGAAAATCGGAATCAGCTCCTCCGGCGCCGCGACCAGAGCGGACGCGCCGGTCTCCTCCAGCTCCTCCGGGCTGCGGAAGCCCCACATGACGCCCACAGCCGTCAGACCCGCGTTGCCGGCGGTCTGCATATCGGTCGAGCTGTCACCGATGTACAGCGTCGTGGCCGGCTCACCGCCCAGCTCGTGCATCAGCTCCAGCGTGCTCGTCGGGTCCGGCTTGCGCGGAATGCCCGTCCGCTCGCCGAGCGTCAGCTGCACCAGATCGCCGAAATAGTGCCGCACGAGCGCCTTGGCCGCAAGGTCGTACTTATTCGACATGACACCGATGTTGACGCCCTCGCGCCGCAGTGCTTTCAGCATTTCCGTGATGCCCTCATACGGCTGCGTGCGGTTCATCATGCGCTCGTTGTAGGCCGTGCGGAAATCGTCCAGACATTCGTCTATCATGCTCTCCGTGCGCTTGTCCTCGGGGATGCAGCGCTCCACCAGACGGCGCACGCCGTTGCCGACACGCTGGCGCGTCAGCTCTTCGTCTACGGCCGGAAAGCCGCGCGGAACGATCGCGCAGTTGACGCTGTCGCACAGGTCGCCCAGCGTGTTGAGCAGCGTTCCGTCCAAATCAAAAATCGCAGTTTTCATCTTCATTGTCTTTGCTGTCCTCTTCCTGTCTGTGTCCGGAGTATGCGTTATCCGCGCATATAGGTCTTTGTGATGTCGCCGAGGAGCGCGGCTACGGTCGGGTTGAGCGCCTCTGCACGCACGCGCCAGCGCCAGTTCTTGCCGCCGATGGTCGCCGGGGTGTTCATGCGCGCGTCCGCGCCGAGCGACAGCAGGTCCTGGAGCGTGGTCATCGCGATGTTCGCGGACGACGCCCAGACGCACTTGATGGCGCTCCAGCCCATGGCCTCGGCGTGCGAGGTGCGCAGATAGCGGTAGGCGAACTGCTTCTCCGGCTCGGTGCAGATGTCCATGATCTGCTCGCAGACGGTCTGCGAGTCGTGGGTCGAGGTGTAGACGATGCTGTTCGGCACGAAGTTGTGCGGCAGATGCTCGTTGTCGTAATCCGGGGTGAAGCCGAAAATCAGCACGCGCATACCCGGGAAGCCGCTCTTGCGGAGCAGCTCGCGCACCTCGTCGGTCTGCACACCGAGGTCCTCCGCGATGAGCGGCACCGGACCGAGCGCCTTCTCGATGGCGTGGAACAGCTCCATGCCCGGGCCTTTGCGCCACTTGCCATTGATAGCAGTCTCCTCGGCCGCATCGACCTCCCAGTAGGCCGCGAAGCCGCGGAAATGGTCGAGGCGCACGACGTCGAACAGCGCCATGTTGCTCTTCATGCGCCAGATCCACCATGCGTAGCCCTGCTTCTTGTGCGCCGCCCAGTCGTAGACCGGGTTGCCCCAGAGCTGACCGGTCGCGGAATAGTAGTCGGGCGGTACGCCGGCGACCAGCTTGGGGCTGAGGTCGTCCTTGAGCTTGAAAAGCTCCGGGTGCGTCCAGACGTCGGACGAGTCCGCCGAAACGTAGATCGGAATGTCGCCGATGATCTGAATGCCCTTCTCCTTTGCGTGGGCGCGCAGCGCGTTCCACTGCTTGAAGAAAATATACTGAAGGAAAATGCGGAAGTCGATTTCACCGCGCAGCTCCTCGGTCACGCGGGCGAGCGCCTCCGGCTTGCGGTCGCGGACGTCCTCCTCCGGCCACATATAGACCGGCGCGTGGTGGTACTTCTCCTCTTTGAGCGCCATGAACAGCGCGTAATCCGGCAGCCATTCGCTGTTTTCCTCGGTAAAGGCCGCGATTTCCTGCTTCATCTGCGGTGTGACGCGCGAAAACGCCTTGCGGAACAGCGGCCAGCGCGTATCGGCCAGCTGCTCGAAGTCCGCCACATCGGGCGAAGCGTTGAAGTCGCCGGAGCGCACCTCGTCCGCCGTCAGCAGACCGTACTCCACGAGCAGGTCCATGTCGATGAGATACGGGTTGCCTGCTGCCGCAGAGAAGCACTGGTACGGCGAGTCGCCGAATCCGGTATGACCGAGCGGCAGAACCTGCCAGTAGGTCTGGTGTGCGTCCGCGAGGAAGTCGATGAAGTCACAGGCGGTTTTGCCCATCGTGCCGACACCGTGCGGCGAAGGCAGCGAGGTCACGTGCGCGAGCACGCCGCTGGAACGTTTGAACATAGTTATCTCCCCCATCCTTGGTTTGTGAAGAAAGTCCCGCGCCGGGCCGACCGCATCGACCGCAGCACCGGACTGTTTCCATTATAGCACAACTGTACAGCTTTCCCAACACAAAACTGCCTTTCGGTCAAAATTCTCCATAAACCGAACAAATTCCGCTTTTGCGGTTGTGCGGAGCGGCACAGCTGTGCTATAATAAAGTGTTGGACAACGAAACCAAAATATGACGATAAAGGGGAATATATCACGCATGAGAATGCGCAAGAAGAAAAATCTGGACGTTCGCTTTGCCGCCTGTGCGGACGTCATGGTATTTGAGCCGAAGGAGCTGCGCGGAAAGTGGCGTGCGCTGTTCGGCAACGACAATCCGCTGCACCTCGAAATCGGCTGCGGCAAGGGCCGCTTCACCCACGGCACCGCTGCGGCAGAGCCGGATGTGCTGTTCATCGCCATTGAGATGGTGCCGGACGCCATGGTGGTGGCCGTGGAGCCGTCGGTGAGTGACGGTCTGACCAATGCGTTTTTCGTGGACGCCAACGCCGACCAGCTCCCCCAGTTCTTCGCCCCCGGCGAGGTGGACCGGATCTACGTCAACTTCGGCGATCCCTGGCCCAGCAAGCGCCATGCCAAGCGCCGCCTGACTCACGGCAACTTCCTGAAGCTGTACCGTCAGGTGCTGAAAATGGGCGGTCAGATCCACTTCAAGACTGACAACCAGCCCCTGTTCGAGTTCTCCGTAGAG
>UQVU01000162.1 GCA_900544475.1 uncultured Butyricicoccus sp.
CCGGGTGTCCTGTACCCCCTTTTGCAATGCCTCGGCTGCCGCCCGGCAGCAGTTCTCCCCCGCACGCCGCAGCGTGCACTCCCCCGCCGCCGAAGGCGGCATAAAAGGCACCCGCCCTCCGGGGGCGAGAAAAAAGCACCGGTTTTCACCGGTGCTCTCCTTTACTCGACGACGCGCAGCAGCGTGTCTGTGTCCTTTCTTGCGGGGGCCTGCGGCTCCTCGGCCGGGTGGCCGAGCACGATGAGCGCCGCGACTTCCTCGCCCTCGGGAATGTCAACGACCTTCTTTACCTCGGCTTCGTCGAACACGCCCATGACGACCGTGCCCAGACCGTAAGCGTGCGCGGCAAGGCAGAACGTTTCCGCCGCAACGCCTGCGTCGAACGACTGCCAGTGCGTGCCCTTGGAGGTCGAGAAGCTGCCGTCGCGCTCGTAGCCGGAGCGGCCCTTGACCGACGTCATGACGACGACCGCCGGGGCGTGGGACGCGGTTTTCTGGTTGAACGCGAAGTCCATCATGCAGTCGTTGGCGAGAGATGCGATCTTCTCCTTGTTCAGGACGGCGTTGTAGCGCACGGTCTGGGTGTTCTTCCAGCTCGGCGCATAGGCTGCCGCCGCAACGACCTCGGCCAGCTGCTCGCGCGTTACCGGTTCCTCGGTGAATTTACGCACACTGCGGCGCGTTTTGATGCATTCCAGTGCTTCCATGGTGTTTTTCTCCTTCTTGTATATGTAATTAAGATTGAGCGATATTATTTATCTTCCATGACCTTGACGTAGTATTTTCTCGTGCGGGGGCCGTCGAACTCGCAGAAATAGATGCCCTGCCATGTGCCGAGGAGCAGCTTTCCGTCCTCGATGATAACGGTTTCGCTTGCGCCGACGGTCGAGCACTTGAGGTGCGCGTCCGAGTTGCCCTCGGCGTGGAGAAACGCCGGGCGGTCGGGAAAGGCGCTGTCGAAGCCGAGCGTCAGGTCGTGCTTGACGTCCGGGTCAGCGTTCTCGTTAATCGTGATTGCGCCCGTGGTGTGCGGACAGAAAACGACGGCAAGTCCGCTCTTCACCCCCGACTCCGCGACGACGCGGTGGACGGTGTGGGTGATGTCATAGTAGCCCTGCCGGTTGGTTTCGAGTGTAAATGTTTTTGTTTTCATGCTCATTCACTCCTTTTATGCTCATTCGCTCCTGTTTTCGTGCAGATAGGTCGCTTCGAGGTCAGAAAGATGGAGCTTGACCGCGAGGGGATACTTCTCAAAGGCGTGCGCGAGGGCGAAGCTGCCGCCCTTCACGGACTCGTCAAAGCCGCCCATGTGCCACCGGATGGCCATGGCCTCCTCGGTGCGCAGGCGCATGAACCGCTCGATGAGATAGACGCTCTTCTCGCCGTGGCCGTAGGGGAACTGGTCATCCACCGTGTAGACCGGGACCTTTTCCCACTCGCCGCGGTCGTTCTTGCGGTTGCGCAGCTCGGTCTTGTAAAAGCCGGCCTTGCACAGGTCGTGCAGGAGCGAGGCGATGGTATAGCCTTCGAGGTCGTCGGTTTCGGGGTTGAAATGCTTGGAGATGAGCACGTTATAGACGTTGAGCGAGTGGTCGAGCAGACCGCCCTCATACGCCGCATGGAAGCGCGTAGACGCCGGGGCGGTGAAGAAATCGGTCGTTTCCATCCACGCAAGCAGTTTTTCCGCGCCGGGGCGGTGCACATTCTTGCGGAAAGTCGAGAGAAAGAGTTCCTTGTTGTCTATGTTATCCATGTTGTTCCTCCATTTCCGTCCGGGCGAGCCGCAGCAGGGTCTCCCGGTCGTTTCGTGCGGGGTCGTCGAGCACGGCGTCCAGCAGGAAGCGCAGCATCTCCCCTATTTTTTCGTCTGTAAGGCCGAGTGTCTGCATATCACGGCCGTTCACGGCGAGGCGGCGCAGGGAGAGGCAGCTGTCCTGCCGCAGGACTTCGTTCAGCAGGCGTTCGGTCCCCTGGAGCGTGCCGACGTCCCACGGCTGCGTATTCTGGCCGACGGCGTCGCCTTTCTTTATCATCAGCAGGTCGCGGAAGCGCGCTTCGCCTATCTGCGCGAGGCGGCGGCGGACGAGCTTATCGCTGTCCCCGAGGGGCCTGTCGTGCTGCTCGACGAGCAGGAGAATGCGTTCGCTGTCCTCGTTCGAAAAGCGCAGGCGCGGCAGGAGCCGTTCCGCGAGGGCGCGGCTTGCCTTTGGGTGTCCGCGGAAGTGGCCGACGCCCTGCTCGTCCACGGTCTTGCAGGCCGGCTTGCCGCTGTCGTGGAGAAGCATCGCCCACCTGAGGCACGGCTCGGGCGGCACCTGACCGACCGCGCGGACGGTATGTCCCCAGACGTCGTAGCAGTGATGGGGGTTGTCCTGCGTGCAGCCGAACATGGGGCGAAGCTCGGGCAGCGCCGCGCCGATGACGGCGGTGCAGCCGAGAAGCGTCCGCTGTACCCACCGGCCGCAGAGCAGCCGTGTCAGCTCCTCGCGCACACGCTCCGGGGCGATAAGGGCGAGGCGGTCGGCCTGCCGCTCCATGGCGGCGGCGGTGTTCTCCTCGATAGAGAAGCCAAGCTCGGAGGCAAAGCGCACCGCGCGCAGGATGCGCAGGGCGTCCTCGGTGAAGCGCATATCGGGGTCTCCGACCGCGCGGAGCACGCGGTTTTCAAGGTCTTCCCTGCCGCCGAACGGGTCGAACAGGCCGCGTTCCGGGTGCCACGCCATCGCGCCGACCGTGAAATCGCGCCGCGCGAGATCGTCCCGGATACTCGAAACGAAACGCACGCCGTCCGGGTGACGGCCGTCCGAATAGCTGCCGTCCGCGCGGAAGGAGGTGATTTCGAGGGGGCCGCCCTCGGTGAGAACGGTCAGGGTCCCGTGACGGAGGCCGGTCTTAATGAGCCTTTCCCCCGCGAAAACGCGCAGCATTTCCTCGGGACGCGCCGCGGTACACAGGTCGAAATCGTGCGGCTCCGCGCCGCGCAGGCTGTCGCGCACACAGCCGCCGACCGCCCATGCCTCGAACCCGGCGTTTTCGAGGCGGCAGAGCGCCCGCGCCGCGTATTCCGGCAGGCGCATCATGTTTTGTCCTTGTCCTGTTTCAGTTTATAGGAAGTGCCGTCCGGGTTGATAACGACCGTGTTATCGAGCTGCGCCTTGAGGCTTCGGCGGAAATCCGCAACGTATTCCTCGCGGAGCGTCTGCTGCTCACGCTTTTCCTCGTCGGTCAGGCCCTCGGCCTTCGCCTTTTTCGCAAGCGCATTGATGCGCTGAATTTTTTCGTCAGTCATGATAATCCCCTCCTTGGGTGTTCGGTATTATTATAGCAAACTCCAAACGTAAAGTCCATGCCTTAACGCAGGCGGCCTTTTCGCCCTCGGAGGGCGGGGACGCGCCGCCTCCCGGCGGCAGGGGGCAAAAGGGGACCAAGGTTTCCTATCCCCTCTTGCGACTCCCCAACTTTCCTTTGCGCCGCGACTCCCTGCGGTCGCGCGTCTAAGATGCGAGGAGAGCGTAGATTTTACGTCTGCGCTCTCTTTTTATTTGCGCCGTTGACGTTCTCTTTCGTTATTTGCCGCGCATATCAGTGCGCGGCCGGTCTGGTGACGGGAGTTAGTGTGGTAACTGGGCGGCTCCCGTAGGGCGGCATGACCTCATGCC
>UQVU01000163.1 GCA_900544475.1 uncultured Butyricicoccus sp.
AATGATACGGCGACCACCGAGATCTACACTCTTACCCTACACGACGCTCCTCCGCTCTGAGGCGATGAAGGTCATGAACGAGATCAAAGCGCCGTGCTCCGGCAAGGTCGTCCGCATCATGGCTCAGCCGGGCGATCTGGTCGAATATAACCAGCTGCTCTGCGTCATTGAATAACAGGCTCTTGCATTTTTATGAAAGAGGGATTATAATATGCTGAACAAAGAACAGATCATGGAAATTCTTCCGCACCGTCCGCCGATGCTTCTCGTTGACGAAATCGTTGAGATGGACGAGGAGCATGTCATCGGTCTGCTTCATCTGACGGGCGACGAATTCTTCTTCCAGGGACATTTCCCCGGAAACCCGATCATGCCGGCGGTGTTCCGTCTGGAAGCACTTGCGCAGGCAGGCGGCGTTGCACTGCTCTCCATGCCCGAGTTCAAGGGCAAGACTGCGGTCTATACCGGCATCGACAAGGCGAAGTTCCGCGCCATGGCAAAGCCGGGCGACACACTGCGCCTTGAGGTGCACTTCACCAAGCGCCGCGGCCCGATGGCGGTCGCAGAGGGCGTGGCCTGGGTCGGCGACCAGAAGGCTGCGGAAGCGGAAATCAAGTGCATGGTAATCATGGACTAAGGCAGGATTAAGCGAATGTTTCAAAAGGTACTCATCGCGAACCGCGGCGAAATCGCAGTTCGCATCATACAGGCGTGCCGCGACCTCGGCATCATTTCGGTAGCGGTTTATTCCGAGGCCGACCGCGAGGCGCTTCATGCGCAGATTGCAGACGAGGCGGTCTGCATCGGTCCCGCACGCGCCGCTGACAGCTATCTCAACATGGATAACATCATTTCGGCAGCGATTGCGGCCGGCTGTCAGGCCATTCATCCGGGCTTCGGCTTTCTGTCGGAAAACCCGGACTTCGCCGAGCGCACCACGCAGGCAGGTCTTGCCTTTATCGGCCCGACCGCCGCGACCATCCGCCTGATGGGCGACAAGTCGGAAGCCAAGCGCAACGCGATTGCGGCCGGCGTTCCGGTCGCCCTGGGCACCGACGGCCCGCTCCGTGACTTCGACGAGGCCATCAGCGAGGCTGAGCGTATCGGCTATCCCGTTATGCTCAAGGCCGCGTCCGGCGGCGGCGGCAAGGGCATCCGTGTCGCGACGAGCGTCAAGGACCTCAAGGACGCCTACGACAGCGCGTCCGCCGAGGCGATTGCGAACTTCGGCGACGGCCGTCTGTATATGGAAAAATATATCCATAATCCGCGCCATATCGAGGTGCAGATCCTCGGCGACAGCCTCGGCAACGTGGTGCACCTGTTCGAGCGCGAGTGCTCGGTACAGCGCCGCCACCAGAAGCTCATCGAGGAATGCCCGTCCGCATTTGTAACGCCTGAGCTGCGCGAAAAAATGACGAGCGCGGCGGTTGCGCTGGCCAAGCGCGTCGGCTACCGCAGTGCGGGCACCATCGAGTTTCTCGTTGACAAGGACCGCAACTTCTATTTCTGCGAGATGAACACCCGCATTCAGGTCGAGCATCCGGTCACCGAGCAGGTCACCGGCGTTGACCTCGTCTGCGAGCAGCTTCGCATCGCGGCGGGCGAGCCGATCTCCTTCAAGCAGGAGGACCTCGTCATGCGCGGTCACGCCATCGAATGCCGCATCAACGCGGAGGACCCGTCGCGCGGCTTTGCGCCCTGCCCGGGCACGCTGGTTTCCCTGCATCTGCCGGGCGGACCGGGTGTGCGCGTGGACTCGGCGGCCTACCAGGGCTACAAAATTCCGCCGTTCTACGACTCCATGATCGGCAAGCTGATCGTTTACGGCTCGGACCGCACGCAGGCCATCGACCGTATGCGCCGTGCGCTTGCAGAAACGCTGTTCGAGGGCGTCGTGACCGGCACGGACTACCAGATGCACATTCTGTGCTCCAAGGCGTTCGTAGACGCTGAATTCAATGTAAATTCCATCGAAAACGGCGATTTCGATAAATAACAGGGCAGTGTTCCGTGATTTTTCACGCGATGCTGCAAAAATAGGGAGGGAATAAGTATGGGTCTGATCGACCTGTTCCAGAAAACGCGCGAGACCTCCATGGAACTCAAACCGCAGGAGGAAGAAAGCGCGGGCAAGGTCGTTACCTGCAAGGGCTGCGGCGCAGAGCTGAAGGCCTATGCCTATGGCAAAAACCTGTATGTTTGTCCGCACTGCGGCCGCTACGGCCGTCTGCTGGCACGCACCCGCATCCGCCAGATCGCGGACAAGGACACCTTCGAGGAGCTGTATGGCGACCTCGCATCCGCAGACCCGATTCACTTCCCGGGTTACGCGGAAAAGACGAAAGAGCTGGCCGAAAAGGTCGGCATGCCGGACGCAGTCCAGACCGGCGTCTGCAAAATCGGCGGCGTAGAGACCGCGCTCGGCGTTATGGACAGCCACTTCATGATGGCGTCCATGGGTTCGGTCGTCGGCGAAAAGCTGACCCGTCTGTTCGAGTACGCAACCGAAAAGAGCCTGCCGGTCGTGCTGTTCACCTGTTCGGGCGGCGCACGTATGCAGGAAGGCATGTTCTCCCTGCTCCAGATGGCCAAGGTATCCGCAGCGGCGCGCCGTCATTCGGACGCCGGACTGCTGTATATCACGGTGCTGACCGACCCGACGACGGGCGGCGTTACCGCCTCGTTTGCCATGCTCGGCGACATCATTCTCGCAGAGCCGCGCACGACCGTCGGCTTCGCCGGACGCCGCGTTATCGAGGGCACGATCGGCCAGACGCTGCCGGACGATTTTCAGTCGTCGGAATTCTTGCTTTCGCACGGTTTCTGTGATAAAATAGTTCCGCGCAATCAATTAAAGGAAACCCTTGAAAAGCTGCTGCGGCTGCATTGCAGTCCCAAGGCAAAGAAATGGCAGGTGTGGAAACGTGACTGACAGACCGGCAAGCGAAAAAATGCGTATCATTCACGATACCAAACGTCCGATGCTGACGGATTATATCGAAGAGCTGTTCGATGATTTCATCGAGCTGCACGGCGACCGTTATTTCGGTGACGACCACGCCATTCTGGGCGGCATCGGCTACTTCGGCGGCACGCCTGTAACCGTCATCGGCCACCGCAAGGGCCGCACCATCGAGCAGAATATGGATGCCAACTTCGGCATGGCACATCCTGAGGGATACCGCAAGGCGCTGCGCCTCGCGCATGAGGCTGAGAAGTTCCATCGTCCGGTCATCAATTTTGTCGATACCGGCGGTGCATTCTGCGGCGTAGGCGCGGAGGAGCGCGGTCAGGGCGAGGCCATCGCCCGCTGCCTGTATGAATTCATCGAGCTGAAAACGCCGGTCATCTCTGTTGTGACGGGCGAGGGCGGCTCGGGCGGCGCGCTGGCGCTCGCGGTCGCAGACCGTGTACTCATGCTCGAAAACGCACTGTATTCGGTCATTTCTCCGCGCGGCTGTGCGTCCATCCTCTGGAAGGATCCGTCCCGCGAGGCGGAAGCGGCAGACACCCTGCACATCACGGCGCAGGATCTGTACAGCTTCGGCATGATCGAGGGCATTATTCAGGAGGGTTCGTCGAACGCTCAGCTGATGCGTAACGTTGCGCGCACTCTGCGCGACCAGCTGGCTGAGGT
>UQVU01000164.1 GCA_900544475.1 uncultured Butyricicoccus sp.
AGAGAAATATTTGTCAGGGGGATTGGCAAATGAAAAAGAACGGAAAAGCGACATCTCTCAAGCATCTGGCCAGAAAAATCGCGTCGTGGAACAATCTCGGCTACGCAGATGAGGATGTTTCGCGGTACGTGGAAGAAATCTCGCGCGACAATCTGCGTGCCATCGGCATGTACAGCGGACTGGGCGTTTTCGCGCTCAATCTGGCACTGGCGCTGCGCTGCCTGATGAACAAGACGCCCATGTCGCTCGTGCTGCTCTATCTCGCCGGCATTGTGCTCAGCGCGGGGCTGTGGTGCGCCAGCCGCTATTTCCTGCGGCAGGACAGGTACATTGCACGCGCGGGGAACGTGCTCCGCCTTATCTTTACCATACTCTGGTTCTCGCTGGCCATGTATGTGGACATCGTGCACTCGCCTCAGACGTACAGCGTTATCCTGTGCCTTGCCTTCTTCGCGCTCCCGGTCATGCTCGATGTGTTCCCCTATCACAGCCTGACCATGCTGGTGGCGGCGCTTGGCTGCGCCTATATGCTTGAGCTGCACTGCATGGAGCCGGTCATGCGCATCAACGATATGCTGCATCTGCTGTGCGCGGCGTCGCTCGGTCTGCTCGTTTCGTGGAGCAAGACGCGCGGCAAAATCGGCTCGCTGCGATACATCGATATGTACCAGACCATGAGCCGCCTGTGCGAAATCACCGCGCAGATAAATCTGCAAAGCAACAGCTTTATCCTGCTTCAGGCGCCGGAAAATGTGCAGGAGTTTGCCAGACACGGCATGACGGTGGACGATGTCGTGCGAAAAATCGGTGAAAAGCTGGTCTCCGACCCCTACAAGGACAGCGTTTACGCCTTTCTCGACCGCTCGACTATGGCGGAGCGCCTCGAAAACGACGCGGCCCCCGAGCAGGTCTATCTCGACCGCTGCGGCGTCTGGCATCAGCTTATCCTGCTGCCGCGCACGTTCGAGGACGGCGCGCTGACGTCGGTCATCGTGGTGTCGCGAAACGTTTCCGCCCAGAAGCAGCGCGAAATCGCCTACGAAAAGCAGCTTAAAAAAACGACCGAGGAGGCCGTCCGCGCCAACGTCAGCAAGACCGACTTTCTGCGCCGTATGTCGCACGACATACGCACCCCGATCAACGGCATCCGCGGCATGGTCGAAATCGCAAGCCGCTTTCCGAACGACCTTGAGCGCCAGAAGGACTGCCGCGAGAAAGTCCTCGAAGCGAGCAACTACCTGACCGCGCTCGTTAACGATGTGCTCGACATGAACCGTCTGGAAAGCGGCGAGTGCCATCTCGAGCGAACGCCGTTCGACATGGTGCAGCTGCTCAACGAGGTCTATCATATGCATAAGCAGATTGCAGACGAGCGCGGCCTGCGGCTGTCGAAAGACCGCCTGCTGACGCACACACGCCTCATCGGCAGTCCGCTCCACCTGCGCCAGATACTGGGCAACATCGTCACGAACGCCCTCAAGTACAACCGGCGCGGCGGCTCGGTCGATCTCTCCGTGCGCGAAAAGCCGGGGGCGGACGGAAAAACGTGGTTCGAGTTCACCTGCACGGATACCGGCATCGGCATGAGCGAGGAGTTCCGCAAGCACATCTATGAGCCGTTCGCGCAGGAGGAAGCCGCCGGACGCACCCGCATCGAGGGCACCGGCCTCGGCCTTGCGATTACGAAAAAGCTGGTCGATGAGATGGGCGGCACCATCGAGTTCGATACCCATAAGAATATCGGCACGACCTTCGTGGTGTGTATCCCGTTCGAAATCGACGTCAACGCGCCGCAGCAGGCAGAGGCAAATGAGGAGATCCACGACCTTACGGGCATGCACATCCTGATTGCCGAGGACAACGAGCTGAACATGGAAATTGCGGAGTTCATGGTTGCGGAGAAAGGCGCCGCCGTCACCAAGGCGTGGAACGGCCGCGAAGCCGTCGAGCAGTTCGCCGCCTCCCCCGTCGGCAGCATCGACCTTATTCTGATGGACCTGATGATGCCGGTGCAGGACGGCCTGGCCGCCGCGCGGCAGATCCGCCGCATGAACCGCAGCGACGCCGCCGAAGTCCCGATTTTCGCCATGACGGCGAACGCTTTCAGCGACGACATCGCCGCCTGCCGTGAGGCCGGCATCAATGAGCACTTCGCAAAGCCCCTCGACATCGGCAAAATTCTTGCCGCAGTCGCCAAATACCGGAAATAAAAAAAGCGCCCCGGCCTGTCTGCTTGACAAAGCCGGGGCGCGGGGGATTTAATACGAGTATATTGTTATACGTGATTATATCACATTTCCTCGAATACTGTCAATTCTACCACCTTTCCGGGCGGTTTTTGTTTTATTTCCCGTTTTTCTGTACAGAGAGGGTTTTCGCTGCGGTGGTCTTTCTCCGGACAAAAGAAAAAGTGCTGAAACTCAAAGATTTCAGCACAATTCTTGGTGCGGATGGGGGGACTTGAACCCCCACGTCCTTGCGAACACTAGCACCTGAAGCTAGCGCGTCTGCCATTCCGCCACATCCGCATGTGGTATTTACTTACCCCCGCCGAAAGGAAATGGTGCGAGTGACGGGACTTGAACCCGTACGTCGTTCGACACACGCCCCTCAAACGTGCCTGTCTACCAGTTCCAGCACACTCGCATTTTCCTCTTGTCGAGTCGCCTCACTGTCAGCGACAAGAATTATTATACATACCGGAGCGGGTTTTGTCAACGATTTTTTGAAAGTTTTTTTGAAGAAATTCGAAGGAAATTCAGAAGTTGGTAAAAACAGACCGAAAACCGCGGGATAATAGGGAAATCCGGCGGTTTTCGGCGTGCAAAAGTTACACGCGCTTTGCGAAAAGTCCGTGGCGGTTGCAGTACCAGTAGAGAATGCCGCGGCCGCGGCGGAAAAAACGCGCTTCGGCGTTTCCCTCGGGGTAGAAGCGCACAAGCTCGAAGCGGTCGTCCGTGCAGTAAGCCGCGAAGGACAGGTAATGCTGCTTGGTCATCGGGTGGACGGCGGAAACATACAGCTCGTGCTCGATGTCCTCGACCGCGATCTCGTGCGTCTCGTCGGCCTCCTCGGCTTCGAGCGGCGGCAGAGTCACGCCGCAGCAGGAGATCATCGCGCCGCCCGCCGCGTGGAGCACGTTGCCGCAGACCGGGCAGACGTACAGCCGGGAACGGCGCATATTCGCCGCGCGGTTGACGTTTTCGATCTGCTCGCCCGACAGCAGCTCGGGCACGGAAACGCGCAGAGCGGCCGCGAGCGGCTCCAGCAGCGACACATCGGGAAAGCCGCGCCCGGTCTCCCACTTGGAAACGGTCTTGTCGCTGACGCTGATGCGCTCGGCGAGCTGCGCCTGCGTCAGATGCTGTTTTTCGCGCAGCGTGCGTATCGCCGCGCCGGTCACGTAATTGTTCATGGGGTTCGCTCCTTTTTTGTGAAATTTTCTGTGCTTTCAGCATAACAGGAATGCCGTGGGAGGGCAACCTCCGCTGCGGAGAGTTGCTGTCCGCGCGGAAGCTGCGCCACGGAAGAACATGGGTGTTTTTCATGCTTTACACTATGAAAGTCCTGTGGTATAATAGACTCAAGATAAGAGGTTTGCCCGCGAAAGCGGAAGAAAACCAACACGGAGTAAA
>UQVU01000165.1 GCA_900544475.1 uncultured Butyricicoccus sp.
CCTCTGCGGTGTTGACGCCGATGACGCCGCCGACGCCCGCTCCTGTGCCGGTGACGCGGCGGGTCTTATCCCCCGCCGGGCCGGAGAGCGTGATCGTGCCTGCGTTCTGACCCGCGACGCCGCCGACGAAATCCTGCGTCGAGCTGCCCATGTTGCCGGAGAGCGCACAGTTCGTGACGAAGCCCTCGTTCAGGCCGACCACGCCGCCGAGCGCGGTCAGACCGTTCATGGTGCCGGTGTTCTCGCAGTGGTCAATGACGTGTGTTCTGCCATTTACGCCGATGATGCCGCCGACGATATGGGCACGGAAGTCGCTGCCCTCCTGGGCGCTGAGCGTGTCAGCTGCATCGCTGTAACCCGAAGCGGACAGATACGAGATCAGGTTCACGCCGTTCTTCAGTGCGGAGTTCTCCGCGTTCCGGAAACGACCCTTGTTGAGGCAGTTCGTAATGAGAAGCGGACTGTTGTCCTCCGCCGCGCCGACGATGCCGCCTGCGCAAGCACCCGCCGCAATCGTCATATCATTGGAAGCAATCCTGGGGGTGTCGGTGTTCGCGGCGTTGGTAATCGTGAGAAGATGCGTGTTCTGCGTTGCGGTAACAGCGGTCGGGATATTACCCTGTGCCGTGTTGATTTTCGGAAGCAGACCGGTCGATGTGCCACTCGCAAGCTCACTTTCGAGCACGGTTTCGAGCGTCTGACCGTTCAGCTGCGCATCGGTATAGGTGCGGTGGTAGCCGATGAGGCCGCCGCAGAAGCCATCTGCCGAAATCGTGCCGAGGCTGTTGCTGACCGTCAGGTGGTTGAGCGTTGCGTCCTTCGAGAGCGCGACAACATCCGCGCCAATCGCGCCGCCGACGAAGAAGCGGCCGGAAACCGCCGCCGGACGGATGGTCAGAGGATTATCGCCGTCAAGCAGCGCCTCGGAGGCGTTGAGGCCGACCAGACCGCCAACGCAGTCACTCGATGCCGCCACGCGGCCGCCGATCAGCTCGTAGCGGGTTGCATCCAGCGTGCCTTCATTAAAACCGACCACGCCGCCGACAAAGTTTCGGCCGACAACGATCGCCGATACGCTTCGCGCGGAGAGCTTTCTGTCGATGTCGCTGAACGTGATTTCGCCGCGGTTGATACCGGCAATGCCACCCGCGAAGTCACCGATGGCGTTCCACGAGGTCACAAGGTTGTAAATTTCGTTGTGCGTGTCCGAAATATAGCTTGCGCAGTCGGAAATGATTGCGCCCTTTGCATTTTCACCGACAATACCGCCGATATACTTGCCGTAGCCGGCCACAACGCCGGTATTGACGCAGCGTTCGATGACCGAGCCTGCACTGTTCGAGCCGATGATGCCGCCGACATAGGTGTTGCCGATGACGTAGCTTGCGTTGGTCGTGACGTTGGCGGAAGAGAGATAGCTGCCGGTCGAGCCAGACAGACCGCCGATGATGCCGCCGACGTAATCGCCGCCCAGCACATAGCCGCCCGAGCCGGTCGAGCAGTTCTGGAGCCGTCCCTTCTCGGCGTAGCCGACAATGCCGCCGACATACCTGCCAATCAGGTATGCCTGCCGGTCGGCAGTGCCTTCAAAGGTCAGCCTGCCGCGTCCTGCGCTGCTCGTGCAGTTCTGGAGCACGACGTTTTCAGCGTAGCCGACAATGCCGCCGATGCAGTGTCCCTCGCGGAACTGCACAGCGAGACCGGTATCGTTCGTGGTATCGCGGGACGCAACGATCAGACCGAGGTTATCGCAGTCTGCGAGCGCCGGGGTGTCGGAATGCGCCGCCGCATAGCCTGCGATGCCGCCGACCGAGCGGTTGCCCGTGACGGACGCACGGTTTTCCGAGCCGGTGAGCGATGCGCCCTCAGCAATATCCGCATAGCCTGCGATACCGCCGATGCCGCCGCTGACCGGACCGGCCGGAAGAACGCCGGATACGCTTCCGTCGGCAAAGAGACCGGTCGCCTTGTCGCTGCCCGCAACTTTCAGTACGCCGACGACACCGCCGATGCCATGCGGCTGGTTTGCGGTGTCGGTGAGCGAAGCGCGAATACTGCTGCTTTCGGCAACAGAAACGCTTTTCAGCACGCCGTCGCTCAGTCCGCAGACCGCACCGGCGCCGAGATAGCTTCCGTTTTCGACCGCAAGCTGCGCGTTTGCCATGCGCAGACCGGAAATCGTGCCGTGGTTCTGCGCGAACAGACCGAGATATTTCGGCTGCCCGTTCGACGGCTCCGACGGCGTGGAAGTGTTGTCGAGCTTCACGCCTTCAATCGTGTTGCTGCCGGTCAGCAGAGCCACTGCCCTGCCGAGTAGGCCGCCGCTGCCGTCGAGCGACTGGTCGGCTCGAAGCTCAGGGACGGTCGGGAACGCAGGAGCGCTCTGCACCGTCAGAGAGGAACCGGTTGCGCCCTCGGGCGTCTGCGTAGTCGTGATGCCGTAAACCGTGACGTTGCTGCTGTTCCAGTCAAGCGTGCGCGTGCTCACGGTAAATTCGGAAGCGTTATTGATGTAGCGGATGTTGGAGAGATGATGGAACGCGGTGATACCCGCCTTGTCGGCCGTTGAATTGTCCGCAAACATCGTGTTCGCCTCGTTGGACTTGGTTTCGGCGCTTTCGCGGTATTCGCTGGCGTCGTCGCCCATGTTTTCGTAGGTCGGAGAGGCCTTTACCGTGGCGTAGATGTCCATCGGCGTGTCAAATCCCGCGAAACGAGTGATGTTGGTGCTGTTCTCCGGCACCCAGTCAGGGTGCTGGCGGAGCGTTTCCGTGAGGTCTGCGTTCATCATTGCATCGAGCGTCAGTGTAAAGCGCCCGGTCTCGTAACACAGCGGGAACACATATTTGCTTGTTTTGGTGCTGTTTTTTAGCTTTACGTCAAGAAGCGGCGCGGTGCTGCCGTGGAGGTCTGCCAGACGGAGACCGGAAATCGTCATCAGCGGTGAGGAACTGTCGCCCTTCTTGTAGAAATTGATGGTGTACTCAACGTCAAGATCCTGATGCTTGGAGTTGGAGGCCCAGTTCAGGGTCAGCGCCTCGTCGTTCAGCAGGTTGAGCGAGGTGATCTTGAGGCGTACCGGCTTGAGGTCCGCCATGTTGGCCGTATCCTCGACCGAATGGTAGCCGAGCCGTTCGGCCTTTCGCTTGTCGTAATCGCGCTTATCGCCGTCGATACAGAGCTGACCGGCGTGGTCGCCGCCCTCGTGCGAGTAGTACAGTCCGTCGCAGTTCGTGCCGTAAAAGACCGAATAGATCTGACCGGACGTAATGTCGATTTCGAGGCAGATGGCAGCGTCGAGCATGCTCTTGTCGTAAATATCGGTGTCGAGCAGTTCAGTGACCAGCGCGCCGTCACCGCTTTTCGTTTCTTCGCCGTACTCGCCGGGGTCAAGACGGAGCGCATAGATGCTCTGCTTCTCATCGTCATCGGGGAAGCTCTGCGTGCCCTGCTGCTCAATGTCGAGCGCAAGATCCTCCCAGTCCCCTCCCGTGCGGTGATACGTCAGCGAGGATTCCGCCGCGAGATACATGGTTTTGGCGTAGGAGTCGTGATGCCCGGGTAGATAACAGCCGTTGTTCGGAAGTGAAGAATGGTGTATTGCAGATTCGTAGCATAGAAG
>UQVU01000166.1 GCA_900544475.1 uncultured Butyricicoccus sp.
CGCGGCCAGCGGAAGATCAGGGGGAGTCGCAAGAGGGGGTATAAGAAACCGCAGGTGTCTTGTACCCCCTTTTGCAAACCCCGGCTGCCGGGTCGGCAGCATTCCCTCGCCTCCTGCGTCAGGCCGCAGGAACGGCGGAAACTTTCGCGCTCTCCCTCGGGGGGATATTTTTATCCTTTATAAGTCTCGCGGAACTCGAGGAATTCATCGTAGGTGCATTCCTTATCGAGCACGCCGGTTTCGCGAATCTCGATGATGCGGGTCGCGATGGTCTGCACGAACTCGTGGTCGTGCGACGCAAACAGCACCGTGCCCTTGAAGTCACGCACGCCGTTGTTCACCGCGGTGATGGACTCAAGGTCGAGGTGGTTGGTCGGCTGGTCAACGACCAGTACGTTCGAGCCGAACAGCATCATGCGCGCGAGCATCAGACGAACCTTCTCGCCGCCCGACAGCACGCGGACCGGCTTGTAAACATCGTCGCCCGAGAACAGCATACGGCCGAGGAAGCCGCGCAGCGTGGACTCCAGAGTATCGGTCTGGGAGTACGGCGCGATCCAGTCGAGCATATTCTCCTCGTGGCCCTCGAAGAACTCGTTGTTGTCCTTCGGGAAGTAGCTCTGCGAGGTGGTGACGCCCCACTTGAAGCTGCCCTCGTCCGGCTTGATTTCGCCCATCAAGATCTGGAACAGCGTGGTCATGGCCAGCTCATTGTCCGAAATGAACGCGATCTTGTCGCCGCGGCGCACGATGAACGACACGTTGTCGAGCACCTTTTCGCCGTCGATGGTCTTGGAGATGCCGCGCACCTCGAGAATATCCTTGCCGGCCTCGCGATCCTGCTGGAATGCGACCCACGGATAGCGGCGGCTCGACGCTGGCATTTCCTCAACGGTCAGCTTGTCGATCAGCTTGCGGCGGCTGGTCGCCTGACGGGACTTGGACTTGTTCGCTGCGAAACGCTGGATAAAGTTCTGGAGTTCCTTGATCTTCTCCTCGTTCTTGCGGTTCTGGTCCTTGATCATGCGCTGAACCAACTGAGAGGACTCATACCAGAACTCATAGTTGCCGACATACAGCTTGATCTTGCCGTAGTCGATATCGACGATGTGGGTACATACGTTGTTGAGGAAGTGACGGTCATGCGATACGACGAGGACCGTGCCCTCGAAGTCCGCAAGGAAATCCTCGAGCCAGCGGATGGCCTGAATGTCCAGATGGTTGGTCGGCTCGTCGAGCAGCAGGATGTCCGGCTTGCCGAACAGCGCACGCGCGAGCAGCACCTTGACCTTCTCGACGTCGCCGAGGTTCTTCATTTCGGTGTACAGAATGGCGTCCGCGTCCAGACCCAGACCGTTGAGCAGCTGGCTGGTTTCGGTCTCGGCGTCCCAGCCGCCCATCTCGGCGAACTCGGCTTCAAGCTCCGCCGCCTTGTTGCCGTCCTCCTCGGTGAACGGGTCCTTCATGTAGAGCGCGTCCTTCTCGCGCATGACAGCGAGCAGGCGCTCGTTGCCGCCGAGAACGGTATTGAGAACGGTTTCGTCGTTGAACGCGAAGTGGTCCTGCTTGAGTACGCTCATGCGGGTCTTGGGCGCGATGGATACCGTGCCGGTGGACGGGTCGAGGTCGCCCGACAGGATGCGCAGGAAGGTGGACTTGCCCGCGCCGTTCGCGCCGATAACGCCGTAGCAGTTGCCCTGCGTGAATTTCAGGTTTACGTCCTTGAACAGCGGCTCGCCGCTGAAGTTCAGACTCAGTTCGCTGATATTGATCATGTAAAAGTTTCCTCCATATGAGTCGCCTGTATGCTTCAAACAATCCTTATCAGTATATCACAAAATCCCGCGGTTTTACAGATGTTTTCCGCTCTTTTTCGCATTTTTGTTCATGTTGTCTTGAAAATGCGCCAGAAAAGCGTTATACTGTATTCATCATGCAAAAACCCATCGTCACGCGCCGTTTCCGGCAGCTTTCCAGGAGGTCTTTTTTATGTCCGATTTCATGAATATCATCAAGTCCCGCCGTTCCACCCGCGCTTTCAAGCCTGAGCTTCCGCCGATCGAGAAAATCGAAAAGCTCATCGAGGCCGCCGAGTGGGCGCCGAGCGGCATGGGCAAGTATAACTGGCATTTCTCGGTCGTTTACAACCCGGAAAAGACGCTGAAGCTCGCCCGCGCCATCGCGGAGGCGGACAACCGCGGCCCGGACTACAACTTCTACGGTGCGCCGGTCATCATCAACATCTCCTGCGAGCGCGGCGACCGCAACGCCCTGCTCAACGGCGCGGCGGCCATCGAGAACCTGATGCTCGCGGCGACTGAGGAGGGTCTCGGCTCCTGCTGGATCAATCAGGTGCGCGACCAGTGCGACGTGCCCGCTGTCCGTGCTCTGCTGACTGAGTACGGCACGCCCGAGGACCATATCGTCACCTGCTCCGCCGCCATCGGCTACATCGCCAAGGAAACCGCGCCCCACGAACGCGCTGAGGGAGTATATAATATCGTAAAATAAGAAAATGCTTCCGGAAAATATTCCTGTTTTACGGAATGCAGCCGTAGGGCGTGATGACCTCATCACGCCGTGTAACGGTGTGCAGACGGTCGCATCAACGTGCCGTAGGGCGGGGCACCCCAGGGCGGCTTCTCTTGCGGCTGTGCCGCAATTCACCTTCTGCCCTACGATATTATGCAACAGATTTAAGGAGGTTTTCGTTTTGACTTCTGAGATTGCAAAGCTCAAGGACTGGGTCGATCACTGCGACAACATCGTATTTTTCGGCGGTGCGGGAGTCTCGACCGAAAGCGGCATTCCGGATTTCCGCTCGGTGGACGGTCTGTACAATCAGCAGTACAAGTATCCGCCGGAAACCATCCTGAGCCACACGTTTTTCCTCTCCGAAACCGAGGAATTTTACCGTTTCTACCGCGCAAAGATGCTCGCGCTGGACGCTGAGCCGAACGCCGCGCACCTCAAGCTCGCCGAGTGGGAGCGCGAGGGCAAATGCCGCGCTGTCGTGACGCAGAACATCGACGGCCTGCACCAGAAGGCCGGCTCCAGGGAAGTGCTTGAACTGCACGGCTCGGTGCTCCGCAACTACTGTATGCGCTGCCATAAGCCGTATCCGGTCGAGAAAATCGCCGCCGGAACCGGCATCCCGAAGTGCGACTGCGGCGGCACCATCAAGCCGGACGTCGTGCTCTACGAAGAGGGACTCGACAGCTACACCATCAACAAGAGCGTCGAGTACATCTCAAAGGCCGATATGCTCATCATCGGCGGCACCTCGCTCGCCGTCTATCCGGCCGCCGGACTCATCGACTATTACCGCGGCAATAAGCTCGTGCTCGTCAACAAGTCCCCCACCCCCGCCGACCGCCGCGCCGACCTCGTTATCCACGCCCCGATCGGTGAGGTTTTCTCGCAGCTGTAACGCAAATCTGCAAGTGAATATGCAAAAGGCACGCCTTGGCGTGCCTTTTTTGTGTCCCGATGTGGCAATTATTCCGATAATCCGCACCTTCTATCCCGTAGGGCCGGGCACCCCAGGGTGGCTTCTCTTGCGGCTGCGCCGCAATTCACCTCCTGCTCTCACCCAGCCG
>UQVU01000167.1 GCA_900544475.1 uncultured Butyricicoccus sp.
CAGAAAAACGCCGATTTTCCGCCCGAATTTTTGTGACAGATTTCGGGGAAATATCTCTACCCTCTCAATATATAGTGTGTTATAATAGTCACTGCTACAAAATAGACAACGAAGGAGTGACGACGATGGTCCGCGTCATCAAGAAAGACCATACCCGAGAGGCGTTCAACATCCAGAAAGTTGTGATTGCCGTCAATAAAAGCGCGAACCGCGTGCTTTATACGTTTACCGACGACGAGCTGAAAGCGATCTGCGATCATGTCGAGAGTTATATCCGTGACCATCACATGACCGAGATTCAGATCTGGCAAATGCACAACATCGTTGAGTCTGCACTTGAGTCGGTGCAGCCGGAGGTTGCCAAAAGCTACCGCGACTACCGCAACTACAAGCAGGATTTCGTCGGCATGCTGGACAGCGTCTACAAAAAGAGCCAGTCCATCATGTACATCGGCGACCGCGAGAACTCCAATACGGACTCCGCACTGGTTTCGACCAAGCGCAGTCTGATTTTCAACCAGCTCAACAAGGAGCTGTATCAGAAGTTCTTCATGAACACCGAAGAGCTTCAGGCCTGCCGCGATGGCTATATCTACATCCACGACATGTCCGCACGCCGCGACACGATGAACTGCTGCCTGTTCGATGTGCAGCACGTACTCAAGGACGGCTTTGAGATGGGCAACCTCTGGTACAACGAGCCGAAAACGCTGAACGTTGCGTTTGACGTTATCGGCGACATCGTGCTTTCTGCGGCAAGCCAGCAGTACGGCGGCTTCACCGTGCCGAGCGTTGACCTGCTGCTTGAGCCGTACGCCGAGCGCAGCTACAAAATGCTGACCGAAAAGTACAGCGCACTCGGTCTGGACGCGGAAACAGTCGAAAAGGCCGTCATGGCGGACATTCTGAACGATTTCGAGCAGGGCTTCCAGGGCTGGGAGTACAAGTTCAACACCGTAGCTTCGAGCCGCGGCGATTATCCGTTCATCACCATGACCATGGGCACCGGACGCGGCCGCTTTGCCAAGCTCGCTTCCATCACGATGCTGAACGTCCGCCGCAAGGGACAGGGCAAAAAGGGCAACAAGAAGCCGGTCCTGTTCCCGAAAATCGTGTTCCTGTATGACGAAAACCTGCATGGCCCCGGCGCCGAGCTGGAGGACGTATTCGAGGCCGGCATCGAGTGCTCCGCACGCGCGATGTATCCGGACTGGCTGTCGCTGACCGGCGAAGGCTACGTGCCGAGCATGTACAAGAAATACGGCGCTATCATTAGCCCGATGGGCTGCCGTGCGTTCCTGTCCCCGTGGTACGAGCGCGGCGGCATGGAGCCGGCAGACGAGAACGACAAGCCGGTATTTGTCGGCCGCTGGAACATCGGCGCGGTTTCGCTGCACCTGCCTATGATTTATGCCAAGGCACAGCAGGAGGGACGCCCGTTCCACGAGGTGCTGGACTTCTATCTTGAGCTGATCCGCAAGCTGCACATCCGCACCTACGCTTATCTGGGCGAGATGCGCGCCTCGACCAATCCGCTCGCGTACTGCGAGGGCGGCTTCTACGGCGGTCACCTCAAGCCGGGCGACAAAATCAAGCCTATCATGAAAACCGCGACGGCCTCCTTCGGCATCACCGCGCTCAACGAGCTTCAGGAGCTTTATAACGGCAAATCTCTCGCCGAGGACGGTGCATTTGCCCTCGAAACGCTCGAATACATCAACAAGAAGGTCGAGGAGTTCAAGCACGAGGACGGCAACCTGTATGCCATCTACGGCACGCCGGCCGAGAGCCTGTGCGGCCTTCAGGTCGAGCAGTTCCGCCGCAAGTACGGCATTGTCGAGGGCGTTTCCGACCGTCCGTATGTTTCCAACAGCTTCCACTGCCATGTGACCGAGGAGCTGACGCCGATCGAAAAGCAGGACCTTGAGGGACGTTTCTGGAACCTGTGCAACGGCGGCAAAATCCAGTACGTCAAGTACCCTATCAGCTACAACCGCGAGGCGATCCGCTCGCTCGTGCGCCGCGCGATGAAGAAGGGCTTCTACGAGGGCGTCAATCTGTCGCTCGCGTACTGCGACGACTGCGGTCATGAGGAGCTTGCGATGGACGTCTGCCCCAAGTGCGGCAGCCGCAACCTCACCAAAATCGAGCGCATGAACGGGTATCTGTCCTATTCCCGCGTCAAGGGCGACACGCGCCTCAACGACGCAAAAATGGCGGAAATTGCAGAAAGAAAGAGTATGTAACACGAAATGCAGTATCACAATATCACCAAGGACGATATGCTCAACGGCGACGGCCTCCGCGTCGTGCTGTGGGTCGCGGGCTGCGGACACGCCTGCCCCGGCTGTCACAATCCCGTCACGTGGGACGAAAACGGCGGCCTGCCGTTCGACGAGGCGGCGAAGCAGGAGCTTTTCGACGAGCTTTCCAAGGATTATGTCGCGGGCGTGACCTTTTCGGGCGGCGACCCGCTCTATCCCGCGAACCGTGAGCAGATCGGAGCGCTGGCGCAGGAAATCCGGGCGCGTTTTCCGGACAAGACCATCTGGCTGTACACCGGCTACCGCTTCGAGCAGATTACAGATCTGCCGTTCCTTGCTGCCATAGACGTAGTGGTGGACGGGCCGTTTATCGAAGCGCAGAAGGACACGCAGCTTCACTGGCGCGGCAGCGCCAACCAGCGCGTGATCGATGTGGCGCGGACCCTCGAAACGGGTGCGGTCTGCCTGCACGAAAATACAGAGAAATAACCTTTTTAACGAGGAGATCGTGAACGATGGAGAAAATTGCACAGTTTTACAAAGTAAGCGAGGAACAGTTCGTTCGTGACTGGCGCGTTGCGACCGGCAGCAGCGAGGAAGAGGCCAAGTCGGTCTACGCGAAGATCCGCCTGCCGCGCCGCGCGACTAAGGGTTCCGCCGGATACGACTTCTTCGCGCCTGAGAGCTTTACGCTCGTCCCCAACGAAACCATCCTCATCCCGACCGGCATTCGCGTCATGATCGAGGACGGCTGGGTGCTTCAGCTTTATCCGCGCTCCGGTCTGGGTTTCCGCCACCGTCTTCAGCTCGATAACACGGTCGGTGTCATCGACAGCGACTATTTCGAGGCGAAGAACGAGGGCCACATCATGATCAAGATGACGAGCGACGACCGTCAGGGCAAGCTGCTGGCGGTTCAGTCGGGTGACGCGTTCGCGCAGGGCATTTTCCTGCCCTACGGCATCACGGTAGACGATGATGCAGACGGACAGCGCGAGGGCGGCTTCGGCTCGACCACCGGCAAGTAAAAGAGAAAAAGGAAAGGGAAACCGAACGACAACCGGTTTCCCTTTTTTCATGCACATTTTCCGGTGCGCTCGCTTATACTGATAACAGAGGTGATGCGGAATGCTCTGCCGTGGTCAGGCGATCGGTCTTGCGGTGCTGTGTTTCGGTGCGGGCGTGCTGCTCGGCAGTCTGCTGCCGCCATGCTGGACGGTGCGTCTGCTGGCCGCGGCGGTCATTGCGGCAGGCTTGTTTCTGTGTCAGAGTATTTAAGGCAACACCGCACAATGAAAGCTGCGGCGCTTTGCGGAAA
>UQVU01000168.1 GCA_900544475.1 uncultured Butyricicoccus sp.
GCCGTAGCCCACTAAACCTTATTCCCGCGCCGTGCGCGGATTAAATGAGCGCTATACCCCCTCTTGCGACTCCCCCTAACCTTCCGGTCTGCCGCTCAGCGGAGCTTCGCAGCTAAAAAGCGGGGGACGCAATTAAGACCGCTCAGCTGTCCGGAGCGGTTCAACGCCGTTTGGGGTTGGCTTCGCGCGTCTTTCCGCGCATACAAGTGCGCGGCAGATGGTGCAGGTTGGATAGATGCTTTCTGGGCGTTACGTAGGGCGGCATGACCCCATGCCGCCGTGTTGCCGGTCTCATAGATTTACAGCGCAGATGAGGGCTTATCTCGCCTCCTGCAACTTATGTTGCAGTATCGGCACAACCGTTCCTCGGCGCTGATGATTGAACTTGGCGGATTGCGAGCTGTTACAGCAGCTTCTCAAACTCCTCCTCGGTGAGGATACGGATGGGGATGCCGCGCTCGATGTAGTCCTCGGCCTTCTTCACCTTGCCGCTCTTACGGGCGGGGGACGAGCCGCCGCCGACAATGAGCAGGTCGGTCTTTTTCGTAACGTTGTCGGCGTTCAGACCGCCGCAGTCCGCAATGCGCTGCATGGCGTCGCGGTCGCTCATATGTACCAGCTCGCCGGTCAGGACGCAGGTTTTTCCGAAAATAGGATGCGCCGGGTCGAACAGGCCGGTTGCGGGGACGATCTCCTTCGCCTTCGGCCGCGACTGATAATGCGCAAGCTGCTTTGCGGTGACGCGCGGACGGGGAGCTGACGGCGAGGCGGCCTTGTTCTGGTGCGCGGTCGGGCGGCTCCACCGGACAGACGCCGGGTGCGCGGTGACGAGCGCCTCAAAGACGCGGTGCGTGGTCTCGCAGTCGCCGAGGGCGCGGTGGGCGGTGCTCTGCGGCACATGGAGCGCGGCGGCGAGGGCTTCGAGCTTGTACCCCGGCAGGCGCAGACAGCTGCGCGCGGTCAGCAGGGTGTCGCAGCACTGGCTGTCGAGCGGCGGCACGCCCTGCTCCTTACAGACGCGGTTGATGATCGGCAGGTCGAAGTCCAGCAGGTTCTGCCCGACGAGCGGTGTCTTGCCGACAAACGCCAGAAAAGCGGGAAGTGCCTCGCTGATGGACGGCTGTCCCGCGAGCATCTCGTCCGTAATGCCGGTCAGCTCCGCACAGACGGGCGGCACGGGCGCGGACGGCTGCACGAGCAGGGAAAACCGCTCGGTCGGCGTGCCGTTCTCAACGCGCAGCGCACCGAATTCGATGATTTCGGCCGTTCCCCGGTCCAGACCGGTGGTTTCGATGTCGATGACCGTGTAGACCGGACGGGTCGCGCGCAGCTCGGTGCGGCGTGTGCGTGCCGCGCACTGCATATCCGCCAGACAGTCGGCGTGGATGGTGTGCAGGGCGTCTCCGATTTCGATGATGGCGTAGCGGCCGCTCTGCCTGCCGACGAGCGTACAGGGAACGATATTGCCGTCCATGTCGCGGTAGATGAGCGGCTTCGGGTGGACATAGCTTTTCGGCGTCAGGCCGAACTCCTTGGAAAGCGCAAGCTGCTCCTCCGGACTGTCTGCCCGATGCCACGGGAAGTTTGGTGCGATGAGCATGGCGTTACATCTCCTTTTCGGAACCGAAAACAAGTGTGTGTGCGTTTCGGCGCAAAATTTTCTCACTTACCATTATGACGCATGGAGCGCCCAAATGCAAACCTTTTTTGCGCCGCCGGAAACACAGGGAAAAGTTCGGGAAACAGGGGAGAACTGCCGCGAAAGGACGGAGTTTCCATTGTATCGCGGTGGCAGAAATGGTATACTCCGCACAGAGCGGACGAAAGAGCCGCTCGTGACAGGAGGAAGATACATGACAAGATGGAAAAAGTGCGTGCTGGCGGTGCTTGCGGCGGCATCGCTCACGGGAACGGCCGCAGGCGCGGCAGGACTGTACTGGGACGTCCCCGCCTCGGCGCAGACACAGACAGAGAGCCGCGCGGGGAGCGTTATCCGGCTCACGAACGCGGCACGGCAGCAGAACGGCGTTGCCCTACTCGAAGCGGACAGCGGACTTGCGCGTGCGGCGGCTGTCCGGGCGCAGGAGATCTCGCGCAGCTTTTCGCACACCCGGCCGGGCGGCGGCTCGTTCGTCTCGACGCTGAGCGAGAGCGGCGTTGCCTACCGGAGCGCCGGTGAGAATATCGCCTCCGGCCAGTCGAGCGCGGACGAGGTCGTGCGTGCGTGGCTCGCCTCGCCCGGCCATCGCGCCAATATCCTCGCCGGCCGCTACTCGCGCATCGGCGCCGCCGCCATCGAGGTGAACGGCACGACCTACTGGGTGCAGCTGTTCGCGGATTGATGGGCGCAGATAGGTACAGCCTTCCTGCCTGGATGCGAGACCGCGCGGACGGAGAAAGACTGTGCTGTTTGTCTGTCCCGGCATATTTCGGGTATGGATACAGACGCAAAAATGCGGCTCACACTTACCTGTGAACCGCATTTCTGTTGCTGCGTATCTTTTGTGCCGAAAACTGCTGGAATTACTGGCTTTTTGCCATTACCGAGACTGGCTCCAGCGCGGATATACAGACTTTCTTACTTGTTGAAGTAACGCTTCAGCAGGCCCTCGAAAGCCTTGCCGTGGCGGGCCTCGTCGCGAGCCATCTCGTGAACGGTGTCATGGATAGCGTCGAGGTTGAGAGCCTTCGCGCGCTTAGCCAGATCGAACTTGCCGGCGGTTGCACCGTTCTCAGCGTCAACACGCATCTGGAGGTTCTTCTCGGTGGAGTCGGTTACGACTTCGCCCAGCAGCTCAGCGAACTTTGCAGCGTGCTCAGCTTCCTCGTAAGCAGCCTTCTCCCAGTACAGGCCGATTTCCGGATAGCCCTCGCGATGAGCGACGCGAGCCATTGCCAGATACATACCGACCTCGGAGCACTCGCCCTCGAAGTTCGCGCGCAGATCAGCCATGATGTCCTCCGGAGCGCCCTGTGCAACGCCGACTACGTGCTCAGCCGCCCAGGTCTTTTCGCCGGCCTGCTCCTTGAACTTCTCTGCCGGTGCGTGGCAGATCGGGCATTCAGCCGGAGCAGCCTCGCCCTCGTAAACGTAACCACATACGGTGCAAACAAACTTTTTCATAACAAAAATCCTCCTGTCCGTTTAATAAACGTGAATCTTACTTGTGCTGTTGTAATACCTTTGCCGGAAGAAAGCGATCCATCGTTATCGCGAAGAGCTGACCGCGCAGAGAACGGTTGATCTCTGAGAACACGCGGTGAAAATCGCATTCATTCTGACTGCCCACGTGGGTGCATTGGAACTCGTTGGCCAGACAGTGATTGATGGCAATCGGGCCGTCGATGCATTCAATGATTTCACCCAGACTGATTTCGGAAGGGGAGCGGTTGAGTTCATATCCTCCTGCTACGCCTTTGTAGGACTTGGTGATGCCGGACTGGGTCAGCTTGCGCAGAATTTTCAGTGCGAACCGGAGCGTTACACCGGTCAGCTCGGAAATATCCTTTGCACACTGCTTTCCGCCGGTCATGGCCAGACAAT
>UQVU01000169.1 GCA_900544475.1 uncultured Butyricicoccus sp.
TAATATGGAGGAAATCAGTCTGTATCAGTCTGTCGATAAAGTCGATTTGTTGCGGACACCAAATGACGCGCGAAAGCGCACAGTTCTGTGAAGCAGAACACAGATTGCCGGAAAAACGCGAGTTTTTCGGCAGCTTGACAAATATTGCGGAAGGGAGAACCCATATGCAGCTTAAAGAATTTGGCGTAAGCCTGGGAGACTTGATCCACGAATTTAATTTTGAGGTAGTTTACGGCCCGGAGGGCTTTGAGAAGCTCGAAATCACCAAAGATGATGTAAATCGTCCCGGTCTTCAGCTGGCCGGTTTTTTTGACTATTTTGACCCCAACCGCATTCAGGTCATGGGCAAGGTAGAATCGAGCTATGTAGAACGAATGGAAACCGAGGAGCGCCGCGCGTGCTTTGACCGTCTGTTCGAAACGCGCATCCCGGTCCTGCTCATCACGCGCAACATCGAGGTATTCCCTGAGTGCCTCGCGGCGGCGCAGCAGTACGGCGTGCCCATCCTGCGCACGAACGACTTCACCTCCACTATCATCAACTCGCTCGTTGCGTCCCTGCGCGTCAATCTTGCGCCGCGCGTTACGCTGCACGGCGTTCTGATCGAGATTTACGGCGAAGGCGTTCTGCTGCTCGGCGATTCCGGCGTCGGCAAGTCCGAGACCGCCATCGAGCTGGTCAAGCGCGGCCATCGTCTGATCGCGGACGACGCGGTAGAGATCAAGCGCGTATCCGACAAGACCCTTGTCGGCACGGCTCCCGAGGTTATCCGCCACTTCATCGAGCTGCGCGGTATCGGCATCGTTGACGTCCGCCGCATCTTCGGTATCGGCGCGATCAAGATGACCGAGAAGGTCGAGCTTGTTATCAACCTTGAGCCGTGGGAGGACGGCAAGCAGTACGACCGCCTCGGCATGGACGGCCAGACGACCTCCATCCTCGACATCGCGATACCGAGTCTGACCATTCCGGTAAAGCCCGGCCGAAACCTCGCCGTTATCATCGAGGTCGCGGCGATGAACGACCGCCAGAAGAAGATGGGCTTCAACGCCGCCAAGGAGCTTCAGGAGCGTATGCTGAAGCAGTACGGCAACTAAAGAACCTGTCGCAAAGCTGGCGCTTTGCCGACAAGGTGTGTTCTGACAGCGCGGGGCGCCGCAGAACACGGACGTCCGAAAGTTCCCATGCGGAAACTTTCTCCCTCTCAGGGTTAAAAAACCGAGGTACACGCCCCCGGTTTTTTGGAATTTGCAAAGCAAATTCTATTTTATGCGCGCTGCCGCGCGGATGCAGGGCATCGGTAAAACGGCTCTGGCGGACGACGGCGGTTTTATCGGCGCGAAAACTATAAATTATTGCAGTCTTACGACTGCACAGGAGGAATAGAGGTAAAATGCAAATCGTTGCGGATCTTCATACTCATACCAATGTAACCGACCATGCGTTCAGCACGCTGACCGAGATGGTACAGGCGGCGCACGACCGTGGTCTTAAGGCAATCGCCATCACAAACCACGGTCCGACAAACCCGGACGGACCGCATGAGTGGCATTTTTCCAACCTGAACCTCATTCCGCGCAAGATAAACGGCGTGACCGTTATCCGCGGCATTGAGTTCGACATTACCGCCCCGGCCGGCGGCATCAACGTCATGGCGAACAAGAGCCTGAAGCCGATCGACTGGGCGCTCGCGTCCTTCCATGAATGCCTGTTCCCGCCGGCGGACAAGAGCATCCACACGGCGGCGCTCGAGGCCATTCTCTACAACCCGTATGTCAATGCGTTCGGCCATCTGGGCAACCCGAACTTCGATTTCGACCACGAGTACATCATCAGCCGCTGCAACGAGCGCGGCAAGGTGGTAGAGATCAACAACGCCTCTCTGAACGTCCGCGCGGGCAGCAAGCAGAACTGCGCCGACATCGCGCGTATGTGCATGAAGTACGAGGTGCCGATCGTCGTGGACAGCGACAGCCACATCTGCTACCGCGTCGGCCACGTCGAGGGTGCGCTCGAAATGCTCGAAGAAATCGGCTTCCCGGAGGAGCTTATCATCAACAGCAGCATGGAACGTCTGGGCGCGTACTTCAAGAGCCGCGGCAAGGATCTGTTCGGAGAGGAATAAAGCGATATGCGGATCGGAATTGATTTAGGCGGCACGAGCGTCAAGGCGGCGCTGTGCGCGGACGACGGCGCTATTCTCATCAAGCAGAGCGTGCCGACGAGAACGGGCGACCCGGACGGCTTGCGCGAGGACATGAAGCAGCTGGCGCTTGCGCTGTGCGAGGCGGGCGGCGTGCAGCCGGATGAGGTCGAGAGCATCGGCATCGGCGTGCCGGGTACTTACGACAAGGCGAGCTGCACGCTCAAGGTCGGTACGAACCTCGGCATGAATGACATATGCTTCTCGCAGGCGTTCCGGCCGGAGTTTGCCTGCGCGGTGCAGATGGACAACGACGCGAACTGCGCGGCTCTCGGCGAGGCGACCGCCGGCGCGGCGAAGAATATCAAAAATATGCTCATGGTGACGCTCGGCACGGGTGTCGGCGGCGGCATCGTCATTGACGGCAAGCTGTACACCGGCTGCAACAACATGGCGGGCGAAATCGGCCACATCGTCATTCAGAAGGGCGGCGAGCCGTGCGGCTGCGGACGGCGCGGCTGTCTGGAGGCATACGCTTCGGCCTCGTCGCTTGTCAAGTTCGCGCACCGCGCGATGGATGCCGGGCGGGAAAGCAGTCTGCGCGAAAACGGACCCGACCTGAACGCGAAGCACATCTGCGACGCAGTAGACGCCGGGGACGCGCTGGCGTGCGAGCTGTTCGAGGAATACTGCGACAATCTCGCGTGCGGCCTTGCGAGCCTCATCAACATTTTCCAGCCGGAGTGCATCGTGCTCGGCGGAGGTCTGGCAGGCTACGGCGAAAAGCTGCTCCGTCCGCTCAGGGAGCGCATCGAGCGCGAGACCTTCCGCGGCGACCGCAACACCGTACTCACGGCAGCGTCGCTCGGAAATGACGCCGGACTGGTGGGCGCAGCAATGCTATGACTGTCGAAAAAACTTCGTTTTTTCCGACAAGTGTGTTCTGACAGCGCTTTGCGCCGCAGAACACGGACGTCCGAAAGTTCCCATGCGGAAACTTTCTCCCTCTCAGAGTATAAAAAGTCAGGTACACGCCCCGACTTTTTATGAACCTGCTTCGCAGGTTCTATTGAATGCGCGCTGCCGCGCGGGAGACAAACGGGAACGCTCGGATATATATTGTTACATAAGAAAACCGCTGTACTGGAACGGGTACAGCGGTTTTTTTCTGTGTGAAATTCTTTCTGGGCGGTAAACCGTAGGGCGGGATGACCTCATCCCGCCGTGAAACGGCAGGCGCTTTTCTTTGTCTTTGGAAAAACGCGCTTTACAGTCCCAGCATTTCCTCTACCAGAGCGCAGGCGTCCTCGATGCAGCCGGGGCAGCTGCGGCGGACGTTGCCGTCCGTGACGCCCTTGAGCTCGCGGCACAGGTAGGTG
>UQVU01000170.1 GCA_900544475.1 uncultured Butyricicoccus sp.
TAAAAACCGGGAGCATGGCCCAGGCCACCCTCTCTTGCCGCTATGCGGCAATTCACCTTGTGTATCACGGTTTTTATACTTCTAGAGAGAGAAAAGTTTCTGCATAGGAACTTTTCTCCGTCCGTGTTCTGCGAAGTCAGAACACAGTTGTCGGCGAAACCGTGGTTTCGCGACAGCTATACTGCTGCCTGCAATACCGTAGACGCGACCGAACCTGCAACACGTGCGCCGCCGCCGCCGTTCTCAACGAGAACGATGAACGCATAGGGCGTTGCCTCGTCGCGCAGAAAGCCCGTGAACCATGCGTTCGGGGTCTTGTCCGCGCCGACCTCGGCGGTGCCCGACTTCGCGCAGATGTCCATGCCCGGAAAACGCTCCTGGCCGTAGGTTTCGATAACGTTGTTGTGCATGAGGTCGGCAATCGTGCCCGCGGTTTTCTCATCGATCAGCTGCGACGAGGTCTTCGTGCGATAGATGCCGGTCGGCAGGCCGTAATCGGTCGTGGACTTCTCGATGAGGCGCGGCACGGCCGCCTTGCCGCCGTTTGCGATCGCACCCATGTACTGGAGCATGGTGATCGGGCACATCGTATCCTGACCCTGGCCGACGCCTGCCCATGCAAGCTGGTTTTCGCTCACGTCGAAGTCAAAGTGGCCGGAAGCCGTCTGAATGCCGTCCACGCGCAGCGACTCGGTCAGGCCCGCCGCATCCGTGTACTTTTTCATCGTTTCCGCGCCAAGCTCGACCGCAAGCTGACCGAACACGCCGTTGCAGGAGTTCGCGAGCGCGGCTTCGATGTCCTGTTCGCCGTGCGCATACGGGCAGGTCACGACGTCGCCGCCGATTTCGACCGAGCCGGTGCAGTTCCACTTTCTCTGGAACAGGTCGGGAATGTTCTCGATTGCGGCGTTCAGCGTCACGACCTTGAAAATCGAGCCGGGAATGGAGTTCGCGGACAGCAGGCGGTTGACGTAAACGCCGTCCCACGCCGGGTCATCTGCCGCGATATTCGGCGGATCGGCCGGGTCGAACGTCGGCGTGGAAACCATGCAGAGGATCTCGCCGGTCTTGTAGTTGTAAACGCCCACCGTGCCGTTCTGACCGCCGAGCGCCTCATAGGCCACGCGGTTCAGCTCGGAGTCGATGGTCAGATACACGCTGTTGCCCGTGCCGAGCGGCGAATACGCGCCCGTGAGCAGATTGTAGCCGGACAGCTTGTCCGCGAACGCGGTCAGCGCACCCGCGCCAATGTTTCCGGCCGGGTCGCCCACGGCGTGCAGCGTCGCGCGGCGGATCGTGCCGTCCTCGTTATAAACGCGCTCGCCGTCCTCGGAGAGCGTCGAGAGCACGACGCCCCGGCTGTCGATGATGGTGCCGCCCTTGAGTACGCCGGAGTTGTTGTACAGATGGCGGTTGTAGGGGTAGGATGCCCAGTCGTCGCCGTCCGCGACAAAGCGGAAGCAGAAGAACGCAAGGCCGATGCCGAGCAGCGCTGCCAGAATGAGGCAGAACACGCTGCGTTTTTCGATTTTACGCATCTTTTCAGTCCTCCCCTCTCAGCTCGCGGCGGCTTGGCAGGCGCACCGCGAACGAAGCGTTCTGACGGGTGTCCGTCGCCTTGAGGAAGGCGAGCATGCCCCATGCCGACAGCATGGACGAGCCGCCGTTCGACACAAACGGCAGGGTGACGCCGGTAAACGGCAGAATATCGACCGCGCCGAACACGTTCAGGCAGGTCTGGAACACGAGCAGACTGGTCGCGGCGCACGCGGCGATGGTATAGAAGCTCGAACGGCCTGCGCGGCAGGCACGGACCGCGAACACCGCGAGCGTGATGATGCACAGCACGGTCAGCACCGCGATAACCAGTCCCCACTCCTCGCACAGCATGCCGAATACGATGTCGGTATCCGCCGCCGGCAGGCCGGAGAGCCAGCCCTTGCCCGCGCCGACGCCGATAAGGCCGCCGGAGGCCGCCGCCGTCAGGGTGTGGGTCTGCTGGAAGCCTTTGTCGTAAACGTCCTCCCAGATGTGGCCCCACGAGGCGAAACGCGCCGCAACGTGCGGTTTGATGGTCAGCATGACCATGCCGCCGCCGAAGCAGCCGGCGCAGACCAGACCGAGCGTTGCGAAATCGCCCGAGCGGAGATAGGCGATGACGAGGAAGGTCACGAAGAACACGAGCGCGGTGCCGAAGTCGTTCTGGAGCGCCAGGCAGCCGCCGCACACGCCGGTAAGGCCGATGAACATCCAGAGGTTGCGCTTGTTGAACAGGCGGTCGAGCGTTGCCGCGCCTGCGAAAATGTAGCAGATTTTCGCGATCTCCGAGGTCTGGAGCGACAGAGAGCCGAGGCGCAGCCATGCCTTCGCGCCGCCCTCGCTCGAACCGATGAGCAGCGTGATGGCGAGCAGGCCGACCGCCGTCGCGCCCATGAACCAGCGGACCTTCTGCGCCCGCGTCAGGTCGCGCAGGAAAAAGCCGAGGATGAGGAACATCGTCATGCCCATAAAAATCGCGATGAGCTGCTTGGGCATCTCGTCCGGCACGGTCGAGCCGGTCACCGCGAGCGACAGCGTACACAGGAAAAACGCGATGGTTTCCATCTCGAAGCCGATGCGGCGGAACAGGCGCATGAAGATGAAATATCCCCAGCAGACGCAGGTAAAGACGAAAAACGTCAGCGGAATGGTGACGCTCGCCTCGCTTCCGCCGGCAATGATGAGCTGCACGGCGGTGAGCACCTGAAACAGCGTCAGCAGCACCAGACTGCCCCACATACCGGCAGGACGCCCCTCCTCGCGGCGCTCGGCCATCTGCCAGCGCTTTTCCTCGGCGGAAATCGGCACCATGGTGGTCGGAATGCCGCCGAAGGACACGGTATCGCCGTCCTCAACGATGGCGTATTCGTCAACCGGCAGGTCGTTGACCTTGATGCCGCCCTTGGAATTTAAGTCGTAGACCGTCCAGCTGCCGTCGTTTTCACGGATGAGCGCGGCGTGCTGGCGGGACACCGAGGGATATTCGAGCTGAACATCACACGCGGCGCCGCGGCCGATGATATTTTCCCAGTGAGTGAGCGGCAGGCGCACGCCGTTGCCGAGCGAAAGGTAGCCCCAGACCTCATCGGGGTGCTTGACCTTCCAGAGCGAGCGGATCGCGCCGACTAAAATCATCAACGCGAGCAGCGGAAACACGAAGCGCACGACGGTCGTGTACCACGCGCCTACAAGAGGGTTTTCTGCGAGAAAACCCGACAGCACGTCCAAAGCGTGCTGCAGCGCATCTTTCATTACATTTCCTCCTCCCATAACGGAGCATATGGCTATCCATTTTAACTTTATTATTATATCACAGATGTCAAGGGAGGGAACGATTCAAAAACGCCTTCTGAGCGGCAGATGAAAACGGTTCCGCCGTTCCTGCAACCTGACGCAGGAGGCGAGATGGGCCCTTACCCAAGGGGTGGGGAGATTCGCCCTCGGAGGGCGGGCCTTTTTGCCGCCTTCGGCGGCGGGAGG
>UQVU01000171.1 GCA_900544475.1 uncultured Butyricicoccus sp.
CATCTGTTCAATAACAAGGCACAGACGCGAATGCCCGTGCTGGCGCGTAGGGCCGCTGTGCGGCGTTTTCGGGTTTTCGTCGGTAGTTTTTCCTTTTAGCTGCCGCTTCGCCCCGGATCTGTGGCTGTAAATGGTTATTTGACTCCAATCATTCCATATTTATTTGGCAATTATCCACAACTTTCGCCATTGTTTTTATTCTTTCATACAATCTTTGTTATCATTTGACGATAATGCTTGCAATCCGTGTCGAATAATTGTATGATTTACCCATAAGCTCAGAGTTTCTCCGCGAAAAAATCTGTATATTATACAAGGAGGTCTCCCTATGAGTAAACTCCGGCGTCTGATTTCATTTATTCTGGCATTTTCTTTGCTATGTCCTGTTGTTTTCGTCAGAGTCTCCGCGTACAATGATACAGAAGGGCATTGGGCCGCTCAGGCGATAGCACGCTGGACAGAGCGCGGCGTGGTGCAGGGCGACGGAATTTCTTTTCGGCCGGATGCACCGATTACAGGCGGCGAACTCGCGTCCGTGATTGCGAAAACGCTTGATTTCAATGTGTTCTCAACCGATGGCGACGAGTTCTGGTATTCGCCTTATCTTCGAAAATGCGCATCGGAACGCATCACCGTCAATACCGAAAAACCTTACATTTCACGGCAGGACGCCATGGTTGCTCTGTCGCAGGCTTTGAGCGTCACCGACGGGGATCGGTCGGCGCTTTCTTCATATCTTGACGCTGATCAGGTCGCCGATGCGGCTGTCCCGTATGTTTCCGGCATGATTGCAGCCGGGATCGTGAATGGCGTCCGTTCCGATTGGCTCGCTCTCGGAAAGGCTCTTACCCGTGCGGAGCTTATCACCATGCTTGACCGCGCAATCATTCAGGTGATTTCTGAACCCGGCAGATACGAGTTGTCCGATGCGCCGGGCATCATTCTGATTGCATCGGCGGATGTGACCCTGACCGGAGAAACGGATGCCGATATTCTTGTGACAAACGGTGCAGACGGCGGAACGGTAACGTTTCAGGACGCGATCGTGACCGGTCGCTTTACCGTTCGCGCAAACAACGCTCTTATCGTCAACAATAATTCCGAGCTCCCAATGATCGGGTTCTTCGGCTGGGGCAGTGACCTCAAGGTTCTACCTCTTGAGCTGCCGCCTGTCGTTCCGCCTGCGGTCAAGGGCAGTTCAAAGCCTGAGCCGGTTTATAAAGCGCTGAATATCTCGAAATCATCGTCCTCGCACGTAATTGACGGCGGCGAGTACAGTTATATTACCATCGAGAAAGATTTAGATGATGGCGACGTTACGCTGAAAAATGTCACGATTCACGACAATCTGCTCATTCAGGGCGGCGGTTCGAATTCCATTCATCTGGAAAACTGCAAAATCAGCGGCGAGGTCCGCATGGAAAAGAGCGCTGGCGAGCCTCCGCGTCTGCATCTGACGAAAACGCCGGTCGGAAAAGTAATTGTACGCAATCCCGCTATCATCGAGGCGGATGATGCAGCTTCCCTCGTTAAGAATATAGAGGCGCGAAGCGACCTCGTCATTCGCGGCGAGCAAACAAGCGTTGATAACATTGAGGTGAAAGCAGCAAACGAAACATCGGTTGCCGTATCCCTCGAAAACGGGCATATTCGGCAGATGCACACGCTTACACCGACCACGGTCAGCAACCGCTCTGCGGAAATTGCCGCGTTGCTTGCCGGAAGTCAGCTGACGCTGCGTGAGGGACGTTTTCCCTCGCTTCGCGTGACAGCTGACGATACAGCGAGTATTTTTACGGAGGGCGGTCGGCCGGAAAATATCGAAATCGACGGCAAAGCAGAACTGCACGGCAACTTTGATGCCGTGACCGTGCGCGGAAGCATGACGCTTCAGGAAGGCCGCATTCAGACCTTATACACGCCGCCTGGCGCAGGAAACGCCGTCGCGGTCAATGCCGTTGAGGGAGCCCGCATTGACAAGGCCGAAATTAACCGTTTGACCGCGTTCGATGCACAGGGCGCTATCGAGTCGGTGCACGCCTGTGCCGATGTGACACTGCTGAGCGGCCGACTGCCCGAAATCGAACTGCGCTCCGATGATGCTTCTGTACCGCTTCATCTGACCGTAATCGATGGTGCGGAAATCGACAAGACGCTGGTCTGTACGTCGAACAAAATCATAATCCACGGTGAGGGAAGCAATCATTTTTTCTCGCCCGACAAAAGCATTACACCGCAGCTTGAATTCAGCTATATGCCTGCCGGTTTGCTCCCGCATATTCACATTTATCGCGAATACACCGAAATTTCGCCCGCGACCTGTACGAATGACGGCCGTTGGAGAGCGCAGTGCATCGGATGCGACAAATATCTGGAACGTACCATCAAAGCGCGCGGACATATCTGGGGCGAGCCAGTGATCGAGGCCGCAACCACCGAAAAGGAAGGCTGCAAGCTGTTTACCTGCGAGCGCTGTGGGGAAACACACAAGGAAATCATTCCAAAACTCCCGAAAAAGGAGGACGATATACCGGCTTCTATCCGCGACATTCGGTTCGAAATTCTGGACAATTCGCTTGTGCTGACGTGGGATACTGCCGGAAAAATCGACAGCACCAAGGCAACTCTGTATTCGGCTGAATTGCAGAATGAAAACGGCGCATGGCAGACCGTGCAATACTCTTCGCCCGCCAAGCAGTGTTCGCTGCTTCAGGTGCCGACCAATGACGTCCGCTATGTTGCGGCGCGTGTCAAGATGTTTTCCGGCAGCAAACTGCTCGCAGCGGCAGAGCAGGACATATCTTTCTGCATCAACGTGTCGCATTCCAATGATGCGGCGGTCACGTTCCGCAAGAACAGCAGTCCCATCCGCGCTACCGTTCAGGATGCAGAAAGCGATTACATTTACAGGCTCGATATTATGCCGCCGAGCTATATGACCGAGCATCATGTATTCACGCCCGATGCAGACGGCAACGCTTACTTCGATTTACAATGCACGTCCGCCGTGCTCGGGAAGTCCACTTATCGTCTCGCGCGGTTCGTTCCGTCTGTTACCGAAAATGGCGCGGTTCTGACTGTTGAGCGCACGGGATGGATTGAATGCACGAATGCGTATGCCGATAACCACAGCATCGGCTTCCGAATTGACGAAAGCAATCACCTTGTACTTGATACCGACGTTGAAGATATTCAGAACTGCACACTGGTACTCAAAGGCACTCCCGGAACGGAAGATAACCGCATTAAGCTGAAAGACGACCTTTCGCTCACGGAACGTTTCCTTTCGACGCCTGTATCGCTCTTTTACCAGTCCGCTTTCCTTTCCCGCACCGCAGATGGCGCAGAAGAAGTTCTGGCACACAGCAGCGAGAGCCTGACGGTCAAAATGCAAGATGCGCTTGCCATTCAGAATGTTGACTGCACAGATGAGAAAATCGTTCTCTCGGTGGGTATCATCGTC
>UQVU01000172.1 GCA_900544475.1 uncultured Butyricicoccus sp.
GCAAAGCCCAATTATCGTATAGTATACCATACTCCCCCCTGTCAGGCAAGCGAAACCCGCGTTTTTGTACGTTTTTGGCGGAATTGACGTATTTCGCTCTTGACAAAACAGCGTCGTCAGAGTATCATATAAATCAAAATGAAAATCACTTTCAAATTCGCCCCTGCCGCCCGGCAGGGATTTCGCCGGAAAACCCGGCGATGGAGGTAACGATACTTTGCAATACCATACAAAACAGAAAGACAGCATTCTCTCGCTGCTTCAGGAACATGAGGAGCAGTTTCTGACGGTGGACGAAATCCGCCTGCGCCTGACGCAGGACGGCGTCGCGGTCGGTCAATCCACGGTCTACCGCACAGTCGAGCGCCTCGTTTCGGACGGCGTGGTGTCCAAGGTGCCCTCGGTGGACCGTTCGAGCGCACGTTACTGCTACGTCGGCCGCCCGGAGACCGCCGCCCACGGCAAGCTGGTCTGCCTTCAGTGCGGCGCGACCCGTCCGCTCGAATGCCATATGCTCGACGAGCTTTCCACCCACCTGAAGGACGCCCACGGCTTCCGAATCGAGCCGTCGCGCACCGTCCTCTACGGTCTGTGCGCCAAATGCGCGGGCGAGGAAACGCCCCGCGAACACATCTGCAATGGAGGCTGCTGCCATGAACATTAAAAGAATCCTCGCGCTCGCGTGTGCAGGCACGCTTTCACTCTCTCTGCTCACCGGCTGCGGCTCTTCCGCCGAAATCGACACGAACGCGGACGGAAAGCTGCGCGTGCTGACGAGCTTCTACCCCATGTACGACTTCACCTGCAAAATCGGCGGTGACCTCGTAGACGTCACGAACATGGTCCCCTCCGGCACCGAGCCGCACGACTGGGAACCGTCCACGAACGACCTCAAGAACCTCGAAAAGGCGGATATGTTCGTCTATAACGGCGCGGATATGGAAACCTGGGCGGACGACCTGCTCACGAGCAAGAGCGACTCACTGCGCGTTGTCATGGCGAGCGAGAATGTCGAGCTGATGACGACCGACGGCGAGCACGAGCACGCCCATGAGCACGAGGGCGCAGACCATCACCACGGCGACTTCGACCCGCACGTCTGGCTCGACCCCGAGAACGCGAAAACCGAGATGGAAACCATCAAGGACGCCCTCGCGGAAGCCGACCCGGCGAACGCCCAAACCTATCAGGCGAACTTCGACAAATACGCCGCCGAGCTGGACGCGCTCGACAAGGAATACAGCGACACGCTCTCTCCCCTGCCGAACAAGACCATCGTCGTGGCACACGAGGCGTTCGGCTATCTGTGCGCGGCCTACGGCCTGGAGCAGGTCGGCATCGAGGGGCTTTCCCCCGACTCCGAGCCGGACCCCGGCCGCATGGCGGAGGTCATCGACTTCGTCCGCGCAAACAACGTGCACACCATCTTTTTCGAGGAGCTTGTTTCCCCCAAAGTCGCGCAGACCATCGCGTCCGAAACCGGCGCGGAAGCAAAGATGCTGAACCCCTATGAGGGTCTGTCCGACGAGCAGCTTGCCGCCGATGCAGACTATTTTTCGGTCATGCGCGACAACCTCGCCGCGCTTACGGAGGCGCTCAAATAATGAACAATACCGCCATTGAGGCGCACAACCTCTCTTTCTCCTACGGCACGCTCCCCGTGCTCGAAAACGTCAGCTTCGCAGTGCCGGAAGGCTCGTACACCGCGCTCATCGGCGCGAACGGCGCAGGCAAGTCCACGCTGCTCAAGCTCTTGCTCGGCGAGCTGACCCCGACCGCCGGCACGCTTTCGCTTCTCGGCACGCCCATCCGCTCGTTCCGCGAGTGGCCGCGCATCGGCTATGTGCCGCAGGGCACACAGGCCGGCTACGCCGACTTCCCCGCCTCGGTCAGCGAGGTCGTAAGCGCCGGACTTTACAAGAAAATCGGCCTGTTTCGCTTCGCAAACGCCTCGAACCGCCGGGAAATCGCCCGTGCGCTGTCGCTTGTCGGCATGGACGGCTTCGAAAAACGCCCCATCGGCGACCTGTCGGGCGGTCAGCGGCAGCGCATCCTGCTCGCGCGTGCGCTCGTAAACAATCCCTCGCTGCTCGTTCTGGACGAGCCGATGACCGGCGTTGACGCGCAGAATGCAGCCTCGTTCCGCGAGCTGCTGCACCGGCTGAACCGCGAGACCGGCATCACCGTCCTGCTCGTCACCCACGACATCCGTGCTGTGGCGCACGACGTGACCGGCATTCTCCGTCTGGAGGACGGCACGGTTGACGCGCTCACCCCGGACGAAATTCTTGACGAGCTGGCGCATCACCACACCCACACAGGAGGCAGTCATGGAAATATTTGAATATGCGTTCATGCAGCGTGCGTTTATCGTCGGCGTGCTGCTGGCGCTCATTATCCCGCTCATCGGCGTGACGGTCGTGCTGCGCCGCCTGTCCATGCTCGGTGATGCACTCAGCCATACCTCGCTCGCCGGTGTCGCGGCGGGTCTGCTGCTCAATGTCAACCCTGTGTTCGGCGCGTCCGTGTTCTGCGTGGGCGCGGCCTTCGGCATCGAGGGCATCCGCCGCCGGTTCCCGCGCTACGCCGAGCTGTCGATTTCGGTCATGCTGTCGGCAGGCGTCGGCCTTGCGGGCGTGCTGTCCGGCTTCACAAAGAACGCCGCGAACTTCAACAGCTTCCTGTTCGGCTCGATCGTTGCCATCAGCGACGCGGAGCTGTACAGCGTAGCGGCGGTCAGCCTGCTCGTGCTGCTCGCGAGTGTGCTGCTTTACAAGGAATTGTTCTCCATCGCGCTCGATGAGCGTGCGGCGCGGCTGTCCGGCGTACCGGTGAACGTGGTTTCGACTATTTTCACCCTGCTGACGGCAGTCACGGTCGCAATCGCAGCGCGAACGGTCGGCGCGCTCATCGTGTCAAGCATGATGGTCCTGCCGGTCGCCTGCGCGATGCAGCTCGCGAAGAGCTACCGCGGCACGGTCTGGGCGTCCATCGGCTTTGCCGAGCTGTTCACGGTAGCCGGACTTGTCATCGCCTACTACGGCGGCCTGAAACCCGGCGGCACCATCGTCCTGATGGGCGTTATCTGCCTCGTCGGCATTCTTATCGCGAAATCCATCACGGAGAAAATCGCCGTTAAGCGAAGCGCTTAACAATCCCTCCCAAGGGTGGGCGCCCTTTTTCTCCCTTCGAGGGAGAGCGCAAACGGTTCCGCCGTTCCTGCGGCCTTGGACGCAGGAGGCGAGGGAATGCTGCCGTCCGGCAGCGGGGGATTTCGCACGCTGCGGCGTGCGAGGACGTGCCGCCGTCCGGCGGCGGGGAGATGCTGCTGGGCGGCAGCCGGGGCTTGCAAAAGGGGGTACAGGACACCTTGACAGGTTTCGGCCGTAGCCCACTAAACCTTATTCCCGCGCCGTGCGCGGATTAAATGAGCGCTATACCCCCTCTTGCGAC
>UQVU01000173.1 GCA_900544475.1 uncultured Butyricicoccus sp.
ATCAACATAATCCTGAATATTATTGGCTCCATAATATGGTGTTTTACCAACAACTCGCAGAGAAGCCTTCACTGGTTTTCTTCCACTATTTGCTATTTCAAAAAATGAAACATCTCCAAGCAGTTTCCACTCAACCTCAGCCCCATCCAGCAGTTTTTCCAGATAACTCAGCTCGCTCATGCCTGTACCTCGCTACCTTCAATCTCAGCAACAATCGCATCAATATCAGTACGAAGCTGGTCTATTCTGGTGACGGTCTTTTTCAGCTCAGCATTCAGTTCGGCTATGTTGACGATTTCGCGGGTATCTTTGGCTTCCACGTAGCTACTGACAGACAGGTTATAGTCATTCTCGACGATTTCCGCATACTCCGCCAGATGTGCAAAATGCTTGACGTCCTCACGCTTTGCAAATACGTCAACAATGCGGTCAATGTTTTCCGGCGTCAGCTTGTTATTGTTCGTAACCTTAACGCACTCGCTTGTAGCGTCGATGAACAGCGTCTTGTTGTCGGTCTTGTTCTTCTTCATCACCATAATGCAGGTTGCGATAGAAGTACCGAAAAACAGGTTGCTCGGTAGCTGAATGATGCAGTCCACATAGTTGTTATCGACCAGATACTTGCGGATTTTCTGTTCTGCACCGCCGCGGTACATAATGCCCGGGAAGCAAACGATCGCCGCCGTACCGTTGGACGCCAGCCACGACAGACTGTGCATGATGAATGCCATGTCCGCTTTGCTCTTGGGCGCAAGCACGCCTGCCGGTGAAAACCGCGGGTCGCCAATCAATACCGCATCATCATCGCCTACCCATTTAATAGAGTATGGTGGATTAGAAACAATCAGCTCGAACGGCTCATCATCCTCATGCTGCGGATAGCGTAACGTATCTTCACATTTAATATCAAATCTGTCAAAACCCACATCATGCAGGAACATATTGATGCGGCACAGGTTGTAGGTCGTGATGTTGATTTCCTGACCGTAGAAGCCGTTGCGGATTGCATCCTTGCCGAGCACCTTTTCCGCTTTCAGCAGCAGCGAACCCGAACCGCACGCCGGATCGTAAACCTTGTTGATCTCCGTCTTGCCAACCGTGCCGAGCCGTGTCAGCAGTTCGGACACCTCCGCCGGAGTGAAAAACTCACCGCCGGACTTGCCTGCATTGGAGGCATACATGGTCATCAGATACTCATACGCATCACCGAATGCGTCGATGGAATGATCCTTGACATCGCCCAGCTTCATTTCGCCAACGCCGTTCAGCAGCTTCACGAGCTTCTCATTGCGCTTAGCGACCGTCGAACCCAGCTTGTTGCTGTTGACGTCGTAATCATCGAACAGACAGGCAAAGTCGCTCTCGGCCTCGCTGCCCTGTGCAGACTCCTCGATATGGCGGAACACACGCTCGAGCGTTTCGTTCAGGTTCTCGTCATTCGCGGCATTTGCGCGAACATTGCAAAACAGCTCGCTCGGCAGAATAAAGAAACCTTTTTCCTCTACCAATCCCTCGCGTGCTTCCTCTGCTTCTTCATCCGGCATCTTGGCAAAATCGAAATCATCGTTGCCAGCCTCAGCCTCACCGTCATTTATGTAATTGCACAGGTTTTCCGAGATATAGCGGTAAAACATCGTGCCGAGAACATAATTCTTAAAATCCCAGCCGTCTACCGCACCGCGCAGCTCATCCGCAATCGCCCATATCGCGCGGTGCAGCTCTTCTCGCTCCTGTTCCTTTTTGGTGTCAACCATTCTTTACCCTCCGTTGCTCTGCTGTTCGTTATATGCAAATTGTACCATAATACCGCACTTTTTTCAAACCTCAGTCAAAAAAGAAGATCAGCATGATGCTGACCTTTTCACATTCCTGCAAGACAAAAGACCCCTGCCTGCAAAATACAGACAGAGGTCTTATACACATCTGACGCTTTTTCACTGATAATTATCGTAAGTTTATGGTAAGTTTGCCGTTTGGCCTGCAAAAACCTCAGTGTTTACGCCGTTTTTCGGCACTTTTTAGTACATGCCGCCCATGTCCGGAGCTGCCGGAGCCGGAGCGACAGGCTCCTTCTTGTCAGCGATCAGGCTCTCGGTGGTCAGAACCATGGAAGCAACGGATGCTGCGTTCTGGAGCGCGGAACGGTTTACCTTGGTCGGGTCAACGATGCCGTTTGCAATCATGTCACCGTAGGTCTCGGTTGCAGCGTCGAAGCCGTAGCCGATCTTGTCGGAGTTCTTAACCTTGTCGAGAACAACAGCGCCCTCGATGCCGGCGTTTGCAGCGATCTGCTTCATCGGAGCTTCCAGACCGCGTGCAACAATCTGCATGCCGGTCTTTTCGTCGCCGGTTGCCTCTGCTGCCAGAGCCTCAACAGCTGCGATAGCGTTTACATATGCAACGCCGCCGCCTGCTACGATGCCTTCCTCAACGGCTGCACGGGTAGCGTTCAGTGCGTCCTCGATGCGCAGCTTCTGCTCCTTCATCTCGGTCTCGGTTGCAGCGCCGACCTTGATGACTGCTACGCCGCCTGCCAGCTTAGCCAGACGCTCCTGGAGCTTCTCGCGGTCGAAGTCGGAGGTGGTGCGCTCGATTGCACCGCGGATTTCAGCAACGCGGTTTGCGATAGCCTGCTTGTCGCCTGCGCCGTCAACGATCGTGGTGGTCTCCTTGGTGACCTTGATCTGACGAGCGGAGCCCAGCATATCCATGGTAGCATCCTTCAGCTCGATACCTACCTCCTCGGAGATAACGGTACCGCCGGTCAGGATGGCGATGTCGCGGAGCATATCCTTGCGGCGGTCGCCGAAGCCCGGAGCCTTGACAGCTACGCAGGTGAAGGTGCCGCGCAGACGGTTAACGATCAGGGTGGACAGAGCCTCGCCCTCGATGTCCTCTGCGATGATGAGCAGCTTCTTGCCGCTCTTTACGACCTGCTCGAGAACCGGCAGCAGCTCCTGGATGTTAGACAGCTTCTTGTCGGTGATGAGCACCAGAGCGTCGTCCAGGTTTGCTTCCATCTTCTCGGTGTCGGTGCACATATACGGAGTAACATAGCCGCGGTCGAACTGCATGCCCTCTACGACCTCGGAGTAGGTCTCAGCGGTCTTGGACTCCTCAACGGTGATAACGCCGTCGGTGGAAACCTTCTCCATCGCCTCTGCGATCAGGGTGCCGATCTCGTCGGAACCGGAGGAGATAGCGCCTACGCGGGCGATGTCGCCGGTGCCGTTTACAGTCTTGGAGTTCTTAGCGATTGCTTCCACAGCAGCCTTGACTGCCTTGGAGATGCCGCGGCGCATAACCATCGGGTTTGCACCTGCTGCAACGTTCTTCAGACCCTCGCGGACGAATGCCTGCGCCAGAACGGTAGCGGTGGTGGTGCCGTCGCCTGCAACATCGTTGGTCTTGGTTGCAACTTCCTTGACGAGCTGTGCGCCCATGTTCTCGAA
>UQVU01000174.1 GCA_900544475.1 uncultured Butyricicoccus sp.
CCCCCCTGGATACCCCTCCGGTTCCGGAGAAACCGGAGGGGATACCCCCCTCTCGTCCGCACGGCGGACGAGGCCGCGCCGCCGCGGCGCGGGCAGCGGAGTAAAAGTCAGGTACACGCCCCGACTTTTACGGGGAATTTAACGCGGCCTGCTGCGGCAGGCCTGCCCTGCCTGTTCCGACTTCGTCGGAATACGGCAGGGGATAGCGTTTCTGCGCACAAGTGTGCAGAAACGCGAAAGGCACGCCTTTGGCGTGCCTTTTTCGTGCGCTTTGCGCACGTATTAAATTGAATTTGCGGAGCAAATTCCAGAAAACCGGGGGCGTGTACCTCGGTTTTCTGACTTTGAGAGAGAAAAAAGTTTCCTTGGGAACTTTTTTCCGTCCGTGTTCTGCGAAGTCAGAACACAGTTTGTCGGGAAAACGTCAGTTTTTTCGACAGCTTATTTTTCATCTCGTTTTTCTGCTCGTACATTCGGCGGTCGGCTTTTTCGAACAGAATTTTCAGATTGCACTCCTTGAAATCGGTCGAAACCGAGTAGCCGCAGGCAAATTCGATATGCAGCTGTTTGTCGGTGCTGTTATAGTAAGCCGTGGTCGAGCGCAGGCGTTCGAGGTACTGCTCCATCTGTTCACGGCCGATGCCCGGCAGGATGGCAAGAAACTCGTCGCCGCCGTACCGCCCGACGAAATACTGCTCGGGGATGGACGTCCGCAGGATGCTGGCGAAGTTCGCAATCAGCGCATCGCCTGCGAGATGTCCGAGGTGGTCGTTTACCTGCTTTAAGCCGTTGAGGTCGAACACGGCGAGTGTAGTCTGTGCGGTGACAGGCGTGCGGTCGAGCAGCAGCTCCTCGCAGCGGCTCTTATTGGGGAGCGCGGTGTGCAGGTCGATATAAGCCTTATGGCGCAGCTCGCGGTTGCTGCGGCGCAGCCGCACTTCGTTGATCGACTGGGAAATCAGACTGAAGAGGATGAGCACCATGTCGATGGAAACCACGATTTCGAGCATGCGGAGGCGGTTGACGCACTGCTGCGAGTAGACTTCCGCCGCCGCCACCGTATCGTCCGCCAGCTGGAAATAGGTTTCGCTCATGGGCATGATCTGGGAGTTCTGGTAGCCGTTCTGGCGGACCCTGTGGATTTCGTCCTTGAGCTGCTTCCAGTAGTCGTACTGGAGCGACAGCTTGCTCTGGTAATCCGCATCGTCCATACGGGTCAGGCTGTATTTTCCGCCGCCGTGCAGCAGACCGGAAAAAATATCATCGAGCTCGACGCTGAGGTCGCTGCTCGGCACACCTGCGATTTCGAGCTTGACGAGCCGCTGCGTTGCGCCGCGGAGAATGCCGGCGTAGTTTACCACGCGGGCGTTGCCCTGAAGCGAGCGGATCTGGAGCATCATTCCGGCAGTCAGTACGATCATCAGCAGGATGAGCGCGGCCTGTGCGCCCCTCATGAAGCGCTTCCGGATATTGTCTGTTATGAGATTGCCTGCATTCACAGAAGCTCTCCCCCTTATTTTTGAAAACTGCTTTTAAGGCAATACCGCGCCTCGTCAGTACGCAAAATTTACTCGCAAATCGCTCTTGTCCAATTATGCGGTATTGCGCTAAGTCTAACACCGTTTCTGCGCAGTGTCAATGTACAGAATATACACAAAACCGGGCGGCGGATACACGGGCGGAAGTGTATTTTTCGCGCGATTCCAAGGGCAGAACAGGAAAATTCATAAAATTTGGCTTGACAGAAAGCGCACAATCTGCTTTTATTAAATGTGATACAAGCGCCGGGCACGACTTATTTAATATAGTATGGTTCGGCGGAACGGGGAGGACGATGTCATGGAGAGCGCTCGGAAACGTGCGCCGAAAAGCCACGCGATGCACGCAGCGATTGTGATCGCGGCGGGTTTTGCACTTATAATTCTGGCGGGAACACTGCTGCTCATGCTGCCGTTCGCGGCGAAAAGCGGCCGCGCAACCCCGTTCCTTGACGCGCTCTTTACCGCGACGAGCGCGACCTGCGTCACCGGACTTGTCACGGTCAGCACCGCGCTCCACTGGTCGTTTTTCGGCAAGTGCGTCATCCTGCTGCTCATTCAGATAGGCGGCCTCGGCTTCATGTCGGTTATGACGGCGGCCTCGCTCCTTGTGCGCCGCACCATTACGCTGCGCGAGCGCATGGTCATCGGGGCGGGCTTCAATCTTGACTCCTACGGCGGCATCGTGCGTCTGACGCGGCGCGTCCTGTTCGGCACGCTGCTTTTCGAGGGCATCGGCGCAGCGCTGCTGTCCGTGCGCTTTGTGGGCGAGTTCGGCTTGCTGCGCGGCATCGGCATGGGCATTTTCCATGCGGTTTCGGCGTTCTGCAACGGCGGCTTCGACCTCATGGGTACGCCGGACGACCCGTTCTGCTCGCTCGTAGGATACGCGGGCGACCCGCTCGTGAGCCTCACCATCATGGCGCTCATCGTCATCGGCGGTCTCGGCTTTTTCGTGTGGAGTGATGTCTGGGACCGGAAGTGCTTCAAGCGCCTTACCCTGCACAGCAAGCTGGTGCTCACGACCTCGGGGGCGCTGCTCGCGGGCGGCTTTGTACTTACGCTGCTGTTCGAGTGGAGCAATCCCGCAACGCTCGGCGGCATGACCCTGCCGCACAAGCTGCTCGCGGCGGCGTTTCAGAGCGTGACGCTGCGCACGGCAGGCTTCAACACCATCGACGAGAGTGCGCTGACCGGCCCCTCGCAGGCGCTGGCGTGCATGCTGATGCTGATCGGCGGCTCGCCCGGCTCGACGGCAGGCGGCCTCAAGACCGTCACGGCGGCGATCCTTGCGCTGAGTGCACTCGGGGCGCTGCGCGGCCGCACCTCGGTCGTTGCCTTCAGCCGCACCATCGAGCCGCGCAGCATCATGAACGCGGTCGCGCTCACGGTTATCGGCGTGACGCTCAGCCTCGGCGGCGCGTGCGCGATTTCGTTTATCGACAGCGTGCCGATGCACCTGTGTATGTACGAAACCGCCTCGGCCTTCGGTACGGTCGGCCTTACGATGTCGCTGACGCCGACGCTTTCGGCGGTGTCGCACGTCATGCTCATCATCATGATGTATTTCGGCCGCGTGGGCGTGCTGACGCTCGGCGTTGCGGTATTCCTGCGCCGCCGCGAGCCGCCCAAGCTCAAATACCCCTCGGGGAACGTCATGATCGGATAACGAAACGTTTTTTCAGGCGGCGAGGTTATCTCGTGAAGATATGCACAGTTTGTGGATAAAAACTGTTTTAACGAACAGCGGGTATCGCGCGGAAGCGCGCATGAAATAGACTTTGCAGAGCAAAGTCATAAAAACCGGGAGCATGTATCACGGTTTTTATACTTCGAGAGGGAGAAAGTTTCCGTATGGGAACTTTCGGACGTCCGTGTTCTGCGAAGTCAGAACACAGATTGTCGGCGAAAC
>UQVU01000175.1 GCA_900544475.1 uncultured Butyricicoccus sp.
CTGCTCCGCACAGGACGCATTTTTACGATGCGTATATCCGTTATTACACCTTTCTGGAAGGATCTGATAAACATGAAGCAGTACAAAGTTGGTATCGTCGGCGCGACCGGCATGGTAGGTCAGCGTTTCTCTCTGCTGCTGGAGAACCATCCGTGGTTTGAGGTCGTAGCGCTCGCCGCTTCCGCGCGCAACAAGGGCAAGACCTACGCCGAGGCCTGCGAGGGCCGTTGGAAGATGACCGTTCCGATGCCCGACAAGTACAAGGACATGGTCATGTACGACGCGACCGCAGACGCTGAGGAAATCGCCTCCAAGGTCGATTTCATCTTCTGTGCGGTCGACATGAAGAAGGACGAGATCCGCGCTCTCGAGGAAAAGTATGCGAAGCTCGAGTGCCCGGTCTGCTCGAACAACTCCGCACACCGTTTTACCCCGGACGTTCCGATGATCATTCCGGAGATCAATGCCGACCACGCTGAGATTATCCCGGCACAGCGCAAGCGTCTCGGCACCAAGCGCGGCTTTATCGCCGTCAAGTCCAACTGCTCCATTCAGTCCTACGTTCCGGCGCTGTCCGCGCTGATGGACTTCGAGCCGACCGAGGTTTCCGTCTGCACCTATCAGGCGATTTCGGGCGCCGGCAAGACCTTCGAGACCTGGCCGGAAATGGTCGATAACGTTATCCCGTATATCGGCGGCGAGGAAGAGAAGAGCGAGAAGGAGCCGATGAAGATCTGGGGCCGCATCGAGGGCGACCACATCGAGCCGGCAACCTCCCCCGTTATCTCCGCGCAGTGCCTGCGCGTTGCCTGCTCGGACGGCCACATGGCTGCCGCTTCCGTCAAGTTCAAGAACAAGCCGAGCAAGGAAGTCATGATCGAGCGCTGGAACAACTTCAAGGGCCGCGCACAGGAACTGAACCTGCCGTCCGCTCCGGAGCACTACCTCACCTACTGCGAAGAGGATAACCGTCCGCAGACCAAGCTCGACCGCATGACCGAGAACGGCATGGGCGTCACCATCGGCCGTCTGCGCGAGGATACTATTTTCGATTACAAGTTCGTCAGCCTGTCGCACAATACCCTGCGCGGCGCAGCGGGCGGCGCTGTCCTGATGGCAGAGCTGCTGTGCGCTGAGGGCTATATGGATCGCTAAGGAGGATATTTACGCATTATGAAGAAGCCTGTTTTTACCGGTGCCGGTGTTGCTATTATCACCCCGTTCAAGTCCACCGGTGAGGTAAACTACGAGGAGTTCGGCCGTATTATCGACCACCAGATTGCGCATCATACCGATGCCATCATCGTCTGCGGCACGACCGGCGAGGCCTCCGCTCTGCACGACAAGGAGCACCGCGAGGTTCTGGCCTGGTGCTGCGAGTACGTAAACCATCGCGTTCCGGTCATCGCGGGCGTCGGCTCCAATCACACCGATTATGCCATCGCGCTGACCAAATTCGCCGCTGAGTGCGGTGCGGACGCAGGTCTGTCCGTTACTCCGTACTACAACAAGACCACCCAGCGCGGTCTGATCGCGCACTACAACGCGATTGCAGACTGCTCCGACCTGCCGATCATTCTCTACAACGTGCCGAGCCGTACCGGCGTATGCCTCGCCTCGGACACGATTGCAGAGCTGGCAAAGCACCCGAACATCAACGGCATCAAGGCCGCTTCCGGCAACTTCACCCTGCTCGCTGAGACCATGGCGAAGTGCGGCGACAATCTCAATGTCTGGTCCGGCAACGACGACCAGATCGTTCCGATGATGTCGCTCGGCGCAAAGGGCGTTATCTCGGTCCTCTCCAACGTTGCGCCGCAGGAGACCCACGATCTGACCCAGCTGTGCCTCGAAAACCGCTACCCCGAGGCAGCGCAGATGCAGTTCAAGTATCACAACCTCATCGACGCGCTGTTCTGCGAGGTCAACCCGATTCCGGTCAAGAAGGCGATGGAGCTGCTCGGCTGGAACGTCGGCGACCTGCGTCTGCCGCTCATTGAGCCGAGCGAGGAGCACATCGCCTACATCAAGCGCGAGCTTGAGAACGCAGGCTGCAAAATCTAAAACAGGCGTTTTTCCCTGCATAAACAGATAGGAGAACAGATAAAGATGTTGAAAATCGCGCTTTCCGGCTGCAGCGGCCGCATGGGACGAGTCATCAGCGACATTGTTTCCGGCCGTGACGGCATGGAGATCGTTGCGGGCTTTGATCTCCGCACGGAGCAGTACGCCGATTTCCCGATTTACAAGGATTTCGCGGAATTTCAGGGCGACTGCGATGTTGTGATCGATTTTTCGAACGCTGCGCTGACCGAGAACCTTCTCGACTACTGCGAAGCACGCCGTCTGCCGGTTGTCATCTGCACGACCGGCCACAGCGCTGAGCAGCTCGACCGCATCCGTGCCGCGTCCGCGTCCATTCCGGTGTTCCGCTCGGGCAATATGTCCATCGGCATCAACCTGATGAGCGAGCTGCTCAAGAAGTCCGCGTCCGTCCTTGGCGACAAGTACGATGTGGAAATCATTGAGAAGCACCACAATCAGAAGCTCGACGCGCCGTCCGGTACGGCGATCATGCTCGCGGACGCCGTTGCTTCCGCCCTGCCCTACAAGGCGGAGTACGTCTACGACCGTCACGAGCGCCGCGAAAAGCGTCCGGCGCACGAAATCGGTATCTCCGCAATCCGCGGCGGTACGATTGTCGGCGAGCACAGCGTGCTTTTCTGCGGTCGCGACGAAATCATTGAAATCAAGCATACCGCGCTTTCGCGTGAGGTGTTCGCTGTCGGCGCCGTTGATGCGGCGGAGTACATGGCGACCCGCAGCCAGCCGGGCATGTACGATATGAACGACGTTATCGCGTCCAAGTAAACGGCAAGCGCCGTGTGTTCCCCCCCTTCGGAGAGCGCACGGCGTTTTTCTGCAAGAGAAAAGGCATATCCGGAGAACTTTCCCTCCGAATATGCCTTGTTTTTATGGAATTATACGCCGAAAACGCTGTCCGCGAAGTGGACGGTCGCCATGGCGTCCTTTGCGTAGCAGTCCGCGCCGATGGAGTCCGCGTACTCCTGCGTCAGTACCGCGCCGCCGACGACAACCTTGGTGTCCGGCTTTTTCTCGCGCAGCAGCTTGATGGTTTCCTCCATGCTGACAACGGTCGTGGTCATCAGTGCGCTCAGACCGACCACCGAAACGTTTTCCTTGATGGCGGTATCGACAATCACCTCAGGCGGAACGTCCTTGCCGAGGTCGAGCACCTGATAAGCATAGTTTTCAAGCAGAACCTTCACGATATTTTTACCGATATCATGGATATCCCCTTTTACTGTAGCAAGAATGATCTTTCCTTTCTTCTCCTGAACTTCTCCGCTGCTATCCATTTTCTCTTTAAGCACCGCAAATGCTGTCTTGGCC
>UQVU01000176.1 GCA_900544475.1 uncultured Butyricicoccus sp.
CTGGGTTTTGCATATCCGACCGGAGGGAAAACACCGTCCGAAACGGACAGGCCGGGTCTCCCGGACGGATGGAAAGGCAGGAAAGAATCTATGAACAAGTTTTTTCGGCGGAGCATCGCGGCCGCGGCCGCAGGTCTTGCGCTGATGGCAGGCGCATCGGCCGCAGCCGCAGACAGCGGCTCCACGCCCATTCTGATGTATCATGACCTGACCGAGGACGCATCAAAAACCTCGAGCATGACGGTGACGAGCGAGCGTTTCCGCCTGGATATGGAGTATCTCCAGTCCTTCGGCTACACGCCGCTGTTCCCGAGCGAAGTCGAGGAAATCGTCCAGGGAAAGCGCGCTCTCCCCTCCCGCGCGGTCATGATTACCTTTGACGACGGCTATCTCTCCAACTATACGCTCGCCTCGCCCATTCTGAAGCAGACCGGCATGAAGGCAACCGTCGCGCTCATTGTTGACCACATCGAAAAGGCCGACCCGTCCGATACATCGCGTCACTCGCTCGACTGGGACGAGGTAAAGGCCATGTACGACAGCGGCCTGTTTCAGTTCGGCTCGCACACCTATAATCTGCACAATCCGCAGTACGGCGGCATGAACGCCCCGGACGGCGTAAACGGCGTCATGCGCACCGCAGGCGAAAGCCAGCCAGCCTACGCAAAGCGTGTCGGCGGCGACCTTGCGCAGAGCATTTCGCTCATCAAGGAGCACACCGGTCAGCCGACCGTCAGCTACTTCTCCTACCCCTACGGCGCGTACGACCGCTGGATGCAGCCCATTCTCGAGCAGAACGGCATCAAGATGTCCACGCTGACCAATCCCGGCACCGCCCGCCCGACCTACGGCCTGTACAATCTGCCGCGCTACGGCATCCGCATGGACCGCACGGTTCCGATGGTGCTGCGCCGCACGGAAACCGCCGAGCCGACAACGGTCAAGGTTTCGCTGAACGGGCAGAAAACCGAGCTTCAGGCGTACAGCATCGGCGACGAGAACTACGTCCGCGTGCGCGACGCCGCGCTGCTGCTGAGCGGCTGCGAGTGGGATTATTCGGTCGGCTGGAGCGAGGAACGCCAGCAAGTCGAGCTGTCCTCGCGTCAGCAGTACGCCGCCATCGGCACGGAAAACAAGGCGCTCGCCGCCGGAAAGCGCACCGTGCAGTCGGTCATCGAGCCAACCATCGTGGACGGACAGAGCCACATGATTGCGGCGTTCAACATCGACGACTACAACTATTACCGTCTGCGCAGCCTTGCGTCGGTCTGCGGATTTGATGTAGACTGGGACGAAGCGACCCAGGCGGTCAATATCACCGCGTAACAAAAAACGAACAGAAACCGTTTTCGGGAGCACAGATGTCGAGTCTGTGCTCTTTTTTCTGCCCTGACGCATAAGATGCCGGATAACCGGTAAAAATTACATATGGTTTTCCTCTTGCTTTTCCGGGAGTATGTGGTATTATAGTAACTACGATATAGTATTAAATTCTACATAACTTCAAGGAGGAGTCCATATGCCTCGTGCATTTCTCAAGGCCAGAGAGCCGTTTTCCTGCTATTCCCACTTTGTCGGCGCGGTGCTCAGCGCTGTCGGTCTGTTTGCGCTGCTCGTGCGGCTTCTGGTGCAGCCGGATATTTCCGGTCAGCTTGCCGGGGCGGCGGTCGTGTTCTGTCTGTCGCTTATCGCGCTCTATTCCGCGAGCAGCGCTTACCATTTCTCCGGGCGCGGCGAAGCCGTCGTGCGCCGCCTGAAAAAGCTCGACCACAGCATGATTTACGTGCTGATTGCGGGCAGCTACACGCCGATCATTCTCAAATTCATGCCTGCGCCGCGCTGCTTTGTCTTTCTCGTCGTTATCTGGCTGATTGCCCTGACCGGCATCGCGGTCAAGCTGCTCTGGATCGATGCGCCCCGACTCATCGGCACGGCGCTCTATCTTGCGCTCGGCTGGGCGATTGCGTTTGACTTCGGCGTAGTGCTCTCCATGCCCTCCCCCGCTGTCGAGCTGCTCGCCGCGGGCGGCCTGTCCTACACGGTCGGCGGTATCATTTACATCCTCAAAAAACCGAATTTCAGCCGACTTCTCGGCTTTCACGAGCTGTTTCACCTGTTCGTTATCGCCGGAAGCGTCTGTCACTACCTGATGGTCATGCTGTACGTTCTGTAAAAATGGCAAAACCTGTGCTTTCGCTCTTGACTTTCTACTAAATGAGATATATACTCTAATTAGGATAAGTTATCGATTAGAAAGTGAGGTATTCTATGCAGACCAGAAACACCGTTCAGCGGCAGATCGTTCTCAAGGCGGTGCGCTCGCTGCACGACCACCCCACAGCGGACAGTGTGTATGCTGTGGTAGCGGCCGAGCACCCCTCCATCAGCAAGGCGACCGTATACCGCAATCTCAATCAGCTCGCCCTCCAGGGTGAGATACTGCGCGTGCCCGTTCCGACAGGCGCAGACCGCTTCGACTTCAACACGCAGGCACACTATCATGTGCGCTGCACCTGCTGCGGCAATGTCTATGACGTATTCATGCCGCCCGTAAACGACCTGTTCGACCGCGTGACCGACTCCTCCGGAGTGACGCTCACCCATTACGACATTCTGTTCGAGGGCATCTGCGCGGCCTGTCGGGATAATAAAGAGTAAAAAAGAGCAAAGACAAGGAAAGGAGCTTTTTATCATGGCAGAACTCAAGGGAACTAAGACCGAGGCCAACCTCCAGAGCGCATTCGCAGGCGAGTCCATGGCACGCAACAAGTACACCTATTTCGCATCCAAGGCGAAGAAGGACGGTTACGTTCAGATTGCCAAGATTTTCGAGGAGACCGCAAACAACGAGAAGGAACACGCGAAAATCTGGTTCAAGCTGCTCAACGGCGGCATTGACGACACCGCAGCCAACCTCAAGGCGGCAGCGGCCGGCGAGAACTACGAGTGGACGGATATGTACGCGACCTTCGCGAAGGAAGCGCGCGAGGAAGGCTTCGACCATATCGCAGACCTGTTCGAGATGGTCGGCGAAATCGAAAAGGAGCATGAGGCGCGCTACCTCAAACTGCTCGACAACGTGGAGAACGGCCTGGTGTTCTCGCGCGACGGCGACTGCATCTGGCAGTGCTCGAACTGCGGCCATATCGTAGTCGGCAAGCAGGCGCCGGATGTATGTCCGGTATGCGCACACCCCAAAGCCTACTTCGAACTGAAGTCCAGCAACTATTAAATCCATCCGGCAATATGAAAGGCACGCCAAAGGCGTGCCTGAGCCTGTCGAAAAACTAACGTTTTTCCGACAATCTGTGTTTTGACTTCGCAAAACACGGACGTCCGAAAGTTCCCATGCGGAAACTTTCTCCCTC
>UQVU01000177.1 GCA_900544475.1 uncultured Butyricicoccus sp.
GGCAAAGACCTCGGGGGTCAGCTTTTCGACCAGCTCGATGAGGTCCATCTCGTCGCTCATGCCCTTTTTCTCCGCGAGCGGACGCGCAGCGTGCTTGAGGGCAACCGCACGCGGGTCGCTCTTGGTGTAGATGGCGTGACCCATACCGTAGATCAGGCCGGAGCCGTCGCCTGCCGCGCCGTCCAGAATGCGGCACAGGTAGTCGCGGACCTCACCCTCGTCCTTCCAGTCCTTGACGTTCTCCTTGATCTCCTCGAACTGCTTGACAACGCGCAGGTTCGCGCCGCCGTGACGGGGACCCTTGAGCGAGGAAACCGCCGCCGCGATCGCGGAATAGGTATCCGTACCCGAGGAGGAGGTGACACGCACGGTAAAGGTCGAGTTGTTGCCGCCGCCGTGCTCTGCGTGCAGGATAAGGCACCGGTCGAGCAGCTTCGCCTCGTCGTCGGTGAACTTGCCGTCCGGGCGGATAAGGTGCAGGATGTTCTCCGCCGTCGAGCGGTGCGGGTCGGGCACGTGCAGGAACATAGAGTCGCCGTCAAAGTAACGGCGCTTGGCCTGATAGGCGTGCGAAATGATGACCGGGAACTTGGCGGTCAGGCTGATGCCCTGACGCATGATGTTCTCGACCGTGGTCTCGTCCGGGTTGGTGTCGTAGGAATAGAGGGCGAGGGTCGCGCTCGCGAGCTTGTTCATGATGTCGCGGCTCGGTGCACGCATGATCATGTCCTCGGTGAAGTTGTCGGGCAGGGCGCGCTCCATGCCGATCACGTGCTGGAACTCCTCCAGCTGGCGGTGGGTCGGCAGGTCGCCGCACATCAGCAGATAGCCGATCTCCTCGAAGCCGAAACGGTCGTCTTTTTCCAGACCGTGGATAAGGTCATAGACGTTGTAGCCGCGATAGGTCAGGCGGCCCTCGATGGGTTCGCGTTCGCCCTCGTTCAGGATGTAGCCGTGAACGTTGCCGAGGTGGGTCGCACCGACCAGAACGCCGGTGCCGTCCGAATTGCGCAGGCCGCGCTTGATGCGGTAGCGGGTGAACAGGTCGGACGGGATCTGGTTATGCAGACGGAAGCTCTCGCTCAGCTCCTGCAGCTGCTCTTCTTTTACAAAATCAGGCTGAATATTCATCCGGCCTTCCCCTTTCTGTTCCGGCTCCGCCTTGTAAAACGCCCGGCGGCTGCTCCCGGATAGTGATATGAATATATCATACTCCAATCCTGCAAATATGTCAATTTATCTTGCGGCTGTATTCTGACAAAAATGCGATATAATGGGGTTTTAGCCCTTGTTTACCCTGCACGAACGCAGGGTGTTTTTCTGCATCGTGCAAAAGTTTTTTCACTTTGCCTTGCAAAAGTGTTGAATTCCTGACAGACCGTCCGGACGTAAATTCATCACACCTCGCCGCACATGACGGCGGCCAGCGCGTCCTCGACCGTGCGCATTCCGAGCGACACCGCGCCCATCGCCTCCGCGCGGCGGCCGACCTCGTATTTGTGCAGGTGAACGCCGCCCTCGATGCACTGGGTCGTGAGCAGAACGCGCGTGCCGCTCTCGATGAGCGAGTGCACCGCCTGCTCCATGTGCGCCGGGATACCGCCGCCGCCGAAGGTTTCGATGATAACGTTCGAAAAGCCGCTGAGCACGCTGAAAAACGAGGGCGGCAGGTCAGGCGTGAGCCGCAGAACGAAAACGTGCGGGTCGATTTCGGTAACGAGGCGCGGCGCAGCTTTGGCGGGTTCGGGCGCGTCCCAGAGCACTTTTCCGTTCTCGATACGTCCGGCCGGCGGTTCGTTTACCGAAACAAAGGCATCGAGCGCGGTCGAATGCACCTTGAGCACGTTCGTGCCGCGCAGAATCTTGCCGCGCAGCACCGCATAAACGCCGCGTCTGCCGTCTGCCGCCACGCGCAGCGCGTCCGCGAGGTTGCCCGGCGCGTCCGAGCCGTCTGCCCCCATCGGCAGCATCGAGCCGGTCACGACAACCGGGCGGTCGATGCCGGGGAGCAGATGATGCAGCAGCGCCGCCGTGCAGGCGAGCGTATCCGTGCCGTGGGCGATCACGAAGCCGTCATACTCTCCGCGCCGCTCCCAGACTGCCCGCGCCATCTGCATCCGGTCGGCCGCCGTAATGTCGGTCGAGTCGCGCTGCATGAGGTCGAGCACTTCGGTGTCGCAGACGGACGCAAGCTCCGGAAGCTCGCGCAACAGGCTTTCCCCGTCGAGCACCGGCGCAAGGCCGTTTTCGGTCTCCCGGCAGGCAATCGTGCCGCCCGTCGCGATGAGCAGCACCTTCCGCGGCGTTCCTATATGATTTCCCATGAATTTTTCTTCCTTTCATCGAAATTAACTATATTACTCTGTGCATTTTGTGTGAGAAGCCAAGGAAAACATTGAATTTCCCCTTGAGTTTGGGCATTTTTTCCTCGGCCGGAAATTCACGCCCAATCTTGTCCCGTTTGTCACGTTTTCCTGTCGTTTCCGAGGCACGCGCGGTGTTTTTCGTACGAGTCGGCGCATTTCTCTGTCTTTGACAAGCGCTTACATTTTGAAGTATACTATTGGCAGATTCATTTTTTGAAAGCGAGGAGCAAACCGGATGCGTCATCCATTGCTGAGAAAATACGGCAAACTGATTGATTTCATCGGACAGGTGCTTGGAGAGGATTACGAGCTTGCGCTCTTTGACCTGAAAAGCGAGGGGTATCCGCTCATCATGGTGGCCGGAGGGCTGAACAGCGGCCGCCCGCTCGGCACGCCGCTGGCCGCGCCCGGTCTTGCTGTGCTGAAGCGCTACCGTTCGGGCGATCGCGAGCCGCTGCTCCACAGCCGTGGTGTGACCCGTGACGGCCGTCCGCTGCGCTCGTCGATGCTCATTCTGACGGACGATACCGAGCAGCCGGAGGGACTGCTGAGCATTCACTTTGACGACAACCGCTACCGCGGCCTGATCGACGATGTGCTGCATCTGTGCCATCCGACGCGGTACTGGGAGAACACGGAGGAGCTTCCGCTTGCAGGCGCGGACATCTCGGCGGCAGAAAACGAGATGCAGGACCTTTCCGGCTGCGAAACGAGCGCGACCGAGGCGGCACAGCATCTGCTTGACGAGCTGCACACGACAGGCGAAGCACTGACGACCGAGGAGAGGCTGTACATTATCTCCGTGCTGGACTCGCGAGGATATTTCCGGCTGAAAGGCGCGGTACGCGAGGTGACCGAAGTCCTGCACTGCTCACAGGCGAGCGTGTACAGGTACCTTGCGCAGCTGCGCAAGGTCTAAGGGGGACGCTGTCCCCCTTAGATACGCCCCCGGTTCCGGAGAAACCGGGGGCGATAACCCCCTCTCGTCCGC
>UQVU01000178.1 GCA_900544475.1 uncultured Butyricicoccus sp.
TCGCTCGAAAGCGTGGTTTCGAGCGAGAGGCTGTCCTAAGACAGCCGCAGAGCCGTCTTTCGATAAGACGGCTCCGGAGAAATGGGAGAGAACAGGATTTCCTGATATAGTCACTCGATAACAATGGCACGCGGCGGAACGGGGGAGGAAAACACGATCTGCGTTTCCGTTTTGCCGAACTGCTGCAATTTGCCGATAAAGCTGTCCAGATCCTGAGTGGACGGGAAAGACACTTTAATGAGCATGGAATAATTGCCGGTCACGCAGTTACACTCAAGAACGTTGGGAATTGCGGCGATAAACGGGTAAAACTCCGCTTTTTGCGCCGGCTGCATATCCAGATGAACGTAGGCGAGAATGTGATGTCCCAGCTGGAGCGGGTCAAGGTCGAGCGTATAGGCGCGGATAACGCCCTGTTTTTCCAGGCGCTCGATGCGTGCGGACACGGCAGGGGAGGACAGCCGAACCTCGCCTGCAAGGGTCTTTATCGGTGTGCGGGAGTTTTTCTGCAACAGGCGCAGCAGCTTCAGATCGATTTCATCCATAGGGCGGTAGCCCTCCTTATCTACAAAAAATGGTAAAACAACAAAAGAGTCCACCTCGTGTTATGCGAAGTGAACTCCTTTGTTCATTTACATTATAAAGCATGGCGCGGTATATGTCAAATAAAATACCATGCCGTGCGTATAATTACAAAGCGCTCGGCGGCGTGCTTTTTGTGCACTACCTACGAAATTTGCGTTTTTCGGCAGTCCGGTCACACATCTGAGTCGGTAATCGGCCGGAAAACAATCCACTGATTATCAATCAGCACCTCAACAGTGCCGTCCCCGAACTGATAGCCGTAGCCGGTGCCAAAGTTGGACTGGTCGTCCTCGGTCGGTGCGTCCGTGCCGTTTGCGGTCTGGGAGGTGATTTCGCCGTCCATGTTGCCGCAGCGTCCCTCGACCGTGCTGACCTCGCCGTTCGACTGGTAAAGCGTATGATCCACCATGATCATCATCGGCGCGTCCCCGACCGGTCGGCTCTCCGTCGTATCGGGCAGAGTCGCCGTATCATCCGTACTCTGCGTGCCGATGCCCGTGTTGTCCGTGTTTTCCTTTGCGGCCGAGCCGCCGCAGCCGGAGAGCGTCAGCGCCAGAAGCAGCGCAAGCGCGATTGTCATTCTGCTTTTCTTCATATGAAGCACCGCCTTTCTATCTGGTTAGACGAGAAAGAGGGAAGGCAGGTTCCCGATCATCTCTTCTTTTTCGACTTTGCCCAGCCTTTTTTCGCGGGAGCCGACGGTTTGCGGGCGGCAGGCTTCGCGTTGCGGTTCGGCTTTGCGCTGCGTTCGGGCTTCACCGGGCGGGCCGCCGAAACACCGTGACGGTGCGCCGGTTTGCCGCTCGACTTCGGCACAGCCGGCTCGCCGCCGCGGTTCGGACGGATAAGGCACTCCTTGCCGTAGCCGATAAGGTCCTCGCGTCCCGCCTTTTTGAGCGCGGCGAGGATGATCGGGCGCTTGTCGGGACGCCGCCACTGGAGCAGTGCACGCTGCATGGCCTTCTCCTCGGGCGTTTTCGCAACGTAGACCGGCTTCATGGTGCGCGGGTCGATGCCGGTGTAGTACATCGCGGTCGAAAGCGTGCCGGGGGTGGGGTAGAAGTCCTGCACCTGCTCGGGCATATAGCCGATGCGGTTGAGGTACTGCGCGAGCATGATGGCGTCGTCAAGCGTCGCGCCGGGGTGCGAGCTCATCAGATAGGGCACGAGATACTGCTTGCGGCCGAGTTTCTGATTGATGCGCGCATAACGCTCGCGGAACTGCTCGTAGACCTTGAACGACGGCTTGCCCATGTAATAGAGCGCGTTGTCGCTCATGTGCTCGGGGGCAACCTTGAGCTGACCCGAAATATGGTGCTCAACCAGTTCGCGGAAGAACGCATCGTTCTTGTCCGCCATCATGTAGTCGTAGCGCAGACCGGAGCGGACGAAAACCTTCTTGATGCCCTCGATGTGACGCAGCTCACGCAGCAGATTGAGGTAATCGGTGTGGTCGGCCTCGATATTGCTGCACGCAGAGGGGAACAGGCAGCGCTTGTCCTTGCAGCAGCCGTGCTTCTCCTGCTTTTTGCAGGCCGGAAAGCGGAAGTTCGCGGTCGGCCCGCCGACGTCGTGAATGTATCCCTTGAAGCCGGGCATCTGCACGATTTTCTTCGCCTCTTCGATGACGCTTTCGTGACTTCGCGCCTGAATGTAACGCCCCTGATGGAACGCTAATGCGCAGAAGTTGCACGCGCCAAAGCAGCCGCGGTTGTGGATGATGGAGAACTGCACCTCCTGAATGGCAGGCACGCCGCCCAGCGCCTCATAGGATGGGTGATACGTGCGCATATAGGGGAGGGCATAGACATGGTCCATCTCCTCGGTCGTCAGCGGCATGGACGGCGGGTTCTGGATGAGCACGCGCTTTCCGTGCCGCTGAAGCAGCGCCTTGCCGCGCACCGCGTCCTGCTCGTCGTATTGCAGCTTGACCGAACGGGCGTAATCCGGCTTGCTCGCGCACACATCGTCGAACGAGGGGCACTCGACCGTGTCCCACTGAAGTCCCTCGGCGTCATGCGCCATATAGGCCGTGCCGCGCACACCCACGCAGGCCGCCGCTCCCTTTTTGCCGTGTTTGAGGTTGTTCGCCAGCTCCACGACGGAATGCTCGCTCATGCCGAACATCACGCCGTCCGCACCCGTAGATTCCAGAATGGACGGCATGACGCGGTCCGCCCAGTAATCGTAGTGCGCAAAGCGACGCAGACTCGCCTCGATGCCGCCGAGATAAATCGGCGTGTCCGGAAATGCGCGGCGAGCGAGCATGGAATAGACGGTAACGGCGCGGTCGGGACGCTTGCCGCCCTTGCCGCCCGGCGTATACGCATCGTCTGAGCGGCGCTTTTTCGCCGAGGTGTAGTGCGCAACCATCGAATCGATGTTGCCGCCGTTGATGAGCACCGCGTAGCGCGGACGGCCCATCGCCAGGAAATCACGCTCGTCGTGGAAATCCGGCTGACTAAGAATGGCGACCTTGTAGCCCGCATCCTCCAGCACACGCGAGATAATGGCTGTGCCGAACGAGGGGTGGTCTACGTAGGCATCGCCCGTCACGAGCAGGAAATCGCAATAGTACCATCCGCGTTCGGTCATATCCTGTTTGGAAATAGGAAGAAATCCGTTCATTTTTTCTCCTTCGCAGCGATTCCGCCGGGGAACCGCACTTTTTCTGTCAACCATAAAAAAATA
>UQVU01000179.1 GCA_900544475.1 uncultured Butyricicoccus sp.
TGCTGATGCTTCAGAAAATGCGTATTTTCAACCGGCTTCGCATTCAAACATTTTCCAGATATGTCGGTTTCGCTCGAGCGCGTGGGAGAAAATGGGTTTTCTCGTATCGTGCGAAAAATTTTATAAGAAATCAACAAATCGGGCGCTCCAAGCAGCCGGACGCCGGGCCGCGAAATTTCCGCAAAGCGCCGCAGCTTTAATTGTGCGGTGTTGCCCTTGACCTTTACCCGGTTTCATCTTATAATAAATGATGAATAGTTACCCGTATCAAACACCCGTCACAGGGGATAACAATCTGGGGAGGACGAAATACAATGGATATGAAAAAACTTGCAGGCGATAAGGCTGCCACTTATGTAAAGGACGGCATGGTAGTCGGTCTGGGCACCGGTTCCACCGCATACCACATGGTCAATGCAGTCGGCGAAATGGTCAAGAACGGTCTGAAGATTCAGGCAATCCCGACCTCCAAGGCTACCGAGGCGCAGGCCCGTGAGCTGGGCATTCCGCTGCTGACCATCGACGAGCTGGACCACGTAGACCTGGCAATCGACGGCGTAGACGAGATCGACCCGCAGTTCAACGCCATCAAGGGCGGCGGCGGCGCACTCTACCGCGAGAAGGTCGTTGCTTCCATGGCGAAGGAAGTTATCTGGATCATGGACGAGTCCAAGCTGGTTGACAAGATCGGCGCATTCCATCTGCCGGTTGAGATCGCGCAGTACGGCTCCAAGCAGGCTATGGAGCGCATGGCGGCTTACGGCTGGAATCCGGTTCTCCGCGTCCGCGACGGCAAGACTTTCGTCACCGACAACGGCAATTTCATCGCTGACCTGCACCTCGGCGCAGGCTTTGACATTCAGGATGTCTACTCCAAGCTGACCGGCATGCTCGGCGTTCTGGAGCACGGTCTGTTCCTCAACATGTGCAAGCGCATGATCGTTGGCCACTCTGACGGTACGGTCGATGTCATCGAGAACCCCTCCAAGTAAGGCGGCGCGACCCCACAGCAGGAGGAATGAACATGGATTATAACGAGCGAAACGGTTCGTACAGCGACGATGAGTTGCTCAGCCGCTTTTCGCGCACCGAGCCTGCGGGCACGGACGACATTCCGGATGATCCGGCATCGTCCCAACGGGACCGAGTCCCGCGTCCCGGCATCCGCATGGCGAGCGGCCGTCCGATGCGCGGAAAGAAGCAGGGCCCGGCGGGCAGAAAGAGCGGCCTGAATTACCGCGCGGCGCTCTGCGGCGCAGTTCTTGCGTTTTTCGTCATCGCCCTGCTGTTCTTCGGCCTGTTTATGTCGCGCGGCGGCAAAATCAAGGACCTGAACGGCCAGATCGATACATTAAATCAGGACAAGCAGGCGCTTTCTGCGCAGGTCACCTCGCTTCAGCAGCAGATCGACACGCTCACCGCGAGCATGACGAGCGCACTGCCCGACGCGACGGTTGCAGACACCAACACCATCGCAGACCTTATTCCGCAGCTTACGGACGGCGTCTACGTGGTGCAGAGCACGGCGTCTCAGCTGCGCTACCTCAAGGCGCCGGACGGCTACCTGACCGACAAACTCGGCGAGTACCGCGATAATGCGTCCGCCTATGCCGCAGCGCAGGGCGATGCGCCGATCTGCACGTATTACGTGCTGTTTACCGACCGCGTCATCGGCCTTGCCGAAGGCAATGTCGGCTTCGTCAGCACGGACAGAGCCGCCACCGGCAGCACAGTCACTACGCCGGACGGTTTCTATGATTTTGTTGCGTCGTTTTTCAAATAAGACATGAAAAAAGAGCTGTTTCCTTACAGAGGAGCAGCTCTTTTTATATTCTGCGATTGTTTTACTTTACAATGGTTTCGCTGTTGCTGAACTTGAAAATCGTCATAAAGAGGATTTTAATGTCGAACAGCAGCGTCCAGTTTTCGATATAATAAATATCATGTTCAATGCGCCCCTGAATGGAGGTATCGCCGCGGAAGCCGTTCACCTGCGCCCAACCGGTGATGCCGGGGCGAACCTGATGCTTGACCATGTAGAGCGGAATGCTCTCCTTGAACTGGTTGACGAAGAAGGGAAGCTCGGGGCGCGGCCCGACAAGGCTCATGTCGCCCTTGAGGACGTTGAAGAACTGCGGCAGCTCGTCAATCGAGAATTTTCGGATGAACGAGCCGAATTTGGTCTTACGCGGGTCGGAGTTGGTGCTCCAGCCGGTCGCCTGGCGGTCGTTTACGCGCATCGAGCGGAACTTATACATATAAAACGGCTTTTTGTTCAGTCCGACGCGCTCCTGCTTGAACAGGATGGGTCCGGGAGAGGACAGCTTGACGCCGACAGCCGCAAACAGCATGAGCGGCGAGGTGCATATGATCAGAAGAAGCGACCCGATGATGTCCATGGCGCGCTTGAGGAAGGCGTTGCCGATGTTGTCGAGCGGGATATGGCGCAGATTGACGAGCGAAACGTCGCCGATTTCGTCAATCGACGGGCGCGACGGCATGAATTTGTTGTAGAAGGGGATAAGCGAAACCTTAACGCCGTTTTTCTCGCTGCTCGCAATGATGCTCTGGAGGTATGTATACTCGTCCGCTTCGAGCGCAATGACGACTTCATCGGGATTCTGCCGGTCGAGGACGTTGCCGATGGCGTCGTAGGTGCCGAGGTAGGAGATGCCGGGCAGGCAGTCGCGCGGCGCGAGGTAGTGGTCGATGCAGAAGCCGAGCGTGCGGTCGGCCTGCACAGCGCGGCAGTAGGCCTGCGCCTGTTCGCCGCAGCCGACCAGAAGCACGTGCTTCAGATTGTAGCCGCGCTCGCGGAACCGCCGCAGGATACGCCGCAGCGCCAGCCGCTTGAACGCGATGGACACGGTCGCGAGCACGAAAAAGACGAAAAGCGTCCATCGGGACAGATGAAACTGCTTGCAGACGAACAGAAACGCGAGCAGCACGCCGAACAGGATAACGTTGCTCCGCAGCAGCAGGCTGAACTCGCGCAGGAAGTTCTTCGAGCGGAATGAGTCGTACAGCCCCATCAGGCCGTACATCAGCCAGAACAGCGGCGCCATGCACAGCACGGTTATCATATAATAGGAAAGGTTCACATGGCCGGGGATGCCCCGGAACAGGTCAAAACGGATAAAGTAGGCAAGCGCCATACAGGGGAAAAGAATAAGCGCATCGGTCAGACCGTTGATCTGGTTGAGCGCGCGCTGATTTTCCTTAATCAATCTTGCGGCCTCCTGAGCTTTGAAAATTATA
>UQVU01000180.1 GCA_900544475.1 uncultured Butyricicoccus sp.
TGCATGCGGAAGGCTTCTTTTAAACTGTTCATGGGGTTCCTCCTATATGAAATGATGCAAAATTGACCGTGCACCACGCAAAAATATACTCTCCTTCACCGATACTGTCAAGGGATGCGGCCAAAGTTGCCAAAAATGCCGGCAGAAAGCGCCTTTTGATGCTTTCTCTTGAAGAAATCACGGAAATGGTGTATTATATACCATATATGAGAAGAGGGCACACTGCTGCCCTGACAGGGGGAAACTTCATGGCTGATAAAAACTTTCTGACGGATATCATTGATGCCGACCTTGCCGAGGGCAAGATCCGCGAGATCCATACCCGCTTCCCGCCCGAGCCCAACGGCTATCTGCACATCGGCTCGGCAAAGGCGATCTTCATCAACTGGTCGATCGCGAAGAAATACAACGGCCTGTTCAACCTGCGCTATGACGATACCAACCCGGTAAAGGAGGACACCGAGTACGTGGACTCCATCTGGGAGGACATCAAGTGGCTGACCGGCGAGGAGCCGAGCGGTGGTGTCTACTACGGCTCGGACTACTTCGAAACCTGCTTTGCGTGCGCAGTTCAGCTTATCCGCGACGGCAAGGCTTACGTTGACGACCTGACGCAGGAGGAAATGCGCGCGTACCGCGGCTCTCTGACCGAGCCGGGCAAGCCGAGCCCGTACCGCGACCGTTCGGTCGAGGAAAACCTCCGGCTGTTCCAGGATATGCGTGACGGCAAGTTCGCGGATGGCTCCAAGACGCTCCGCGCCAAGATCGACATGGCAAGCCCGAACATGAACCTGCGCGACCCGGCCATCTACCGTATCGTGCGTGCACATCATCACCGTCAGGGCGACAAGTGGTGCATCTATCCGCTGTACGACTTCGCGCACCCGATTCAGGACGCGCTCGAGGGCATCACGCACTCCATGTGCTCGATCGAGTTCGAGAATCACCGTCCGCTGTACGAGTGGGTCGTAGACAACTGCCCGCTGCCGCATCACCCGAAACAGCGCGAGTTCGCTCGCCTGAACGTAACGCACACCGTCATGTCCAAGCGCTATCTGCGCCAGCTTGTGTTCGAAAAGCACGTAGAGGGCTGGGACGACCCGCGTATGCCTACCCTGTGCGCTCTGCGCCGCCGCGGCTACACCCCGAGCGCTATCCTCGATTTCGTACAGCGCGCCGGCATCGCAAAGGCAAATTCGCTCGTTGACATCAAGCTGCTCGAGCACTGCATCCGCGAGGAGCTGAACGACACTGCGCTGCGCCGCATGGCTGTCACCGAGCCGGTCAAGCTCGTCATCACCAACTACCCCGAGGACAAGTGCGAGGAGTTCGAGGTTCCGAACAATCCGCGCAGCGAGGAAGCCGGCAGCCGCAAGGTTCTGTTCACCCGTGAGCTGTATATCGAAAAGAGCGACTTCGCTGAGGTTCCGCCTCCGAAGTTCCAGCGCCTCAAGCCGGACGGCGAAGTTCGTCTGATGGGCGCGTATATCGTAAAGTGCAACGAGCTCGTCAAGGACGAGAACGGCGAAATCGTTGAAATCCGCTGCACCGCCGACCTCGAAACCGGCAACGGCATGCCCGTGGACGGCCGCAAGGTCAAGGGCACCATTCACTGGGTATCCGCCGCGCACGCCATCGACGCCGACCTCTACCTGTACGACAACCTGTTTACGCTCGAGAACGTAAACGATGTACCGGAGGGCACGGATTATCTGGATTACCTCAACCCGGATTCGCTCAAGAAGCTGACCGGCTGCAAGCTCGAGCCGTCGCTCGCAGACGCGAAGGAGGGCGACCGCTTCCAGTTTGTCCGCATGGGCTACTACTGCAAGGACCGCGAGAGCGGCCGCTTCAACCGCATCGTAACCCTCAAGGACAGCTTCGCCAAGACGCTGAAAAAGTAAAAAGACGCAAAAAATACGCCGCTCTGTGCACGAAAAGCATGGAGTGGCGTTCTTTTTGTTTTGGGGCGGGGGAGAGGTCATTCCTCTTCTTCCTTCGGCCAGATTTCTCCGCCCATCGCCATGGAGTAGTAGCAGTCCTGCGCGACGATGCAGTGCTCGATGAGCGCGATGTCGAGCGTGCGGAGGTGCACGGCAAGCGCCTGCGTGGACGCGATGTCGTCCTTCGAGGGCGTCACGGAGCCGTTCGGGTGGTTGTGGGCGAGAACGACGCCGACCGCGCTGCACATGACGGCGTCGCGCATGATGTAGCCGAAGTTGATGGGCACGCGCGAGCTGCTGCCGCTGTGGAACTCGTCGCAGCGGATCACGCGGCAGGAATTGTCGATGTACGCGACGAACAGCACCTCCTCGCGCCGTCCGGCGAAACGGGGGACGAAGTATGCGGCGATGCGCTCCGGCTCGCTCAGACGGGTCTCCTGCGTGCCGTGGAGGGCGATGTCCGCCTGATAACGGCGCTGTGTGGCGCCGATGAGCGCGAGAAATTCGGCCGCGCGGGGACCGATGCCATCGACCTCTTCGAGCTGGTCGGCGGACGCCTCGAGCACCGCGTGCAGCGAGCCGAAGTGTTTCATCAGCCGGTGTGCGAGCGGGTTGGTGTCGCACTGGCGCATCGCGAAAAACAGCAGCACTTCGAGCAATTCATGGTCGTTGAAGGCGTCCACGCCGAATTTATGAAACTTGTCGAGCATTCGGCGGCGGTGCCCGCTATGCAGATTGTCCGTCATGTGCGCCGCCTCCTTTCGCCGTTCTGTCGAAAAATGCACAGGCAACACCGCATAATTAAAGCTGCGGTGCTTTGCGGAAATTTTTCACCCTGATTGCGTTGCGATTTCTTGCAATACGAAAGTATTGCTGCAAAACCGCGCCTTATTAGAGCACAAAATTTGCTCGCAAATCGCTCTTGTCTAATTATGCGGTATTGCCGTAAGACTCCTGTGAGGTAAGCGGACGGATCAGCCATTCGTCAAGAATAAGCAGCTCCACTTTCTTGTACGTCTTCATCAGCTTTTTCAGGCTGCCGTTGCTGCGGGCGATATTTAACTCATCCAGCAACTCGGGCATACGGATATAGCGAACTGTTTTCATCCGCCTGCACGCAGCATTGCTCAGCCGCTCTTCAAAGCCAATCGAATTGAATGAAGCGTCCTGGATCTGGTTTGCAAATTCAGCTGCCATGGCGGTCATTTTCATCGCAGTGAGCATATCAAGCGTCTGCTGGTTCATTCCTGCTCACCGCCCTTCTTGAAGTAAGAAGCGCCGCGCGTAATGCCGTAACGATTGATGTTTTTCGG
>UQVU01000181.1 GCA_900544475.1 uncultured Butyricicoccus sp.
TTCCCTCTGGATTTCTCCGTAGGGCGGCATGACCCCATGCCGCCGCTGTAAATCCGTGTAGACCGTTCAAAACGGCGGGGTGGGGTCACCCCGCCCTGCGGGACACCGGGAACGCATCGTCTTGCCGACAAAAACAGGGCGCAGTTTACCTCTGCGCCCTGAAAAAGTCTGATTTTTAGTTGAATGCCTGCTCGAGGTCAGCCAGAATATCGTTGATGTTCTCGGTACCAATGGACAGACGGATGGTGCCCTGATGGATACCCTGATCCTCGAGCTCCTCTGCGGTCAGCTGGGAGTGAGTGGTGGTAGCCGGGTGAATGACAAGGCTCTTTACGTCTGCGACGTTAGCCAGCAGAGAGAAGATCTGGAGCTTGTCGATGAACTTGAACGCAGCTTCCTTGCCGCCCTTGATGTCGAAGGTGAAGATGGACGCGCCGCCGTTCGGGAAGTACTTCTCGTACAGAGCGTGGTCCGGGTGCTCCGGCAGGGACGGATGATTTACATGCTCGACCTGCGGATGGTTCTCGAGGAACTCAACGACCTTCTTGGTGTTCTCAACGTGACGCTCGATGCGCAGGGACAGGGTCTCGGTGCCCTGGAGCAGCAGGAATGCGTTGAACGGAGAGATGGCAGCGCCGGTGTCGCGGAGCAGGATAGCGCGGATGTAGGTTACGAAAGCAGCCGGGCCGACAGCATCCGCGAAGGAGATGCCGTGGTAGCTCGGGTTCGGCTCAGCGATCGGCGCGTACTTGCCGGAAGCCTTCCAGTCGAACTTGCCGGAGTCAACGATGATGCCGCCGAGGGTGGTGCCGTGGCCGCCGATAAACTTGGTCGCGGAGTGAACCACGATGTCAGCGCCGTACTCGATCGGACGGATGAGGTACGGGGTGCCGAAGGTGTTGTCGATAACGAGCGGCAGACCGTGCTTGTGCGCGATCTTTGCAATCTCCTCGATATCCGGAATATCGGAGTTCGGGTTGCCGAGGGTCTCGATATAGACAGCCTTGGTGTTGTCCTTGATGGCGCCCTCAAGCTCCTCGAGGTTGTGTGCGTCAACGAAAGTAGTTTCTACGCCGAACTGCGGGAGCGTGTGCGCGAGCAGGTTGTAGCTGCCGCCGTAGATGGTCTTCTGTGCTACGATGTGGTCGCCTGCCTGAGCCAGCGCCTGAATGGTGTAGGTGATAGCTGCTGCGCCGGAAGCGGTTGCGAGTGCTGCTGCGCCACCCTCGAGAGCTGCGATGCGCTTCTCGAAAACGTCCTGCGTAGAGTTGGTCAGACGGCCGTAAATGTTGCCTGCGTCTGCCAGACCGAAGCGGTCTGCGGCGTGCTGGCTGTTATGGAAAACGTAAGAGGTGGTCTGATAAATCGGAACGGCACGGGAGTCGGTTGCCGGGTCCGCCTGTTCCTGACCGATGTGAAGCTGCTTGGTTTCGAATGCCCAATTTGCGGTGTTCTTGATCTCTGCCATGATAATGTTCTCCTTTATAATTCAGTAAGTAGCTTTTAATGAACTGTCCTGTGCACGCCGCGTTCGGGGGCGTGACTCACGAGGAAAGGATCACATTCGTCCGCAACGGAAATTCGCACGCAGCAGCTTTTCGAAATAGTATCGCATGACCGCGTCTCCTTAAATCATATTATTTCACTGGGAATGCTATGATTATACCCGACCATTTCCCATCTGTCAACCCCTTTTTCAAAAGTTTTTCAAATTTCCTTGTATTCCGCTATGAATAGAGATTTTCCCAGAGAGAGCGCCGCTCTTTTATCCCCTCCGCAAGGGAGCGTCAACGATACGCCATCGCATATGTGACGTCGTTGATTGTGACGGACTTGACATTCTCAAGGCTGACCGGCTGCGCCAGAACAGCGATTTCGGTGTCGATACGGTCAGAATCGTCTTGCGACGAGAAGCCGAGGGTATAGAGCGTGCGGTCGATGTCCGCGCTCTCGTCCATGACAATATAAGAGGTACCGTCCTTCATCTGCACACTTACCTTATCCACTTCATCTACTGTGCAGTACATATCGGCGTTATACAGCCGCAGGCCGATCTGTGACAGGGTGATGTCGCCGTTTTCACTTAAGGTACGGCATCTGCTGAAACTCCGGCAGGTCTACCGACAGCACGGTTTCGGCGGTGTGCTGACCGTCCGCGCGGTCGGTCGTGCCGCCCGGGTCAAGAGCCTCAAGCCGCAGAGGCTCGCCCGGCTCATAGCTCTGCGACACGGAGAACGCGCCCTCGAGCCAGTAATCGTTTTCGGTCGAGCGTGCAGTATCCAGGTAGAAGCTGCTGCCGCAGAAGCCGCTGTCGCCGTACATGACATCGAATGCAAGCTGTCCTGCCCCTGCGGCGTAACAGGGCACAAGCGTTGTCCAGACCATATCCGGCTTGTTGTCGTAGCCATCGATCCTGTGCGCAACCGAAAAAGGCTGCACGCTGTTCTGCTTTTTGTTTTCGAGGTGCAGACTGATAAGGCCCGTACCCGCGCTCTCGTCGAACAGGACGCTGTCCACCGTCAGGCGGAAGTTCTCGTTTTCATCTGTCATTCCGGCATCCTGCGAGGTCTTGACGTAGCTTTCAAGCGCCGCATCGTTCCCGTTCGGAAACAGCAGCGGGAACCAGTGGTCAGCGTTCGCGGCGAACGCGGTGCCGCCGATGCAGAGCGCCGCCGCAAGACCGGCGCAGAGCACGCGCTTTACGGAAAAACGGCGTTTTGTGTCCGTCCGTTCGGGCAGGCTGTCGAGCGCCGCGCGGACGCTTCGGTCAAACTGTTCGCTCACCTCGGGAAAATCGTTACGGTTCATCATACAAAGCACTCTCCTTTCAAATCCTGACGCAGCCGCTCTCTTGCGGCGCGCAGACGGCTCTTTACCGTTCCCTCCGGCACGCCGAGCATCGCGGCGATCTCCCGGGTACGGAAGCCCTCCAGATAATACAGCACGACCGGCAGCCGGTGTTTTTCTTCGAGCGCCGTTATCGCATCGTACAGCTCGCTGTGGTCGGCGTGTTCCGGCGCGGCGATATTCTCCGCCGTCTGTTCATCGAACGGCTCCATGCGCTTTCGACAGCGCAGAACCGAACTGCATTCGTTGATCAATATGCGTATCAGCCATGTTTTGAAGTACTGCGGACTTCGCAGCGTATGCAGCCGCTCCCATGCGTGCAGGATAGCCTGCTGTGCCGCGTCCGCGCAATCCTGTTCGTTCCGCAGCATGGTCTTTGCCACGCGGTACAG
>UQVU01000182.1 GCA_900544475.1 uncultured Butyricicoccus sp.
GGCCTGGGCCATGCTCCCGGTTTTTATGATTTTGCGCTGCAAAATCTATTTCATGCGCGCTCCCGCGCGAAACACTGAATTCTCGAAAAATAGACTTTATCGACAGACTGAGGCTCCCCAATGGGGAGCCTTTTTCGTGTTAAAATCAGCGTCAGTTCGTTCTCAAAATCCGTCCGGATGGCTGCTGTGCCAGTTCCACGCGGTCTGGAGAATGGTACTGAGGGCGCTGTAACGGGGCGTCCAGCCGAGCACACGCTGTGCCTTTTCGGACGAGGCGACAAGCCGCGCAGGGTCGCCGCTGCGGCGGACATCTTCTGTGACGGGAATGGCGTGACCGGTGACGCGGCGCGCCTCCTCGATAACCTCGCGCACCGAAAAACCGGCGCCGCTGCCGAGGTTGAACGCGGTGCTTTCGCCGCCGCGCAGCAGGTATTCGAGCGCAAGAATATGCGCCTGCGCCAGGTCGCATACGTGCACGTAATCGCGGATGCAGGTGCCGTCCGGGGTGGGATAGTCGCTGCCGAACACCGAAATCCGCTCGCGCTGACCGTTTGCGACCTGAAGAATGAGCGGAATCAGATGGGTTTCGGGCGAATGCGCCTCGCCGAGCGTGCCGTCCGGCTGTGCGCCGCACGCATTGAAATACCGCAGCGCCGCGTAGCGCAGGCCGGAAGCGGCCGCCGTCCAGCGCATCATCTGCTCCATGACGCGCTTGGTTTCGCCGTAGCAGTTCGTCGGGTGCAGCGGCGCGGTCTCCTCGATGGGGACCTGCTCCGGCTCGCCGTAGACCGCCGCAGAGGAAGAGAACACGATGGTATCGACGCCGTGCGCGGTCATCTGCTCGAGCAGCACGCGCGTGCCGCCGACGTTGTTTTCGTAGTAGCGCAGCGGCACTTTTCCGCTCTCGCCGACCTGAGAAAACGCGGCGAAGTGGATAACGCCGTCGATTTCTTCCTTTTCGAATATCTCCGTGAGAAACGCCGCGTCACGGATATCGCCCTCGTAAAGGCGGCAGGCCGCCGGGACCGCCGCGCGGAAGCCGGTGCTGAGGTTGTCGGCGACGACAACGCTGTATCCGGCTTCAAGCATCGCCCGCACCGTGTGCGAGCCGACATATCCGGCACCGCCGGTTACTAATATGGTCATATGTACACATCCTAAATCAGCTTTGTAACCAGTATACCATACGGCGGCGGGAAATACGAGCCGTCCGGCGTCAAATCTCAATCACCGGCGTAGCGTTTTTCGCGATGGTTTCCTTTTCGATATAGGGCACATGGGCATAGACGTTGGCGGTGGTGGAGATGTCGGCGTGGCCGAGCCAGTCCTGAATCTGCTTGAGCGAGAAGCCCTGCTGGAGCAGCAGGGTTGCGACCGAGTGACGCAGGTCATGGAAGCGGATGCGCGGCAGAGCGGCTCTGCGGCAGACGCGCCCGAATTCGCGCGAGATATAGTCCGGGCGGAGCGGCGAGCCGTCCTCAAAGCAGCACACATAATCGGTCTGGCAGTAGGATTTTCCGTATTTTCGGCGGTTTGCCTTCTGACGGCGGCGCAAATCGAGCAGATACCGCCGGAGCGAGTCGGAAAGCGGCAGCGTGCGGTAGCTCGACCTGGTTTTCACGTTGTCGGCGTAGATGATGCGCCCGTTGGAGATAACGGCGGTGTGGTTGATGACCATGCGGCGCGCGCGGAAGTCGATGGCGCTCCACCTGAGTCCCGCGCATTCGCTGCGGCGCAGTCCGTAGGTCGCGGCGAGCACGAACGCCGCCTCGCCGGGGGAGTGGAGCGCGGCGGCAAGGAAAATGTTGATCTGCGTGCGGTCATAGACCTGTCCGCGGAATTTATGCCGCTTGGGCAGCATCACATTATCCGACGGGTTGCTCGGAATGATCTGAAGCGCGACCGCGTATTTCAGGCATTTGTGCATAATGGAGTGGAATTTTACGATGGAAGTGGGGGAAAGCCCCTGCTGATATTTCAGATTGACGAAATCCTGAAAATCCATGGGGCGCGCCGTGGCGAGCGTCGTGCCGCGCGCGTCGAAAAACGGACGGATATGCTTCTCAAAGGCGTAGCGGTAGCCGTCCATCGTGTTTTCGCGCACCTGCGTTTTCATCTGCGTCAGCCAGCCGTCCATGAAATCGGAAAAGAGTGTAGCCGCTTCTTCCGAGTAGCGCAGCCGCATCAGGTCCTCGGGACGCATGATGAAATGAATGTATCCGTTTTCCTCAAAAACGCGAATGTTTTCCATTGTGAAACCTCCATAAAAATGATTGGGATACAGCTGAAAAAAGCTGTACGCAATCTATTTTACGGGAAAACGACATAATTCGACAACATGAAAATGCGGAAAACAGCGCCCCGGACAGAACGGAAAGCAGCCTGCGGACGGCGTTTTTCGCGCGGTGCAGGCTGTTATTGCGGTATTCGGTTACGGCATCAGCGTCCGGAGCGTGTCGATGAGCGCAACGTCCGCCGGGAGCCATGGCACGCTGTCAAGCTCCTCGCGGGTGAGCCACCGCGCGTCCTCGGCTTCGAGAAGCGTCAGGACGCCCTCGATGACCTCGCAGCGGAAGCAGTCCATGGACAGGTGGAACGAGGGGTAGTCGTACTCGACTGCGGCGATTTTCTCGCCGACCCGGACGAGGGTCGCCAGCTCTTCCCGGATTTCCCGGACGAGCGCGGCCTGCGGGGTTTCGCCCGGCTCGATTTTGCCGCCCGGAAATTCCCACTGACCCTTGAATTCGCCGTAGCCCTTTGCGGTCGCAAAGACCTGCGTTTTGCCCTCGAATGTGCGGAAAATCACCGCCGCGACAACGTTTATCGTTTTCATGGTGTTCACGCTCAGACACGGGTCAGCCGTGCGACGGTCTCGACAGATGACCCGCATTCATCGTAGGTATCAAGAACGGTCATACCCCGACGCTCGGCGCATTCAGCCAGATAGTGCTTCTGCCCGTCCAGACTATACCCCTTTACCTGACGCTCACTGCTGACGCGGATATAGATAACACACGATTTGCCCTCTTTCGTATTATACATAGATTGCCTCCTATTGCAGGACCGGGCGGTCATCGACCGCCCGGAATACTCTGCTCAGATTTTCTGATTTTCCTTTTCTGCGGCAGCACACTTGCTCAGGATTTGTGCCAGAACATTGATAAAGTTCTGGTAGCAGTCCCGCTGCTCCGCCGTCATCTGAACCACACTCTCCTTGGG
>UQVU01000183.1 GCA_900544475.1 uncultured Butyricicoccus sp.
GGTCGTCGATCTCCTCGGTCATCTTTTTCTCGGTGATGTTGCTGTCGGGCGGGACAAGCGCGATCATCATGTTGCTCTTGCCGAACTCGGCATTCATCTGCTGCTCGGCCTCATAGACCGGTGTGCCGGGGGAGTTCGCGACTGCCTCGTTGCCGTAGCTGAAGTTCGCCATGCCCTGCGCGACGTAGCAGGGGATGATGATGAGCAGCACAGCGATGAACAGCGGGCGGCGGATGCGGAAGGCAAAATTGCCGATGCCGCGGCTCTGCGTCGGAATGAACGGACGGTGCTTGGTCTTGGCGACGATATCCTGAAAGCGCAGGATGAGCGCCGGCATGAGCAGCAGCACGGTCGCAAGGCTGATGGCGATGCCCTTGGCGAGCACGATGCCCATATCCGGGCCGATGCCGAAGTTCATCAGGCACATCGCCGCGAAGCCGACGATGGTCGTCATGCCCGAAGCGAATACCGACGAGAACGCGCTGCGCCATGCGTTCGCCATGGCCTGCTCCGGCTCGATGCCCTGTGCGCGCTCCTGCGTGAAGGCGTGCAGCAGGAAGATCGAGTAGTCCATCGAGCAGGCGAGCTGCAATACCGCGCCGACCGCGTTCGACAGGAAGGAAATCTCGCCGAGGAAGATGTTCGTGCCCATGTTGATGACGATGGCAATGCCGAGGATGGACAGGAACATGACCGGCTCGAACCACGAGGTCGTGGTGATGGTCAGAATGATATAGATGATGATGACCGCGAGCACCATCACGCGGGCAACCTCTTTGTTGATGGTCGGGCCGAGGTTGGTGTCGCTCGTTGCGGAACCGGCCACAAGACCGTGCTCACCGACGATCTGCTCGATCTGGCGGATGGCCTTGTGCGTCTGCGTGGACGAGTCCTTGTCCTTGAACACGATGTCCATGTAGGCGGTCTGGTTGTCCTCGTGGTAATAATCATCAATGTCATCGTAGTCGATGAATTCGCTCGAACCGTAAATGTTGGTCGTAAGGTCGGCCCACATGACCATGTCTACGCCGTCAACGTCCGCGATGCGGTCCTTGATGTTCTTCGCCTCGTAAAGCGTGACGTCTTTCAGCATGACGCGGCCCATGCCGGGGTAGGTGAACTCGTCCTCCATGATGTCGAGCGCCTGTGCGGACGGGGAGGAGTCGGGAAGATACTTGGTCAGGTCGTAGTTGATGCCGACCATCGGCGCACAGATCAGGCTGAGCAGCACGAGTACGGTAAATATCTTCTCGATGAGCTTGCGATGGTTAATAATCAAATCAACCGGGTTGTGTCCGTTAAGTTTCACAAAGAAAACACCAACTTTCTGGGAAATAGATATTGTACAGGATTTCTTTTCGTGTTATAGTATAATACATAAGGTTAACGAACACAATAGGCAAATACAATTAAACAGTGCGTTAAACGACAATATGAGATAATATGTTTGAAAACATACGGCGAAAGCGAAGATGACTGAAATCTGAACATAATCTGAACGGAGGAGAAGTAAAAATGGCAGGAGCGGTACAGGAGGACAAGCGAATACGGCGTACCAAAAAGCTGCTGCGGCAGGCGCTGACCCGTCTGATGCAGCAGAAAGACTTTCCAAGCATCACCGTGACCGATGTCGTGCGCGAGGCGGACATCAACCGAGGTACATTCTATGCGCACTACCGCGATGTGTATGACCTCAGAGACAAAATCGAGGCGGAGATGATCGGAGACTTCCGCGACCTCATTGCGGACATCCAGCCGCGTGAGACCAGCACGCTCGAACCGGTGCTCACCCGCGCGATGGATTATCTGGAGGAGAACCGCGAGATCGTGACCGCGCTCGTCCGGGGGACCGGCGTCGAGGGCTTCGGACGCAAGATGATCACCGTGCTGGAGGAATGCCGGCTCGAAATGCTGCCCTACCGCACGGTCGAGGATACCTACGCGGCCCGCTTCATGTCCACCGGCATCGTGGGCATGCTCGAAAAGTGGATTACCGATCCGCAGCCTATCCCGAAAACCGAGATGACCGAGCTTATCCTCCGTGCGCTGACACAGAGCCTTATGTAAAGAGATACCGGTATCGTAAAGCGGAAACACTGAGAGAAACCGGTATCGCAGAAAGAAAACGGCACAAAAATACCCCGGGAGATCTGCTCTTCCGGGGTTGTGTTTTGCCTGTTATTCGTATCGGAGCTTTACGTTTTCCTGACGGCAGAGATCCACGTATTCCTTCGGCGGCTCGCGGTCGGTGATGAACGCCGTAAGGTCCTTCAGGTGGCAGAAGGTGACGATGGCTTCCTTGCCGATTTTCGAGGAGTCGGCCATGCCGTAGATACTGTCGGCCCGCTGCACGACGGCGCGCTTGATTTCCGCTTCAAGGAAGGTCGTGTTGGTCATGCCGGCGGTCAGCGAAACGCCGGTCGCGCCCATGAATGCCTTGTTGATGCGCATGGAGGACAGCGCCTCGATGGCGGACAGACCGACGAAGGAATCGGTCGTGGGGCTGTAAATGCCGCCGAGCGAAATGATATTCAGATTATCGTACTTGGACGCCTCGCTCAGCGCACCGAGCGAGTGGGTGATGATGGTGATACGCTTTTTCGCAACGAGAAATCGCAGCAGACAGAGCGTGGTCGTGCCCGAGTCGATGAAGATGGTGTCGCCGTCCGCGACTTCCTCGGCGGCGAGCCGCCCGATGAGCGACTTGTCCACCTTGTTGAGGCCGGAGCGGATGGGGGTCGGGACCGCGCCCGAGGGGACGGTTGCGGTGACGCCGCCGTATACCTTAGTAATATGGCCGCGCATTTCCAGCTCGTTCAGGTCTCGGCGGATGGTATTTTTGGACACACCAAAAACCTCGCACAACTCGTCGATGCTGACGGTTTCGCGCGAGATCACATACTGCTCTATGGAGTTTAAGCGGCTGACCTTCATATTCATGCCTCTCCCTGAAGAATCTCCAAATGTGTCCACAATGTACCTTGATAGTTTATCAAATTCTGCGCAAGTTGTCTACTGCTTATAGGAACAGAAATTTGGGCCGGAATTTGGTGAAAAAGCGAAAAGCACGGGAAAGTGTGCCGGAAAACTGGACAGAATAACGAAAAAACACGGTAAAACTTCGAATAAAATTTTATTTTGACGGAAAGAAACGGTGAAGTGATGGGCAAAT
>UQVU01000184.1 GCA_900544475.1 uncultured Butyricicoccus sp.
ATAAACCCCGATTTGTGTGAAGAAAAAGTAAAGTTAAGCGAAAGAAAACTTGTAAAATGAAAAAATGAATTTCATGAAAAAACGAATAAATTCAAGCGGATTGTGCAAAATATACAAGAACGATTTGGTAATTCGGTGTAATCCCACAATAGAAGTTTTTGTGCAGAGCGTGCTATAATACGGTTGTGTGATTGAAGTGTGAGTAAAAAGAGCGCATCAACCGAATGGAGGAAAGATCCACAATGAAGAAATATGTTTACATGTTCCCGGAAGGCAATGGCAAAATGCGTGAGCTGCTCGGCGGCAAGGGCGCGAACCTGGCAGAAATGACCGGTCTCGGCATGCCCGTTCCGCAGGGCTTTACCATCACCACCGAAGCCTGCACCCGATATTATGAGGATGGCAAGACCATCTACCCGGATATCCAGGAACAGATCCTCGAATATCTCGACAAGCTCGAAAAGGTCACCGGCAAGACCCTCGGCGATGCTGAGAAGCCGCTGCTCGTATCGGTTCGTTCCGGTGCGCGCGCTTCCATGCCCGGCATGATGGATACCATCCTGAACCTCGGCATGAATGACGAGATCTGCGAAGCCGTTGCTAAGCTGACGAACAATCCGCGTTTCGCACGCGACTCTTACCGCCGCTTCATCCAGATGTTCTCCGACGTCGTAATGGAGCTGCCGAAGTCCACCTTCGAGCAGTTCATCGACCAGGTCAAGGACAAGAAGGGCGTCAAGATGGACAACGAGCTGGATGCAGACGATATGTCCGAGCTCATCGTTCTGTTCAAGGACCACTATAAGAAGTCCCTCGGCGAGGACTTCCCGCAGGACCCCAAGAAGCAGCTGATGGAAGCTGTCCGCGCAGTATTCCGCTCCTGGGACAACCCGCGTGCCAACACTTACCGCCGCATGAACGACATTCCGCACTCCTGGGGCACCGCAGTCAACGTTCAGTCGATGGTATTCGGCAACATGGGCGAGACTTCGGGCACCGGCGTTGCATTTACCCGTAACCCGGCAACCGGCGAGAAGAAGCTGTACGGCGAGTTCCTGATGAACGCGCAGGGCGAGGACGTCGTAGCAGGCATCCGCACCCCGCAGCCGATTTCCGCACTGGCCGACACCATGCCGGAGGTTTACAACCAGTTCGTTGACATTTCCAGCCGCCTCGAGAAGCACTACGGCGATATGCAGGATATGGAGTTCACCATCGAGAACGGCAAGCTCTATATGCTCCAGACCCGTAACGGCAAGCGTACCGCTCAGGCAGCGCTCAAGGTTGCAGTTGACCTCGTAGACGAGGGCGTATGCACCAAGGAGCAGGCTGTCATGAAGGTAGAGCCGAAGCAGCTCGATGCACTGCTGCATCCGACCTTCAATCCGGAAGCACTGAAGGCTGCTACCCCGATCACCACCGGCCTGCCGGCATCTCCCGGTGCTGCCTGCGGCGCGGTTTACTTCACCGCGGACGCTGCTGCAAAGGCACACAAGACCGGCCTTAAGGTCGTTCTGGTCCGTCAGGAGACCTCCCCGGAGGACATCGACGGCATGGCAGTTTCCGAGGGCATCATGACCGCTCGCGGCGGCATGACCTCTCACGCAGCCGTAGTTGCACGCGGCATGGGCACCTGCTGTGTTGCCGGCGTAAACGGCATCAAGGTTTCCGAAGAGGACAAGACCATCACGTTCGCTGACGGCACGATTGCCAAGGAAGGCGACGTTATTTCGCTCGACGGCTCGACCGGCAACGTTTACCTCGGCGCTATCGCGACGCAGGAAGCTGAGCTGACCGGCGACTTCGGCCGCTTCATGGGCTGGGCTGACGAGATCCGTACCCTGCACGTCCGCACCAACGGCGATACGCCGCGCGACGCTACGCAGGCACGCAAGTTCGGCGCGGAAGGCATCGGCCTGTGCCGTACCGAGCATATGTTCTTCGAGCCGACCCGTATCAAGGCGGTTCGTGAGATGATCATCGCTGACACGCTCGAGCAGCGCAAGGCCGCTCTGGCGAAGATCCTGCCGATGCAGCGCGGCGACTTCGAGGCAATCTACCGCGCAATGGGCGGTCTGCCGGTAACCATCCGCCTGCTTGACCCGCCGCTCCACGAGTTCCTCCCGCACGAGGACGACGAGATTCAGGAGCTGGCCGGCGAGATGGGCGTTCCGTTCGAGAAGCTGAAGTCCAAGGTCGAGAGCCTGCACGAGTTCAACCCGATGCTCGGCACCCGCGGCTGCCGTCTGGACGTTCTCTATCCGGAAATCGCTGAGATGCAGACCGAGGCGATTATCTCCGCTGCCATCAACGTCTGGAAGGAAGACGACCTGCGCATCACGCCGGAGATCATGGTTCCGCTGGTTTCCGAGATCAACGAGCTGCGCTTTGTTAAGAAGGTAATCAAGGCTAAGGCTGACGAGCTGATCGAAGCCTCCGGCCTGAAGATGAAGTATATGGTAGGTACCATGATCGAGACCCCGCGTGCAGCTGTCACCTCGGACGAGATCGCAGAAGAGGCTGAGTTCTTCTCCTTCGGTACCAACGACCTGACCCAGATGACCTACGGCTTCTCCCGTGACGATGTCGGCCGCATCCTCGAGACCTACTTCGAGAAGAAGATCCTCGAGTCCGACCCGTTTGCACGCCTCGACCAGAAGGGCGTCGGCAGACTGGTCAAGCTGGCTGTTGACAACGGCAAGCGCGTCCGTCCGGACATCAAGCTCGGCATCTGCGGCGAGCACGGCGGCGACCTTTCGTCCGTTGAGTTCTGCCACAACGTCGGTCTGAACTACGTTTCCTGCTCGCCGTTCCGCGTTCCGATCGCGCGTCTGGCAGCAGCACAGGCTCGCGTTAAGGAGCTTGGCAAGGCGTAAAATCTGACAATTACAGATAATAGGAGGGACAGGCGAAAGCCTGTCCCTTTTCTGCGCGGTATGGAAATCTGGCATCGCGTGATGGTGCGGACGGCGGGGTGGGGGCACCCCGCCCTACGATTGCTCCGTTTTACCGTTATTGTCGATAAAATCTATTTTTGAGAATACGAAATGCCGCGCGAAAGCGCGCATAAAATACAATCTGCGAAGCAGATTGATAAAAACCGGGGGCGTGTACCTCGGTTTTTATGCTTCTAAAGAGAGAAAAGTTTCTGGATG
>UQVU01000185.1 GCA_900544475.1 uncultured Butyricicoccus sp.
ATGCGAAAATAGGGGAGCAGTCTGCTCCCCTGTTTCTGTATTTTAAGCTGGGCGGCATTATCGCTTTTTAGCAGTTGAAAGAGAGACCAAATCATGCAGAGCATGATTCGGAATTGAAAATTGAGAATTGAAAATGGAAAATAGCGCTCTCCTTGCGCGATACAGCAATTCTCCATTTTCCATTCCGCTTGGTTTTTGTTTCAAGTGCTAAAAAAGCTGCTGCCGCCCTCCCCAAACGATTAAAGGAGGAAACAAAATGGCAAATATCAACCACTTTGACTTCAAAAACTACCGCGTTTTTGAGACCGAGATCGCCGGCCGCAAGCTGACCGTCGAGACCGGCAAGATGGCGCAGCTGGCAAACGGCTCCTGCCTCGTCCGCTACGGCGAGACCGCAGTCCTCGTTACCGCTACCGCATCCGCAAAGCCGCGCGACGGCATCGACTTCTTCCCGCTCTCGGTTGACTTCGAGGAGCGCATGTACGCCGTAGGCCGCATCCCCGGCTCCTTCATGCGCCGCGAGGGCCGTCCGTCCGAGAAGGCAATCCTGTCCTCTCGTCAGATCGACCGCCCGATGCGTCCGCTGTTCCCGAAGGACCTGCGCAACGACGTTTCCATCGTCTGCACCGTTCTTGAGAACGACTACGACAACTCCCCCGAGGTAGTTGCGCTGCTCGGCGCGTCTATCGCGGTTTCTATCTCCGACATCCCGTTCGACTACGTAGTAGCCGGCTGCCAGGTCGGCATCGTTGACGGCAAGACCGTTATCAACCCGACCTCCGAGCAGCGCAAGGAGTCCGAGATGGACGTTACCCTGTGCGCGACCAAGGACAAGATCGTTATGATCGAGGCCGGCGCGAAGGAAGTTCCGGAGGAGCAGATGTTCAACGCTCTGATGGAGGCTCACGAGGAGCTGAAGAAGGTCTGCGCGTTTATCCAGTCCATCAAGGACGAGATTGGCAAGCCGAAGTTCGAGTATGAGCATCACGACATCGACCACGACCTGTTCGACAAGCTCGAGGCAGAGTGCAACGACAAGTTCGAGGCCGCTATGGATACCGACGACAAGACCGTTCGCGACGCAGGCGTTCGCGAGATCGTTGACGCTTTCGAGGCGACCCTGTCCGACGAGTACAAGGAAGAGCACGGCGCAAACCTCGGCGAGTGCGTAGACAAGCTGCAGAAGAAGATCGTCCGCCGCTGGCTGGCAAACGGCAAGCGCGTAGACGGCCGCGGCATGGAGGAAGTCCGTCCGCTGGCTGCTGAAGTTCACGTTCTGCCGCGCGTTCACGGTTCCGGCATGTTCACCCGCGGTCAGACCCAGGTTCTGACTCTCTGCACCCTCGGCACGCTGGGCGACGCACAGGAGCTGGATACCATCTTCGAGGAGAAGGAAAAGCGCTACATTCACCACTACAACTTCCCGTCCTTCTCGGTCGGCGAAACCCGTCCGTCCCGCGGCCCCGGCCGTCGTGAGATCGGTCACGGCGCTCTGGCTGAGCGCGCTCTGCTGCCGGTCATCCCGCCGGTAAGCGAGTTCCCGTACGCGCTGCGTCTGGTTTCCGAGGTTATTTCCTCGAACGGCTCGACCTCTCAGGGTTCTGTCTGCGGCTCCACTCTGGCGCTGATGGACGCAGGCGTTCCGATCAAGGCACCGGTAGCTGGCATTTCCTGCGGCCTTATCACCGACGGCGGTCAGGAGACCACCTTCACCGATATTCAGGGCGTTGAGGACTTCTACGGCGACATGGACTTCAAGGTAGCCGGTACCAAGAAGGGCATCACCGCAATTCAGGTCGACATCAAGGTCGACGGCCTGACCCCGAACATCATCAAGCAGGCGTTCGAGAAGTGCCGCGTTGCCCGTTACGGCATTCTGGACGAGATCATGCTCAAGGCAATTCCGGAGCCGCGTGCGGACGTTTCCGACTGGGCGCCGAAGATGACCACCATGCACATCAACCCGGACAAGATCCGTGAGGTTATCGGCAAGGGCGGTTCGGTTATCCAGAACATCGTTGCTGAGTCCGGCGCAAAGGTTGACATCGAGGACGACGGTACGGTTACCATCGCCGCTGTCAAGGCAACCGACGCCGACAAGGCTAAGAAGATGATCGAAGCGATCGTCAAGGAGCCGGAACCGGGCGAGATCTACTACGGCAAGGTCGTTCGCCTGATGAACTTCGGCGCGTTCGTAAACCTGCTCCCGGGCAAGGACGGCATGGTTCACATCTCCAAGATGGCTGACCACCGCATCGAGAAGGTCGAGGACGCTGTCAAGGAAGGCGACATGGTCTGGGTCAAGGTCATGGAGATCGATGACAAGGGCCGCGTAAACCTGTCTATGAAGGACGTAAAGCCGGAAGAGAAGATTAAGTAATCTTTGATTTTGAAATAATAAAAGGGCTTCGGAGTGATGTGCTCCGAAGCCTTTTGTGTTCTGAAAATGTAAATCCCGGTCGGCGGAATTGCCCCGCAGAAGCATTGACAAACCGCACAGAACTGTTATAATAGAAATAGAAAAAGGGCGCAGCCGATGTACGGTTACTCCCACACAGTTATTTGGAAGAAAATAACCGCGCTATTGGAGTAGGAGCGGTTATTTTCTTTTGCTTATCTGAAAGATCAGACCGGCAAAAGCTGCGAGAAATGTTAGGAGCTGAAACAGCTCATTATAAGTAACATACATCGCACTCACCTCCTTCACAGAAACTCTGCTGGGGCATGGTGAGGGAATAACCGCGAAGCGTCATCGGCTGCGCCGGAAAACTGGGGGAAACCTCGGTTTTCTCGAATTATTATAGCATAAACGACAGAATATAGCAACAAGTAAGGATTAAGTGATAAAAGCCCCTCCGATTGTACAGTCGGAAGGGCTTTTGCGTTAGCTTTCAACGAGTTCAATTAAATTGCAAAGAATTTGCGCGACCTCAGCACGGGTTATTGTTTGCTTAGGGTTGAATTTTCCGTGCAGACCTGTACCGTCACCGCCGATGATGCCGTACGATCGCATAGCGTTGATAACATCCATATAATCAGGGTTAATGCTTCCCCAGTCATCGAAATAGCTGTAACTGTTTTCGGTCGGGATACCGATTACATTGCCTACACCATATGCAAAATCTTCGCGTGTGCAGGCTTTTTCGGGATA
>UQVU01000186.1 GCA_900544475.1 uncultured Butyricicoccus sp.
CCGACAGAACCGAACATAGTCAGCGAGTAAAGGAAGCTGTTGGTGGCACGCTTGTCGAGCTGCTCGAACAGCTTTTCATCGAAGCCTGTCTTTTTAGCCGCACGAGTGATGAGCTCGCGATCATAGAACGGAATACCCAGGCGGAGCGCAAGTTTCTGGCCGATTTCCCGACCGCCGGTGCCGTATTCACGGCCGATAGTGATGATCAAGTTGTTATTCATAACGCACCCTCCTTACCGGATGAATTATACATATTGCATAATTCTTTGTACCTTTACAATACACCACTTCGGCAGTTTTGTCAATAGCTTGTGCAAAAAATTTTCTCACCGCGCAAAAACTGCGTCTTTTTCCATCTGCGCTTTTCCGTTCGTTCCCGCGCCGCGTGCGCCCGCACACAGGGATTTCCCGTCTTTTCCAGTCCCGGAAGAATGTTTCGGTTTTGTGAATTTTATAGACACGCCGTTGACTTCACGACACCGCGCTGTTAAAATGGTAGCATCAAAAAAGCAGGAGGCCGCGTCATGTCCGGAAAACCCGTAAACCGCCGCGTTCAGTTCACGAAAAACGCGCTTCGCGAAGCCATGATCGAACTGATTACGGAAAAGCCGCTGACGTCTATCACCGTCAAGGATGTCTGCGCCCGTGCGGACATCAACCGCAGCACCTTCTATCTGCACTACAAGGACGTCGATTCCCTACTCGTCGAGGTCGAGGATTACGCGATCGACTACATCAACCTGCGCTTTTCCAGCCCGGAGCACGCCTTCGACGAGCTTGCCGCCTTCCTCAACCATCTGAAAGCCACGCCGCGCGTGTATAAGCTGTTCTTTGCGCTGGGTGGCGAGCGCGGTGATCCTCGCTTCAACCGCCGGCTTCAGGAATTGACCTACAAGGCTTTCGAGCGCGGCTGGAACGAGCACGTGCCTGTCGCTAACTCGGACAACGAGAAAACGCTCGTTTACGCCTACATCCTGCCGGGTATTGTTTCGGTTTTCTACTCATGGCTGACGGACAAAATGCCCGGCATGAGCGCGGAGCAGCTTGTTTTCCTGCTCCAGAAGCTCGTTTTTCAGGGCGTGACCGGTCTCGGAGATATTCTTCTTCCGTTTCTCTACGTTAACTCGCCGGAAGCGCCGGCTGCAAAGTGACGGCTTGACTTCACCTTATCTATCTGCTATCATAGCAGAAGAATTTATACATTATATATAAGGCAACACCGCATAGTGAAAGCTGCGGCGCTTCGCGCAAATCGCTCTTGTCCCATTATGCGGTATTGCCATAAAGAGAAACGCAGCCCCTATCGCCGGATAGGAGCATCGGGCGTCCGCCCTCCATCGCAGGCCTTTGAAGATGGAGCGGCAGGCGCTTTTTCTTTTTCACTGGGGGTAATATTTTGGAACACACCGCGTCTTTCCGCGAGTTCCGCCGCTACGCCGCGCCGGGCATTCTTGGCATGGTCGGCATTTCGTGCTACATTCTCGCGGATACCTTTTTCGTCGCCAAGGGCACCGGTTCGCTCGGCCTTGCCGCGCTCAACATCGCCATTCCGGCGTACAACCTGATGAACGGTCTCGGCCTGATGGTCGGCGTGGGCGGCGCGACGCACTACTCGCTCTGCCGGGCGCAGGGCGACGACGCCGAGGCCGACCGCACGTTTACCCATACGCTTGCGCTCGGCCTTGTCATTGCCGTGCTGTTCATGCTCACCGGCATTTTCGGCGTTGTCCCTCTGTCGCGGCTGCTCGGCGCGAACGGCGAAACGCTCGAAATGACGGCGGTCTATCTGCGGCTGCTGCTGTGCTTCGCGCCCTTTTTCGTCACGAACAATGTCATGCTCGCCTTTGTGCGCAACGACGGCGACCCCGGCCGCGCCATGGCCGCCATGATTGCCGGCAGCCTGTTCAACATCGTGTTCGACTGGGTCTTTATTTTCCCATGCGGACTCGGTATGTTCGGCGCGGCGCTCGCCACCGGCGCTTCCCCGCTCGTCAGTCTGCTCGTGCTCTCCGGCCACCTGCGCAAGCCGGGACGCGGCTTCCATCTGCGGCGCGGAAAGCCTAAATTCCGCCTGCTGCCGCGCATCTGTGCGCCCGGCCTGTCCTCGCTCATCGGTGAGGTTGCCTCCGGCATCACGCTGCTGCTGTTCAATCTGGTGCTGCTGCGCCTTGCAGGCAACACCGGCATCGCCGCCTACGGCGTCATCGCGAACCTCGCACTCGTCGAGAGCGCCATCTTCACCGGCCTGTCCACCGGCGTGCAGCCGCTCATCAGCCGCAGCACAAGCGCCGACCGCCGCCGTCTGTTCCGCTGGACGGTCGTGACCGCGCTTGCGCTCTCGCTTGCGATGTACGTTCTCGTGTTTCTGTTCGCCTCGCCCGTTACGGCGGCATTCAACAGCGAGCACGACCCGGCGCTCGCCGCCTACGCGGTGCCCGGTCTGCGCATCTACTTCGCCGGCTTTCTCCCGGCCTGCATCAACATCATCGCGGCGGCGTATTTCAGCGCGGCCGGTCAGGCGGGGCGCGGCTTCGCCGTGTCGCTCGTGCGCAGCATCGTCGCCATTCCGCCCCTGCTGTTCGCGCTGAGCGCCGTTCTCGGCGTCACGGGCGTCTGGCTGACCTTCCCGGCGGTCGAGTGTGTCGCCTGTGCGCTCAGCCTGATTTTCATAAAGCGCAGCTGAGGCGCAAAAAAAGTTGCGTTTATCCATTTTGTGTGTTATAATGTCTACCGTGACTGGTGCTGACGGTCGCGTACCTTCGGGTATGAGGAAAGTCCGGGCTGCACAGGGCAAGGATAACGGATAACGTCCGCCGAGGGTGACCTCAGGAATAGTGCAACAGAGATATACCGCTGTTTTATGTTCGCATAAAGCAGTAAGGGTGGAAAGGCGAGGTAAGAGCTCACCGCTCCTCTGGTAACAGAGGAGGCTCTGTAAACCCCACTCGGAAGCAAGACCGCATATAAGACGATACGTCGGCCCGGCGTGTTTTAGGGTAGGTCGCTCGATCCT
>UQVU01000187.1 GCA_900544475.1 uncultured Butyricicoccus sp.
CTGCATCGCGGCGGCATCCTGTTCTCGCGCGACCTCGACGAGATGAAGCTCGGTATGTATAAGGTACAGTGCATCTTCGGCGCACCGCTGCCCGAGGACGCATGGAACGGCTTCGACCTGCTCAAAAAGGAGCAGCGCGGCTCGCTCTACACCATTACCGCACGCGGCGAACGCGACGAGCTGATGGCGAAGATCAACAAGATGAACCCGACGTTCTGCGAGCTTCTGCCGCTGACGCTCGAGGAAATCTTTATCAATGAAACGGAGGTGGCAGGCTATGATGTCAAGAAGCTCCTCTTCTAAGGGACTGGTGCGCGACGGCGTGCGCCGCAGCCTGTGGGCGGTCGTTCTCTCGACGCTCGCATTCGTGGTTTCCATGCTCCTGCCCTCGCTGATGAATATGCAGCAGGCGCTGGAGGACCGCAAGAGTATGATTGTCGATGGCGCGAGAGCGTCTGAGCTTGCGCAGGACTGGAAATACAGTCTGGCGGACGCAGCGAGTTACATCGGCGGCGAGAACCCGCTCGTAAAGCTCGCCGTTATCCTGCTTGCCGTTGTGGCCGGCACGGCGATGTTCGCCTATCTGCACGACAAGCGCAAGGTGGACTTTTACCACAGCCTGCCGATTTCGCGCGAAAAGCTGTATCTTGTGAATTTCGTAACCGGTGCGGTGTGCGTTATCGCGCCGTATCTGGTGCTCCGCGTGCTGACGCTCGTGTGTGCGCACGCGATGGGCTTCGGAGAAGCGATTTCTGTCGGTACGTACCTCGGTGTCATACTCTGCGACATCCTCTTTTTCCTGCTGCTGTACGCGATGAGCGCACTTTCGACCATCCTCTGCGGCAACACGATTATCGCGCTGCTGCTTCAGCTGTGGGTCTATTTCGCGCCGCTCGCGATTCAGATGATGCACGAGGGTCTGCTGAGCCTGTACTGCAAGACCTACGCCAGCATGAGCTACAGCGACCTGTTCAATCATCTGCGTCTCAGCCCGGCCGCCACCTATTTTATGGTCAACGGCGCGAACTACGGCTCCGGTCTTGCGGATAACTTCATCCGCGCCGGTAAGCCTGCGTATATGCTGCTCGCGGAGTACGCGGCGGCGGCGCTCTTTATCATTGCGCTCGGCGTCTTTGCCTTCCGCCGCAGAAAGAGCGAACGCGCGGGCACGGCGCTGGCGTTCCGTCCGCTCCGCCTGCCGGTCAAGGCGTTCATGTGCATCGTCATGGGCACGGCGTTCGCCCTCGGCTTCCGTCTTATCGGCGGCAAGTTCTGGCTGTGGCCGGGACTGGTGTTCGGCACGGTGCTGTTCCACTGCATCATCGAGATCATCTACGCCTTTGATTTCCGTGCGCTCGTCAAGCATCCGGTGCAGATGCTCGCCATCCTTGCGGTGACGGCGCTGCTCATGGTCGGTATGCAGAAGGACGTTCTCGGCTACGACCGCTGGCTCCCGGACGAGAGCAAGGTCGCGTCCGCCGGTCTGATCGACTACGGCTACTCCGCGGCGGAGCTGACCGAAAAGGAAAATATCGCGGCGCTCTGCCGCCTGGCGGAAATCGGCCGCGAGGCGACGCTGAACGCGGACTCGAACAATACCGGAACCGTATTTCTGGAGAGCCATTCGCTGCAGTTTGCCATGCAGAACGGCACGGTCAAGACGCGCAGCTACAAGCTGCCGGCAAGCGAAGAGGTACGCAGCCTGCTGAACAAGGTCTACGGCTCGTCCGAGTACAAGCTCAAATCCAGCTCGCTGTACGACCTCGACCTCGATAACGCCCATGTCACCGACATGACCTTCTGCGTCAATCAGCTGAAGTACAACAGCGAGACTATCACCGACGGCGAAAAGGCCGCCGAAATCGTAAAGACGCTGCGCGAGGAGCGCCTGACCTACACCGAGCTTGCCAAGCCGGTCATGTCGTTCAACATTACGACCGACGCCGAAGCGAACAACTACGCGAACGGTGCTGTGACCGACCGCGACGTCAAGACGCTTGCGCTCATCAAGAAGTATTTCGGCCTTGAGCCGCAGTCCATCGCCCCGGATACCGTGTCGCAGGTCGAACTGGAATTCTACGTTCCTGCCGAGGATACGTGGGTCGGCCTCAACGTGACCGACCGCGCGGACATCGCGGCGCTCCTCAAGGACGCGGTAGCGACCGGTACGCTGCGGACGCATGGTTACAGCGACTTCTACGACCTGACTTCCTTCAAGGACAACACCCGTGTAAACGTCACCCCAGCGGTGGAGGACGGCTATAACTACTATGAGATCTCCTACCCGTACGACAGCTTCCCGACGAGCATCGTTGAGAAGTACCGCCCGGCGGCGGAGAAGCTGGCAGCCGACCCCTACGCGAACGCCGCGACCGCAGACGGCGACATTATGGTGCCGCGCGCGGACTCTCTCGGCTGATACTTCGTCAGAGTAACCAAACTGGAAGAAACCTGTTTGTAGAAAGTGCATAATAAAATCGGAGAGAGAAAAGATTTCGGTTCGGAAATGCTGAAAATACACGGATTTTCGAAAAACCACTTTTCTTTCTCCGGTTTTATGCTATAATGTAATCAGCAAAAAGGGGACTGCGGTATGGCAGTCTGTGAAAGAACTTCCCAGATTTACATTCAGGAGGAAATTACAATGACCAGAGGCATTCGCGTAAAGAATACGGACGACATTCAGAAGATCAACAAGATCGTTACCAAGTACGGTTTCGATATCTGGATTCACGGCAAGAGCGGCATGGTAGACGCCAAGAGCCTGCTCGGCATGTTCCTGCTCAGCCTGAACGAGCCGCTTCAGATCGTTCTCGAGGACGACGAGGATCCGGCAGCAGTCAAGGCTCTGTTCAAGGACCTGGCTGAGTACCTCGACATCGACGAGGACTGATTTCATACCAAAGAATCATCTTTTCCCCTGCTCTCTGCGATGAGGGCAGGGG
>UQVU01000188.1 GCA_900544475.1 uncultured Butyricicoccus sp.
CTGACCCTTCTGCGGGGGAGTGAAAGACTTGAAGATGTTGGTCGGAGAACCCTTCAGACCAATGGTGGTCGGGTCGATCAGCGGATCGTCCTTCAGGGTGTTGTAGTCATAAACTGCAATCGGCTTATCGTAGCAGCCCATGATGCCCTTGATGGACATATAACGGGGCTCGTTGAGCTCCTTGATGCAGGTCAGCAGGCACGGAGTCTGGGTCTGGATGGTCATGTAGCCATCTTCCAGAGCACGCTTAACGGTAACGGTGGTGCCCTCGATCTTTACGTCAGCAGCGTAGGAAATCTGCGGGATGTCCAGCTTCTCAGCGATCTGAGAACCAACCTGAGCGGTATCGCAGTCGATTTCCTGGCGGCCGCAGAATACAATGGCGTCAGGATCAGCGCCGTACTTCTTGATAGCAGCAGCGAGGATCTGGGAAGTTGCGAAGGTATCGGAACCGCCAAACTCACGAGCGGAAACCAGGATGCCCTCGTCAGCGCCCATAGCCATCAGCTCACGCAGCATGCCCTGAGCCGGGGGAGGACCCATGGTGATAACAACGACCTTGCAGCCGGTAGCATCCTTCAGACGCAGAGCAGCCTCAACAGCGTTCTTGTCGTCCGGGTTGATGATGGTAGCCATGGATGCGCGGTTCAGAGTGCCGTCCGGATTAACAGCAACCTTACCGGAGGTATCCGGAACCTGCTTTACACAAACAATTGCCTTCATAGTTCAGTTTTCCTCCTATTCTTACTTACCGAGAATGTTGCCGGAGATAACGACACGCTGGATCTCGCTGGTGCCCTCGTAGATCTCGGTGATCTTAGCGTCACGCATCATGCGCTCAACCGGGTAATCCTTGGTGTAGCCGTAGCCGCCGTGTACCTGAACTGCCTTGGTGGTGATCTTCATAGCAGCCTCGGATGCGAACAGCTTAGCGGTTGCAGCGTCGAGAGTGAAGCGGCCGCCCTCGGTCTTGGCAACAGCAGCCTTGTAGGTCAGCAGACGAGCTGCCTCGATTGCAACGTGCATGTCAGCAAAGAGGAACTGAGTGTTCTGGAACTTTGCGATCGGACGACCGAACTGCTCACGGGTCTTAGCAAAGTTGATGGACTCTTCCATAGCGCCCTCTGCGATGCCGAGTGCCTGAGCAGCGATGCCGATACGGCCGCCGTCCAGGGTCTGCATTGCGATCTTGAAGCCCTTGCCTTCTGCGCCGAGGAGGTTCTCCTTCGGAACGATGCAGTCGGTGAAGACGATCTCAGCCGTCGGGGAGCCGTGCAGGCCAAGCTTCTCCTCGTGCTTGCCAACAGAGAAGCCCGGGAAGGAGCTCTCTACGATAAATGCAGAAATGCCCTTGGTGCCCTTGGACTTGTCGGTCATTGCGAATACGACGAATACGTCAGCAACGTAGCCGTTGGTGATAAAGATCTTGGAGCCGTTCAGTACGTAGTGGTCACCCTGCAGCTCAGCAACACAGGTGCCCTTAGCAGCGTCGGAACCAGCGTCCGGCTCGGTCAGAGCGAATGCGCCGACCTTGTGGCCCTCGGTCAGCATACGGAGGTACTTTGCCTTCTGCTCGGGAGTACCGTTAGCGATGATCGGGCCGCAGCACAGACCGTTGTGGGTAGCGAGGATATCGCCGGTGGAAGCGCACTGCTTGGACAGCTCTTCGATAGCGATAGCGGAGGAAAGATCGTCAGCGCCTGCGCCGCCGAACTCCTCGGGCACGATCATGCCCATTACGCCAAGGTCGAACAGCTTCTCGATGTTCTCGCGCGGGTAAGTAGAGGTTTTGTCGGTTTCCGCTGCGATGGGCTTGACTTCGTTCTCGGTGAAGTCATGCATCATCTGGCGAACCAGTTCCTGTTCACGGGTCAGATGGAAATCCATGTTCAAGTCTCCTTCTTGTTTGGATATTTATTGCCGATGCCGACCCCGGTCAGGGCCGACGTTCCGCCGATTTTTGGCCGCACAGAGGCGGCAGAACAGCACTATACCACCCGTACCATACACTGGATGCGGATGGTTTTATTTCGAGTGTGTTTTGCACACTTTCTTGTTAAGTTTTGTTCCTTCTAACAATATACCACACGGATTAGCATGCGTCAACTGTCAAATTTAACGGAATGCAACAATAAATTTATGAGAAACGTGCAATAATACGTCGTTTTGCCCAAAGCATTTTCAGTTTCTCTGCGAAATAAACGAAAAATTAATGAATAAACTGTGCATTCTGCGCATAAAACGAGCATTTTTCAAGAAATTCATCAGCTTTGACCGAGGACCAGAATGGGCGAGGAAAGGTTATTTCCGGTTCTGCTCTCCCTCGCGCAGCGCGTTCTCGAACGACACGCAGCTGCCGTAGTGCGCGATTTTGGTATCGAGCCGTTCGAGCGTCTGCTGCATCTGCGCAATGCGCTCAGCGAGCTGCTCCCGCTGCTCGATCAGAATGGCCTTGCGCGCACCGACCGTAGCCTCGCCCTGCTGGAAAAGGGCAACGTACTCGATGAGCGCTTCGATCTGGAGTCCGGCGCCGCGCATACATTTAATGAACTCGACCCAGCCGCAGGACGTTTCGTCGTAGTCGCGTATGCCGCTCTTGGTGCGGGGGACCGGCGGAATGAGACCGATGCGCTCGTAGTAGCGCAGTGTGTCAGCGGAGATGTCATATTTCTTGGCGGTTTCAGCAATCGTCATTTTCTGTCCCTCCTGTAAAGATGCAGTATTCTGTCCTTTCAGTGTAACACCTGGAGTGCACTCCGAGTCAAGTCTTTTTCTCAAGCAGGGAATGGCAGCCCTGCGATAGTCCCGCGCCTTTACGCGGAACCCCAAATCCGGCAAAGCTCGCACGCTGCCGATAATCCGCGCAAAAACCTCGAAGCAAAAGAAAACACGCATTTCTCGCGGCTTTGTACCGTTTGAAGTGCGTGTATT
>UQVU01000189.1 GCA_900544475.1 uncultured Butyricicoccus sp.
GATGTCGCCGAGCGCCAATGCGCCGAGAAGCGCGTCCATCACCGCGTGCGTCAGCACATCCGCGTCCGAATGGCCGTCCAGACCAAGCTCAAACGGAATATCTACGCCGCCGATGATGCAGTGTCTGCCCTCGACCAGTCTGTGTACGTCATAGCCATGTCCGATTCGCATATTCATTCTGCTGCCTCCCTGTGCATAAACGCCTCGGCAACGAGAATGTCCTCAGGCGTTGTGACCTTGATGTTTTCATAGCTGCCTTCGGTCGCGCTGACCGTCTGTCCGAGCGCTTCCACTGCCGCGCAGTCGTCCGTAAAGCTGCGCCCGCTCGCGGCGGCGCTTTGCAGCGCGTCGAGCAGCAGTTCCCGGCGGAATACCTGCGGCGTCTGGACGGCGGCGAGCGTATCGCGCGGCACATCGGCTGCGATTTTTCCGTTTTCGATGCGCTTGATGCTGTCCTTGACCGGAACAACGGGCGCGGCCGCGCCGCTTTCCGCCGCTGCACGGACGGCATCGGTGATCACCTTGTCCGAAACGAGCGGACGCGCGCCGTCATGCACCGCAACAAGCGCCGCGTCCTCGGGCGAGGCGGAAACGCCTGCAAGCACCGAGTCCGTGCGTGTCGCGCCGCCCTGCACCATGGTTCGCAGCTTTGTGATGCGGCTGCTCTCTGCGAGTGCGCGGTAGGTTTCCATGTCCTGCTCCCGGCAGACGAGCACGATGTCACGTACCGCACGGCTGCACTCGAACGCTTCCAGCGTATGCGCCAGCACCGGTCTGCCGCAGAGCGGCATCAGCAGCTTGTTCTCTCCGCCCATGCGGCGCGAAGAACCGGCCGCCACGATGACCGCGCAGACCGCCGGCAGACCTGTATTTTCAGTCGGCATTTTTTCGTTTCTCCTTGCAAATCATAAAATCGAAAAAGGCTCTGCCCGCGCAAAGCCTTCCTGTCTGATGTACGCTCAGCGGCAGAGATGCTCGCGCAGCTGCGCCGCGATTTCGCCCGCCGGGCATTCAAGCGCGAACGCCAGCTCGGACTCGAGTATCTGCATGGCCTGTGTGAGCATCTTTTTCTCGCCCGTGGACAGACCGCGCCTGCATTCCCGGGCGGCCAGGCTCTTGATGACCTGCGCAACCTCACGCAGCTCGCCCGAACGGATATGCTGCATATTTTCACGGTAGCGCTGATTCCATCCCTTGCTCTCGCCGCAGACAACGCTGTCCAGCTCCGCGAGGAACCGCTCCGCCTGTGCGCGGCTGCATACCGGACGGATGCCCAGCTTTTCACAGCCGTTTACCGGCAGAAAAAGCTCGGTGTCGCCGAAAGCAGGGCGCAGCACATAATACTGTACCGGCTCGTCGTCAATCATTCGCTCGACAACGCCCTCAATCACGCCTGCACCGTGTAATGGATGAACGACCCTGTCACCTGTATGTAACATAAACCCTCCGTTCCAGAAAGCCTGTACGCAGCAGCGGCCCGCAAGAGCCTCTGTACTGTCTATTTTACCGCACTTTGCCACCATATGCAAGGCTCAGCGTTGTTTTTGATGCAATTTGATGTAAAACATCAGGCACAAACAGGTCAATCTGCACACAGTTTACGCTGTTTTCGTGTGCGTACCGCCGCGATGCACGCCCCCGCGCCTGCGCTCAGCAGCCAGATGCCTCCGCCATTCAGCCAGAGCAGCACGCCGATAAGGAGCAGAAACACGCCGCTTCCTGCCGCGAGACACGCGCGCAGACACGGAAACCGCCCGTCCGCGAGATAACGCAGCGCCATGCCGCCGTCCAGCGGGGGAAGGGGGATGAGGTTGAACAGGCTGAGCAGCGCACTTGCACCCGCAAGGCGATACGCCCCAAGAGAATGCGCGGCAAGTGTCAGAAGAAATCCCGCCAGCGGCCCCGCAAGGCTCACAGCGGCCCGCGCGTACCGGTCGGCAGGGAGAGCGGCCTGCATGACCGCGCCGCAGGCGGTGAGCGTCAGACGCCGGAGCCGACCGCCGGAGAGCGCGAGCACGGCGGCGTGTCCCGCTTCATGCACGAGCGCCGCAAACAGAAAAACCGGCAGCAGACCGTCCTCATCCACGCACCACAGCGCCGCCAGCATGACCCAGAAGCCGTCGCGCACACTGATTTTGCACGCGCTCACAGTTCGGTCAGGTAGTCCGCCGGGTCGAGCGCCGCCCCGTCCTTCCACAGCTCCAGATGCAGGTGAGGCCCGGTCGCGTTTCCCGTCTGTCCGACACGGGCGATTTCGTCGCCGCGCTTGATTTTTTCGCCCTCGGCGGCGGAAATGCTGCTGCAATGGGCATAGAGCGTGGAAAAGCCGTCCGCATGCGCGATGATCAGGTAGTTGCCGTAGTCCGACGCGCCGATTTCCTGCACGGTTCCGTCAGCAAACGCATAGATTGGCGTGCCCTCGTCCGCCGCAATATCCACGCCGTAGTGAAAGGCCGGCTCGCCGGTCACTGGGCTCAGCCGCTCGCCGAAGGCAGAGGTCAGTGTTCCTTTGACCGGGAGAACGTAGCGAAAGCCGAGCGAGTGCACGGTTTCGTCCGCTGTATCCGGAAACTGCGTCTGCTCCCGCGCCCGCACATCATCCGCGCCGCCCGACGAGGCCGCATAGCCGTCATGCCCGAACACCGCGACCGTATCCTCCGCCGCGCCGCCGAACGCGCTCACGATTTTCTCCATGCCCGGCGCACCCGCCCATGCTTCCGCCACGCGCAGACGAAGCTGTTCCGCCGCAGGGAAGCTGCTGTATTTGAAAACCGCGGCCGCAGTCGCGCAGAGAACGGCAAACAACAGTCCTCTGCCGTGCGTGGCGCGGCGTTTCTTTCTCCGTTCCGTCATGACCGACGCCTCCTTTCCTCTGATATAACAGG
>UQVU01000190.1 GCA_900544475.1 uncultured Butyricicoccus sp.
GCTTCTCCTCGATGGTCGTCAGTAGCCCGTTGTGCGCGTCGTCCTGGAGATGCAGCGACAGATAATGCCAAACCGGCATGGCGAAAGGCGGCAGCGGGGATGTTCTGGCAGGCATGCTGGTTTCGCTGTGCGGACAGGGCATTGACGCGGTTCGGGCAGCCTGTACGGCGGCGTGGCTGCACGGCAGAGCCGGAGATCTGGCGGCGAACGCTCTGAGCGAATACGGCATGACGCCGACCGACCTGCTCGCCTGCCTGCCCGAGGTGACGCGCCGATACAACTCGAGGGAGTGGTAAGCTGAAAAAATGGATGCCTGTGCTGCTGACGGCCGCACTGCTCTGCGGCTGCGGAAAAACCGGAAACAGCAGCGAGGAGGTGCGTGCGCATTTCGAAAATCTGGACGGCTTTTCCGCGCACGTGAAAATTTTATCCGAAACCGACGAATTTACTATGGCGTTCGAGCAGGATTACGCCTATAATAAAGAGGATGCCGATGTTTTTACGATAACCGCACCCGAGTCGGTCGCGGGCGTCGCGGGACGCATTTCCGGAACGGATACGGTGGATTTTACGCTGCAATATGACGATTTAACACTCGACGACGCGCGGCCGGTCCGGCCGGGACTGACGCCCGCCGATGCGGTATTCAGCGTGATCGCGGCGCTCAAAAACGCCGAGCCGGATGAAACTTACCGCGAAACCGTCAAAGAAACCGCCCTGACCGCGCTGCGCTACCGGAGCGCGGAGGGGAATATCGAAAAGCTGATCTGGCTGCGCGAGGACAATATGCAGCCGGTGTGCGCCGAATTTTACGTGGACGGAACGCGCGAAATCGGCATTCAGTTTACATCGTATCAGGAAAATGGCGGATAACGCCGAAAATCAGGGGATGAACACAAATGCAGCCAAACAAGCATCGCACCTGGGCGGAAATCGACCTCGGTGCCATCGAACATAACTACCGCGTCATCTGCGAGGCCGCGAAAGCGCCCGTGCTGTGCGTGGTCAAGGCGGACAGCTACGGCCACGGCGCCGTGCAGGTCGCGCAGCGGCTCCAGAGCATGGGCGCACCGTATTTCGCGGTCGCGACCGTGCCGGAAGCCGTTGAACTGCGCGAAAACGGCATCGAAAAGCCGATCATCATTCTCGGCTATATCGACGAGGCCGACATGGACACGGTCGCCGAAAACGGCATCACCGCGCCGGTCTACGACGAGGAAACCGCAGAGCTGCTCTCTGCGGCGGCCGTCCGCACGGGACGCGACATCACCGTGCACTACAAGCTCGACACCGGCATGACGCGCATCGGCTTCCCTTCGTGGGAACGCGAGCAAACCGTTCGCCGCATTCTGGCGTGCGCGAAAAAGCCGGGCCTCAGGAGCGAGGGCATCTTCACGCATTTCGCCGTGGCGGATGTGCCGTCGGGCGAAGGCTACACCGAAATGCAGTACGAGCGTTTTCGCGGCGTGTGCGAGGGTCTGGCGGCAGCCGGCCTTGACCTGCCGCTCCGCCACTGCGCGAACAGCGGCGCTATCCAGACCTACAAGCAGATGCACTGCACCATGACCCGTGCGGGCATTATCCTCTACGGCTACCGTCCGGATGCCTCGGTGCCGCCCGTGCTCGACCTCAAGCCGGCGATGACCGTCAAGGCGAGAGTCGTCCAGGTGCGCGACATTCCGGCACACACGACCATCAGCTACGGCAGAACCTACGAAACCGCCGAGCCGACCCGTATGGCGGTCATTTCGATGGGTTACGCGGACGGCTATCTGCGCACCGGCTCGGGCAAGGCGCACGTCATTCTGGACGGAAAGCGCGCGCCCGTCATCGGCCGCATCTGCATGGATATGTGCATGGTCCGCATTCCGGAGGGCGCGAACGTCCACCGCGGCGACGAGGTGACGGTATTCGGCCCGGACGGGTGGACGGCGGAGGACGCCGCCGAGGCCGCCGGCACGATTTCGTATGAGGTGCTGTGCGCGGTCAGCCGCCGCGTACCGAGGTACTACATCGGTTAAAGCAACATAGGATGAAGCAGGGAGAGAAACATAATCTCCCTGCTTTTTTCATGCCGTGCGCCGTTTATTTTTCGGCGGCGTGGGGACAATAGGTTTGCGGACAGAAAACGCAAATCTATTTACGGAGAGTGACGGAACGTGGACAGCAGCATTAAACGCGGCGACATTTATTACGCCGACCTCAGTCCGGTGGTCGGGAGCGAGCAGGGCGGAGTGCGTCCGGTGCTGATCGTGCAGAACAACGTCGGCAACCGGTACAGCCCGACCGTCATCGCTGCCGCCATTACATCGCAGGTGAACAAGGCGAAAATGCCGACGCATATCTCGGTCGGTGCACCGAACTACGGCCTGACGCGGGATTCCATCATCCTGACCGAGCAGATACGGACGCTCGACAAGCGCCGCCTGCGCGAAAAGATGGGTTCGCTCGACGAGCGGGCGATGCGCCATGTCGATGAGGCACTGGCGGTGAGCTTCGGTCTGGGCTCAGTGCAAGGATAAAAAGACTGTGGAGCGCATATCCTTTTTGCGAGGGTATGCGCTTTCTTTTCGCTGCATCGTAGGGCGGGCTGCCCTCAGCCCGCCGCTGAAAATCGCGGGCACGTTTTTTATGCGGTGCGGAAGTCTGGAAATACGGGGGGTGCGCCATGCGTGCAGAGGTAACATTTGACGGAGCGCCTGTCGGAACGCTTGACTGGCGTGCGGACAGCCGCGGGGCGGAGGTCGCGCTTGACTGCGTGTGCTGCGGGGAGCGCATTCTGCGCGTTTTCGCGGAAACGGAGGGAGCCGCGCCGCTCTATGTCGGTCTGCCCGAGCCGCAGGGCGGCAGG
>UQVU01000191.1 GCA_900544475.1 uncultured Butyricicoccus sp.
TTATTCCCGCGCCGTGCGCGGATTAAATGAGCGCTATACCCCCTCTTGCGACTCCCCCTGACCTTCCGGTCTGCCGCTCAGCACAGCTTCGCGGCTAATACGCGAGGGCCGCAATTAAAACCGCTCTATCATCCACGGCGCACCGCCGCCGTTTTGGGATGGCTTCACACTTGATTTCCGCGCATAACAGTGCGCGGCAGAGGGATAAAAGGTTATAACCGTTTATCTGGAACTCCTCGTAGGGCCGGGTGCCCTCACCCGGCCGCTCTCTCTGGCTGGCACTGCTCCCGTAGGGCGGCATGACCTCATGCCGCCGTTTTGAACGGTCTGCGCTGATTTACGGCGACGGATGGGGACTTTCTCGCCTGCTGCAACGTAGTTGCAGGAACGGCGGGAATGTGCCATGACGCAATGGTATAAAACATACAAAAAGGCTGAGCCCTCGGAGCACGGGTTCAGCCTTTCTTTTTTACTTATCGATGAGTTTGATGATCTCGTCGATTTTCTGTTCACGCGCCTGTTCGTCGCCGTTTTCGAAAGCGTCGCGTACGCACCCGTTCAGGTGGGCGCGGAGCACCTCGCGCTGCGCTTTGTGCACGAGCGACTCGACCGCCTGAAGCTGGGTCACAATGTCCATGCAGTAGCGGTTCTCGTCTATCATGCGCAGCACTCCGTCCAGCTGTCCGCGGGCGGTGCGCAGCAGCGGCTCGACGCGCTTGCGGTCTGCCATCATTCGATTCCGACCACCTTGTAGCCTGCTTCGGTCACAGCGCCCGTCAGCACCGCGTCCGCGGGCAGCTTTTCCGCACGGACGACTGCCTTGCCGCCGTCCAGATCGACCTCAGCCGTGACGCCCGGCAGCTCCTCGAGCGCCTTCTTCACGTGCGCGACACAGTGCATACACATCATGCCCTCGACCTTGATTGTCTTTTCCATAACATTTTCCTCCTTATGTTGCGCCGCTTCCGGCGTTTTTACCTCACTCTGCGGCAGAATGACCGGGTCTTTCTGCGTCTTTTCGCGCTCGCTCGCCTTGAAGAAGCGCAGCCGCAGCGCGTTCGAAACCACGCACACGGACGACAGGCTCATCGCCGCCGCGCCGATCATCGGGCTGAGCTTGATGCCGAACGGCACCCACAGCGCACCCGCCGCAATCGGAATGCCGATGCAGTTGTAGAAGAACGCCCAGAACAGGTTCTGCCGGATGTTGCGGATGGTCTGGCGCGACAGACGGATGGCGTCCACCGCGTCCATCAGGTCGCTCTTCATCAGTACAACGTCCGCCGAAGAAATCGCAACGTCCGTGCCTGCGCCGATAGCGATACCGACATCGGCACGCGCGAGCGCCGGGGCATCGTTGATGCCGTCGCCAACCATCGCGACCTTGCGGCCGGCGGCCTGCTTTTCGCGCACGATGCGCTCCTTATCCTGCGGAAGGACCTCCGCGATGACCTCGCGCACGCCCAGCTCGGACGCAATCGCGGCGGCGGTCTTTTTATTGTCGCCGGTCAAGAGCGTGACCTCGATGTTCATTTTTTCGAGCGTCTGCACTGCCGCACGGCTGGTCGGCTTGAGTACGTCCGCAACCGCGAACACACCGGCCACCTTGCGGTTCGCCGCGAAGAACAGCGGCGTCTTGCCCGCGGCGGCGAACTTCGCGCTCCGCTCCTTCATCGAGCCGGGAACCGCGAGTCCGCTTGCGAGCAGCATCCGCTCGTTGCCTGCCATGCACGGCACGCCCTCGACCGAGGCGCGGATGCCCTGCCCCTCGACCATTTCGAAATCGGAAACATTACGCTCGACCGCGTTCTGCTCATGCGCATAGCGCACGATGGCGTCCGCCAGCGGATGGTCGGAGCGCTTTTCGAGCGACAGCGCCAGCGACAGCAGCTCGTCCTTCTCGATGCCGTTCGTCTGCATATCGGTCACGACCGGGCGGCCCTCCGTGAGCGTGCCGGTCTTGTCCATAATAACGCTCGTGACGTTATGCAGGTTTTCCAGCGCCTCGGCGGACTGAAACAGCACGCCGTTTTTCGCGCCGACACCCGTGCCGACCATGATAGCAACCGGCGTCGCAAGACCGAGCGCACACGGGCACGAGATAACAAGCACGGAAATCGCCCGGGTGAGCGCGAAGCTCGGAGTTTCGCCCGCAATCAACCAGATAACGGCGGTCACGAGTGCGATTGCCATAACGACCGGCACGAATACGCCTGCGACCTTGTCCGCGAGCTTAGCGATAGGCGCCTTGGACGCGCCCGCCTCCTCGACCAGACGGATGATCTGGCTGAGGGTAGTGTCGTCACCGACGCGCGAGGCCCGCATGACGAAGTAGCCGCTCTTGGAAACCGTCGCGCCGATGACCGTGCCGCCGGCATGGCGCTCGACCGGCATGCTCTCGCCCGTGATGGCACTCTCGTCGAGGAACGCGCTGCCCTCGGTAATCACGCCGTCCACCGGAACGGACTGGCCGCCGCGCACCACGACAAGGTCGCCCACCTTGACCAGCTCGATCGGCACCTCGATGGTCTGACCGCCCCGGACAACGGTTGCCATCTTGGGACGCAGGTCCATGAGCGCCGCGATTGCCTCGCCGGTCTTGCGCTTGGCGCGTGCTTCAAAGAACTTGCCGAGGGTGACAAGCGTCAGAATCATGCCCGCCGACTCGAAATACAGGTCGTGCATGAAGCTGTGCGCCGCCTCAGGTGTCGGTGCGGTGCCGATACGCACGAGGGCATAGATGCCGTAGACGAGCGCCGCACCCGAACCGACCGCAATCAGCGCGTCCATGGTCGGGGCGCGATGCAGCAGGGTCTTGAAGCCGTTGACATAGTATTT
>UQVU01000192.1 GCA_900544475.1 uncultured Butyricicoccus sp.
GAGAACCGCTTCGCCTCCCTCAAGAACAACTTCCCGGACAAGGCCGACGCCCTGTACGCGAAGGAGGTCGAGGACGTAAAGGCCCGCTACGCACGCTATAAGAAGCTCGCAGAGGACTAAATCGTACAATTTATATCGTTACAAAAAGCCGCACCAGCCAAATGTTCTCTCTCCGAAAACATTATATCCCCGGTCTGCGCCGCGCTCTCCTGCCGAATTTTCGCCGCGCAGACAAAAACCAAACGTATATCCCAATAATTCATAGCCTAATTCAATGATAATCTTCCTATCTGTAATGAAACTTTTGACTTCTGGTGATTTGCGGCTTTCTGTATAAAAGTAATACACTCCTCTGTCGTCCATGGGCAGGGGAGTGTGTTCATTTCGGCAGTGACTTGACGTATCGCGGCGGCCGTGGTACAGTCAAAGGACAAGGTGAAACCCTGTGCAAGGAGGAAAAACGATGGATTACAGAAAATTCGGTGACACGCTGCTCGTTCGCATCGACCGCGGCGAGGAAATTCTCGAGCAGGTAAAGGCGCTCGCTCTCAAGGAAAACATCACGCTCGCAAGCGTGCAGGCGCTCGGTGCGCTCGGCAGCTTCACGGTCGGCGTGTACAACGTGGACGAGAAGAAATACTACGCCAACTCGTTCGAGGGAAGCTACGAAATCGTTTCGCTGACCGGTACGATTGACACGATGAACGGCGAATTCTACACCCACCTGCATCTGAGCGCGGGCAACGATAAGGGCGAGGTTTTCGGCGGCCATCTCAACCGCGCAGTTGTCAGCGCGACCTGCGAAATGGTCGTCCGCCTCATCGACGGAAAAATCGACCGCAAGTATGACGATGTGACCGGACTGAACCTGTTCAAGTTCGATTAAAGACAGAAAAATGGATTAAACAGAGAAAAGCCTTCTGTTCGACTGCATTTTTTTGCAGCAAACGGAAGGCTTTTTTGTTATTTACTTCGCAGCAAGCTCGGCGGCAACGGCTTTCGCGATTTTGCGGTACTCGGGGGAGGGGAGGCCGTACTGATCGGACAGGCGAACGACCTGATAGATGAGGCCGTCCACCTCGGAGTTCTTTCCGGCTTCGATGTCGCGCTGCATCGAGGTGGAGGCGGACTCCGCGAGGTCGTCCAGAATTTTCAGGTGCGACTGCATGAGCGGCGCGTCCGGCTTGTCGTCCAGCTCGATGCCCTGTGCGCGGGCCAGTTCGAGGATTTCGTTCACGAGGCGGATGAAGCACTCGCGCACCTCGCCCGGCTTCTGCATCGCGCCGGCCTTGACATGGTAATACTGGCCGCAGGTCGCCATCGGGGACACATGGGAGAATTTGAGCAGGGCGTCTTTCTCGATGAAAGGCGAATAGAGCGCGTCGATACCGGCGGCGGTGAGGTCGGACTCGACCTGCCTCAGCACCGGATTGTCCGTGCGGTGGTCAGGCGTGCCGTAAATCACGCGGAAAATCGAGCCGTGGCGCTGAATGACGCCGGGGCCTTTGAGGTTGGACGAGATATAGATACAGCCGTCGGTCACGAGCAGGCCGGGAAGCTGCTCCTGCATGACGCGGCCGGTGCCGTAGATGTTGAGGATGGGGATAACGACCGTGTTTTCGCCCGCGGCATCGCGGATGAACGGAATGGTGTCGTCGAGGGAATATCCCTTGACGCAGACGAAAATCACATCGGGCGAGGGCGTGCCCTGCGCCTTCGCGGCGAGAAAGCCGTCCATGTCGAATGCTTTGACGGGAACGGTCCAGGTTTCGCCGTCGCTCTGCTCGAACGTCAGGCCCTTTTCCTGCATGGCTTTGAGGTGTGCGCCGCGGGCGATGAGCGTGACATCTGCACCGAGTTTTGCTAAGAATGCACCGAGCGGAGCGCCGGTTCCGCCGGCTCCGATAATCATGTAGCGAAGCGTCATTTTCTTTCCTCCTGTGGAACGGTTTATGTAACTTTATTATACCATTAAATGCACAAAAACACAATGTTTCGCCACGTATTTCGCGCGAAAAAGTTCGTGCATGGCGCACGGCGATGCACGGGAATGCACGGCGTCCCGCCCCTTTTCTTTTTGCGCTTCCTGTGGTAGAATACTATCAGTCGAAAACGGCGGAGGAGGACTTGATTTTGAAATGGCTTGAGCATCTGCGCACGGTGCAGCATCACCGTTTTCTGGTTCTGCGGCACTGCTGGCGCATCGGTCTTTACCGTCAGGGACTCACGCACGACCTCAGCAAATTCAGTCCGGTCGAGTTCTGGACGGGTGCGCGGTATTATCAGGGCAACCGCAGCCCGAACGAAATCGAGCGGCGCGAAAAGGGATACAGTGCGGCGTGGCTGCACCACAAGGGACGAAACCGCCATCATCTGGAATACTGGATCGACTACGCGGCGGACGGCTCGGGGATGTGCGGCATGAAGATGCCGCTGAAATATGTGCTCGAAATGTTCTGCGATCGCGTGGCGGCGAGCAAGACCTACCGCGGTGCGGTTTACCGGGACAGCGACCCGTATGACTACTACGCCCGCTCCATCGACCACTACATCATTCATCCGGACACCGCGAAAACGCTCGAATACCTGCTGCGGACGCTCCGGGACGAGGGCGAGGACAAGGCGTTTCAGGAGGCGCGGCGGATGCTGCGCGAGGAGAAACATAAGCGATAAAACGAAACCAGCCAATTTTAGCCTGTCGCAAAACTAACGTTTTGCCGACAATCTGTGTTCTGACTTCGCAGAACACGGAC
>UQVU01000193.1 GCA_900544475.1 uncultured Butyricicoccus sp.
CGCATGGGAACTTTCGGACGTCCGTGTTTTGCGAAGTCAAAACACAGATTGTCGGCGAAACTGTAGTTTCGCGACAGGCTCACTTGGGAGGAAAATGGCATGACAAAGAAAGAACGCATGATCGAGGTCGTCCGCCGGCTCAAGGACGTCTATCCCGAGGCGGTCTGCGCCCTGCACTACACGCACGACTACGAGCTGCTGTTTGCGACGCGGCTCTCCGCGCAGTGCACGGACGCACGGGTGAACATCGTGACCGAGCGGCTGTTTTCGGATTTTCCGACGCTTCAGAGCTTCGCGGAGGCGAGCGAGGAGGACATCGCCGAGGTCATCAAAAGCTGCGGCCTGTTCCGCACCAAGGCGCGTGACCTGCACGCCTCGGCGGTCATGCTGCTCGCGGAGTACGGCGGCAGGGTCCCGGACACGATGGAGCAGCTGCTCCGCCTGCCCGGCGTCGGGCGCAAGACCGCGAACCTTGTGCTCGGTGACATCTACGGCAAGCCCGCCATCGTCTGCGACACGCACTGCATCCGCCTGTCCAACCGCCTCGGCTTCGTGAAGAACGAAAAGGACCCGGTCAAGGTGGAAAACGCGCTGCGGAAGCTCGTTCCGCCCGAGGAGTCCTCGGACTTCTGCCACCGCCTCGTGCTGTTCGGACGCGAGCACTGCACCGCCCGCGCACCGCACTGCGCAGACTGTCCTCTCGCGGACATCTGTCCGTCGTTTGGCAAAACACGGTGAAAACTGTTCAAAATAAGCAAAATCAACAGAAACTTTTCTGTGCACACTGCAAATATCAACTCTTTCACTATGGAAAGAATGAGAAAAATGTGGTTTAATAAGTGTAATAAAATTTCCCTGCGCAAATGGAGGATGAAACATGGTACGCGAAGCTATGGATTTCGTAAAGGCATATGACCCCGAGCTGGGTAATATGATCGAGGCAGAATACAAGCGCCAGCAGCGCAACATCGAGCTGATCGCATCCGAGAACATCGTAAGCGAGGCAGTCATGGCGGCTATGGGCTCGGTTCTGACCAACAAGTACGCCGAGGGCTACCCGGGCAAGCGCTACTACGGCGGCTGCGAGTGCGTCGATGAGGTCGAGCGTCTGGCAATCAGCCGTGTCTGCGAGGTATTCGGCGCAAAGTTCGCCAACGTTCAGCCGCACTCGGGCGCTCAGGCCAACATGGCGGTCTATCAGGCGCTCTGCAAGCCGGGCGACACCGTTATGGGCATGAGCCTTGACAACGGCGGCCACCTGACTCACGGCTCCCCGGTCAACCAGTCCGGTCTGCTGTACCATATCGTTTCCTACGGCGTGGATGACAACGGCTATATCGACTACGACGCTGTCCGCGAAATGGCCAAGAAGGAGCAGCCGAAGATGATCATCGCCGGCGCTTCCGCTTATCCGCGTGCCATCGACTTTGTGAAGTTCGCAGAGATCGCGCACGAGGTCGGCGCTTACCTGTTCGTCGATATGGCGCACATCGCAGGTCTGGTCGCGGCCGGTCTGCACCAGAGCCCGGTTCCGTATGCGGACGTCGTCACCACCACCACCCACAAGACCCTGCGCGGCCCGCGCGGCGGCGTTATCCTCACGAACAACGAGGAGCTTGCAAAGAAGTTCAACAAGGCCATCTTCCCGGGCACTCAGGGCGGCCCGCTTGAGCACGTGATCGCGGCGAAGGCTGTCTGCTTCGGCGAGGCGCTCAAGCCGGAGTTCAAGGCGTACCAGCAGAATGTTGTCACCAATGCCCGCGTGCTCGCGGACGCACTCCAGAAGCAGGGCTTCGATCTGGTCAGCGGCGGCACGGACAACCACCTCATGCTGATCGACCTGCGCGGCACCGGCGTTACCGGCAAGGAGCTTCAGCGCCGTCTGGACGAGGTTTACATCACCGCGAACAAGAACGCTATCCCGAACGACCCGGAAAGCCCGTTCGTTACCTCCGGTCAGCGTATCGGCACCCCGGCCGTCACCACCCGCGGCTTCGGCAAGCCGGAGATGCTCCACATCGCCGAGTTCATCTGGCAGGCAGCTACCGATTTCGACAACAAGGCTGACGAGATCCGCCGCAATGTCTGCGAGATCTGCTCCCGTTTCCCGATCTACTAAGAAAAACGAGTCAGTCCGAAACCGGTATTTTCTCAACTAAAAACTTTCTCAGGGACCGCTTTTTCATATGAAAAGCGGTCTTTGTGCATTTTTACAAAAAAACGGTGTGGTAAAAATATTGCAAAATCCGGGTGAAATTCGAAATGTTTTGTAGAAAATAAACAAAACTCTTGCCTTTCTCCGCAGATGTGGTATACTATTGGTAAAGGGTTACAGTGAGAGAGACGCTGTGACCCGGGTTTTGAGAGGATAAATTAAGGGGAAATGCAGCATGTCTATGGATCTGAAGATGAACGGCCTTTGGCGGTATGTGCAGGATGACGAAATTCTGGACGCGGAGCCGCTCGTCAAGGTCGCGCAGGATACGCTCGAGCAGCGAAAGGGAGCGGGAAACGATTTTCTCGGCTGGGTAACACTCCCTGAGGATTATGATAAGGAAGAATTTGCACGTATTCAGAAAGCGGCGGCAAAGATACAGAGCGATTCAGATGTCCTGCTTGTTATCGGTATTGGTGGTTCATATCTTGGAGCCAGAGCA
>UQVU01000194.1 GCA_900544475.1 uncultured Butyricicoccus sp.
AGTGATACCGATGGACGTTCAGGTCGGCGATATTCTGACGATGAAGAAGCCGCATCCGTGCGGCTCCAAGCAATGGAAGGTCCTGCGCACCGGCATGGATTTCAAACTCAGCTGTACCGGCTGTGGGCATGAGGTCATGCTTCCGCGCAGCAAAGCCGAAAAAAACATACGCAGTATCGAACGGGAGGGAAAAACGATATGTTGATCGACGGCAAACAGATGCACATTCAAATCAAAAAGGGCGACATCGGACGGTATGTTATTCTTCCGGGTGATCCGGCGCGGTGCGAGAAAATCGCGCGTTATTTTGACGAGCCGCAGCAGCTCGCGCACAACCGCGAGTACACGCTCTGGACCGGCGAACTCGGCGGCGTTCCGGTTGCGGTCTGCTCGACTGGCATCGGCGGCCCGTCCGCCGCGATTGCGATGGAGGAGCTGGTCGAGTGCGGCGCAGATACGTTTATCCGTGTCGGCACATCGGGCGGCATCGTGGACGAGGTAAAGGGCGGCGACATCGTGATTGCGACCGCAGCTATCCGTCAGGAGGGCACGAGCCGCGAATACCTGCCCATCGAGTTCCCGGCGGCGGCAAACTTCGACATCGTGCTTGCGCTGAAGCAGGCGGCCGAAGCGCTTTCCTATCCGCACCATGTCGGCGTGATCCAGTCCAAGGACAGCTTCTACGGTGAAATCCGCCCGGCACAGATGCCGATTGCCGATGAACTGACCGCAAAATGGAAAGCATGGAAGGCGGCGGGCGCACTCACCAGCGAAATGGAAACGGCGGCGCTCATGATCGTGGCGCAGGTGCTCCATGTGCGCTGCGGCGCGGTGCTCAACGTGCTGTGGAACGCCGACAACGACGACGCTCCGGCCATTCCGCCCGACGCAACCGAACGCGGCGTCCGCGCGGCTGTTGAGGCCATCCGCATTCTGATACAGAAGGATAACGCAGGCGCATGAGCGGCAACGGACACACCACACACGCGGTCGATCTCGGTCGCGACCCGATAGGCCCGCTGCTGTGCCGACTTGCCCTGCCGACCATCACCGCACAGGTGGTAAACCTGCTGTACAACATTGTAGACCGCATCTACATCGGGCGTATTCCGCTCGAAGGCAAGCTCGCCCTGACCGGCATGGGCGTCACCTTTCCGGTCATTACGCTGATTTCCGCGTTTTCCGCGCTTGTCGGCATGGGCGGCGCTCCCCGCGCCTCGATTGCACTCGGGGCAGGGGAGAAGGACCGCGCAGAACGCACGCTCGGAACGTGCGCCACGGCGCTCTGGGGCATTGCCGCGGCGCTCACCGTGCTGTTCCTGCTGTTTCAGCGTGACCTGCTGCGGCTGTTCGGCGCGTCCGCCGATACGCTCCCTTACGCGATGCAGTACCTCAGCATCTACGTTCTCGGCACGATTTTCGTCATGACGGCGCTCGGCCTGAACGGCTTTATCACCGCGCAGGGCTCCTCTGCGGTCGCGATGAAAACCGTTGTCATCGGCGCGGTGCTGAACGTCGTGCTCGACCCGCTCTTTATCTTTGTCCTGCACATGGGTGTGCGCGGCGCGGCAGTCGCCACCGTGCTCTCGCAGGCGGTTTCGGCGGCGTGGGTGCTGCGCTTCCTCACCGGGAAGAACACCGTGCTGCGGCTGCGGCGCAGTACACTCCGCATTGATACGAAGCTGCTGCTTCCGGCGGTCAGCCTCGGCGCGTCGCCCTTTGTCATGCAGTCCACCGAAAGCCTGCTGACCGTCGCATTCAATGTTTCGCTCCAGAAATACGGCGGTGACCTCGCTGTCGGCGCAATGACCATCCTCACCTCGGTCGCGCAGATGATCCAGCTGCCGCTGACCGGTCTTGCGCAGGGCGCACAGCCGATTTTGAGCTACAATTTCGGCGCACACCGCCCGGACCGCATGAAGCAGGTGGTACGGTACAACATTCTGATTGCGGTGCTGTTCGCGGTATCCATCTGGGGCGTCGTGCAGCTTGCGCCGCACGCAGTTGTTCACCTGTTCACCTCGGACGAGCAGCTGACCGAAATCACGGTCTGGGCACTCCGCATTTACATGGCGCTCGGCTTCACGAACGCTTTCCAGACCGGCTTTCAGCAGTCCTTTGTGGCGCTCGGCGAGGCGAAAATTTCGCTGTTTCTGGCGCTTGAGCGCAAGATTTTCCTGCTGATTCCGCTCATTTTCATTCTGCCGCACTTTTTCGCGGACAAGCTGTTCGCCGTGTTTCTGGCGGAACCGGTCGCAGACGTTCTGGCGGCCGCAACCACCACGGTTCTGTTTCTCATCCGCTTCCGGAAAATCACAAATGAGATGTGAAAATGCGGAACATTTGCTTCTTTCCTTCGTCTAATCTGGTAGACAGCATACACAGAGACACATACAGGAAAAGGAGGAACTGACATGAAACGATTACTCGCAGGAACGCTTGCCGCCGCTCTGGCGCTCGGCCTGACCGGCTGCGGTCAGCAGCAGGAAGAGTGCGATGCCAAGCCGGTCATCTATCTCTATCCCGAGCAGCAGACAGAGGTCGAGGTTTCGCTCGATTAT
>UQVU01000195.1 GCA_900544475.1 uncultured Butyricicoccus sp.
CCGAAACGCGCCGCAGGGCGGCATGACCCCATGCCGCCGCCTGTAACGGTGTGCAGAAAGTTGCACGGCGGCAAAACCATCGGATAATCTCCCCTCTCATCACATAGACTACCTCTGAAAGGGGAGAGCCGGATGGAAATTCTTCTGCTTTGTCTGCCGCTGGCGGTCGGGGGCCTTTCCGCTGCGCTGACCATGGGGAGCATGGCGCAGTACAGTGCTCTGCCGCAGCCGCCGCTTGCGCCGCCGTCGTGGGTGTTCCCGGTGGTGTGGACGGTGCTTTACCTGCTGATGGGTCTTGCGAGCCGCCGCATTTACCGGCTGCGCACCGCCGAGAGCCGCCGCGCTCTGCGGCTGCATTACGCGCAGCTCGGCGCGAATTTCGTCTGGCCGCTGCTCTTTTTCCGCGCAGGGGAGTACGCCGTGGCGTTTTGGTGGCTGCTGTTCCTGCTGGCGCTTGCCGCGGCGGAGATGGCCTCGTTCCGCCGGCTGGACCGCACCGCCGGGCGTCTGCTCGCGCCCTACCTCGCGTGGCTCGCCTTCGCGGCCTACCTCAATTACGCCGTCGTGCGGCTGACCGCCTGACGTGACGCTGATTTTTCCGTGTAAAATTGATGTAAAATCGAATATTGTTCCGCTTTTTCCTGTTGACACGGTACGAATGGACTGATACACTTAAAATGTATGCGTTTCGTAAAGAGATAATTAAGAGAATGTGAAACGGAGGAAGCATATGGAATTCGATGTGCTGTCAATCGTACAGATGATCGGCGGTCTTGCGCTGTTCATCTACGGCATGACAACAATGGGCAAGGGACTGGAGCGCGCTGCCGGTTCCAAGCTGGAAAAAACTTTGGAAAAAATGACGGGCAACGTCTTTACCGCTCTTATCATGGGCATGGTCGTGACGATGGTCATTCAGTCCTCGTCCGCGACGACGGTCATGGTGGTCGGCTTCGTAAACGCCGGCATCATGACGCTCAAGCAGTCGGTCGGCGTCATTCTGGGCGCGAATATCGGTACGACCGTCACCGCGCAGATTTTACGTCTTTCGGGCGGCGACGGCTCGGGCAATCTGTTCATGGACCTGCTCAAGCCGAAAAACCTCGCCTACATCATCGTCCTTGTCGGCGTTATCATTATGATGCTCGCGAAAAAGCGCCGCACCCGCGATGTTGCGGACATCTTCACCGGCTTCGGCATCCTGTTCATCGGCATGTCGGTCATGGAGAGCGCGGTCGCGCCGTTGGCTGACCTGCCGCAGTTTGCCGATCTGTTTGCAGCAATCTCCAATCCGGTTCTCGGCGTTCTGGTCGGCGCAGGCGTCACCGCCATCATTCAGTCGTCCTCCGCGTCGGTCGGTATCCTTCAGGCGCTGTCCACGACGGGCGCTATCACCTATTCCGCCGCCATCCCGATCATTCTGGGCCAGAACATCGGTACCTGTATCACCGCATTCCTGTCCTCGCTCGGCGGCTCGAAGAACGCACGCCGCACGGCGATGGTGCACTTCTACTTCAACCTCATCGGTTCTATCGCGTTTCTGGTCGCGACCTACGCCATCCAGTACACGGTCGGCTTCTCGTTCTGGGATAATCCGATCGACAAGGGCGGCATCGCGAACTTCCATACGCTGTTCAACGTGACCTGCACGGTGCTGTTCCTGCCGTTTACCGGCCTGCTCGTCAAGCTCGCGAAGTGGAGCGTTCCGACCGGCGAAACGCAGGAGGACCCGCTTGCAAAACTGGAGCCGCGCTTCCTGACCACCCCGGCGCTCGCCCTCGACCAGGCGCAGCGCTGCATCGCGGACATGGGCGAGGCGGCCAAGGGCAACTATCATCTGGCGGTTGACCCGCTGTTCGGCGGCAGTGCGGCCAGTGAGGAGATCTTCCGCGAGCACGAGGCGTTCCTCGACCGCGCCGAGGTCGAGATCGGCCGCTACCTGACCACCATTCATAACGTGCGCTCGGTCGATCAGCGCCGCCGTACCGCCGAGATGATGCACTCACTGTCCGACTTCGAGAAGATCGGTGACTACGCGCAGAACATCTTCGACCGCGCCGATGAGTTCCGTCAGGCGGGACTCAGCTTCTCCGCGACTGCGATGAACGAGCTGCACGCTATGGCGGACGCGGTAAGCGAGGTTCTCGACATGACGGTCGAGGCATATGTCACCCAGTCGGTTTCGCTCGCACGCAGCGTTGAGCCGCTTGAGGAAGTCGTGGACACCATGAAGGAGCAGCTCAAGAGCCGTCACATCGAGCGCCTTGGCGAGGGCGGCTGCACGATGCAGACCGGTATCCACTTCCTCGACATCGTGCACGACCTTGAAAAGATCAGCGACCACTGCTCGAATATCGCCATCTACACCATTCAGCTCGTTGAGGGCGCGGAGGAGTTCGACACGCACGCCTACGCCAAGGCGGCGTACAAGTCCGGCCCCCAGTTCGAAACCAAGCTGAAATTCTATCAGGACAAATACCTGTCGCGGCTGAACGAAGCCAAGGCATAATAATCTGG
>UQVU01000196.1 GCA_900544475.1 uncultured Butyricicoccus sp.
GCGCCTCCTTGTCCGTGTACACGAGATCGCCCACGGTCTCGCCCATGACGGCGGCAAACAGATAGTTGCACGCATCCAGCACGGCCGCTCGTGAACGGAAATTCTGCCCGAGCACGACACGGCGCGGCTGCCCGTCAGCGGCGTCCGCCACCTCACCGAAGCTGCGGTATTTCTCAAGGAAAATGGACGGGTCAGCCAGTCGAAAGCCGTAAATGCTCTGCTTGACGTCACCGACCATGAACAGGTTGGTCTCGTCTCTGGAGAGTGCGCGGAAGATGGCATCCTGCACGGCGTTGGTGTCCTGATACTCGTCTACGAGCACGTAGCGGAACTTGTGCTGATAGTATTCAAGTACCTCGGGGTTGTTCTGAAGCAGCAGCACGGTTTTCATGATGATGTCATCAAAGTCCAGTGCGCACGCCTTTTTCATCTCTTTTTCGTACAGGCGGTAAATATCCGATACCTTTTCGCGGAAATAATCGCCTGCCGCGTCCGACGCGAACTGCTTCGGCGTCATGAGCTTATCCTTCGCGCGGGAGATCATGCCAATTACCGTGCGCGGGTCAAAGTTCTTGGGGTCGAGTGACAGCTTTTTCATCACATTCGTGATAATGCGCTTTTTATCGTCCTCGTCGTAGATGGTGAACGCACTTTCGAAGCCCAGAAGGTCGGCATGGCGGCGCAGAATGCGCAGGCACGCAGTATGGAAAGTGTACGCCCAGACCGCGCTTGCGGCCTCCTCGTCGCCGAGCGCCAGCTCCAGTCGCTCGCGCAGTTCACGCGCCGCCTTGTTGGTGAAGGTGATGGCGATGACCTCCCACGGCTTTGCCGGGCGGACAGCGCAGAGATGCTCGGCACGGGCGCGGTTTTCCGGCTTCGGGTCGTTAAGGTACTCCGCCAGAAATACCAGATCGTCCTCGGTCGCCCACTCGGGCGCGTATTCATCGAGCCGTCCCTGACCAAAGCGCAGGAGGTTGATGATGCGGTTGATCAGAACAGTGGTCTTGCCGCTGCCTGCACCCGCCAGAATGAGCAGCGGGCCGTCCGTCTGAAAGACTGCCTCGCGCTGCTTATCGTTCAGTTTTCCAAAGCGTTCTTCGATGATTGCCCGTCGAATAGCCGCATACTGCATATCAAATTTGGTTGGTTCCATATATGTCCTCGTTTCATTCTGAAGATATATCGTTCATGCACCGTTCCGGTGTGCGTTCGGAAACGGTCTGCCCTAACAGTATACCACAGAAATGCGGAACATGGAACAATTGTTCTGTTTTTGTTGACGAAATTATTTTTCTTGTCGCTGTTGGCTCACACCGCGAACTCCGTTGCGATATACTTGCGGTCGCAGCACGGCGGGGTGTATACCCATCGGTCGATATGCCGGCCGCTGACGAAATACCGCGGCGGGGCGGGTTTTGTTTCGCGCGGCAGTACGTCAATGATGCTGAGCTTGATTTTCATGCGCTGCGGCAGGATGGACTTGATGTAAACGGATACCGGCGTGCCCGGCGTCAGTCCCTCGCGGTTTTCCGCCAGACCGGACAGATTGGGTGCAAGCTCGATGAACATCCCGTACGGCTCGACCGAGCGAACGATGCCGCGCACGGTTTCGCCGGCGGAAAAGAGCGCGGCATTCTCCTCCCACGTGCCGAGCAGCTCCCGGTGGGTGAGGAAAATGCGCCCGCTCGCCGTATCGACCGACTGGACAATAGCACGGATGCGCTGTCCCACAGACAGGCGGTCGGAGGGGTGGTAGATGCGTGACACCGACAGATTTTCGATGCCGATGAGCGAGGGCAGGCCGCAGCCAATATCGACGAATGCGCCGAACGGCTCCAGATGGGTGACGGTCGCCGGAATGATGTCGCCGGGCACGAGAGAGGTCAGCAGCTCCTCCTGCGCCCGCCGCTGCGCCACTGTGCGGCTCAGCCAGACGGTCGGCGGGTCGGTCTGCTCGTCAATATCGGTCACAACGAAGCAGGTCGGCTTGCCCACGCGCGAGAGAACCGCGATTTCGCGCACCTGCCCCTCGGCCAGTCCCAGTGCGCAGCACGCCCGCGGCATCACGCCCCGCGCAAAGTCGAAATCGAACAGCAGGTCGTGCAGTGCGGTACAGCGGACCGCGCAGCTTTCCAGTATGCGTCCCTCGTCCTGCGCACGCCGCAGTCCCTCAAGCGACCGCAGCGCCTGACGGACAGAGGGAAGTGCTCCATAGCTGCCCTCGGGCAGGAAATCGTCGTTTTTCATCATAATGAGCCGTGCCTCCTTCGGTGTTCCAAGTCCTTTCAATATATGAAACGACCCGGCGGCAATATGCCGGAGCGCACGGCATCCCGCCGGAAAATACAGCCGCTTTTTCGAAACGATACAGAACGCGCAAATCTTATGGAAAACAGTCTGCCGCTATGGTATAATGTTCATACAGAGAAACATAAGGCAATACCGCATAATTTCCGCAAAGCGCCGCAGCTTTCATTGTGCGG
>UQVU01000197.1 GCA_900544475.1 uncultured Butyricicoccus sp.
AATTCGGACATATCCATATCTTCCAAAGAGAACTCAACCCGAATCTTTTTCGAGTCGACCTCACCCTTGGAAAGCAAAACAACCGTCTCCACATGGCTCGTTCGCGGGAACAGGTCATACGCCTGCGCTTTTTCGAGGGTGTAGCCTGCGCCGCACAGCTCCGCGACGTCGCGGGCGAGGGTGGCAGGGTCGCACGAAACGTACACCACGCGCGGCGGCTGCATTTTAAGGATAGCGTCGCGGGCGGTTTCGTCCAGACCCTTGCGCGGGGGGTCCACCACGAGGACGTCAATATCGCGGAAGCGTCCGGCGGCCTGACCGGCGTCCGCGCAGTAAAACTCGACATTTTCCGCGCCGTTGCGTGCGGCGTTCTCCTTCGCGTTTTCGATGGCCTCCGGCACGATTTCCACGCCGATGGCGTGCTTGGCGCGGGCGGCGAGCGCGAGCGTGATGGTGCCTGCGCCGCAGTACAGGTCGAGCACGGTTTCCTCGCCCGTCAGACCGGCGTAGTCCACCGCGCACGCATACAGGCGCTCGGCCTGCGCGTGGTTGACCTGATAGAAGGCGTGGGGGGAGAGCAGGAAGGTGTTGCCGCACAGTCGGTCCTCCAGCATCGGCTCGCCCCAGAGCACGTCCGTGCGGTCGCCCAGAATAACGTTGTCGCCGCGCTGGTTGTGGTTGATGAGGATGCCGGTGAGCGACGGCTCGGCCTCTCTCAGCCGCTCGATAAGCGTTTCGAGCGCGGGCAGCTTGCGCGTCGCGGAAATCAGCGTCAGCTGGCATTCACCGCTTTTCTCGCCTGTGCGCACATAAATATGGCGAATGGTGCCGCGTTTGGTTTCGTAATCGTAGGGCGGAACGTCAAATTCGCGCATCCACTGCCGCACGACGCCCGCAAGCCGGTCGGCTTTCTCGGACTGGATCAGGCAGTGCTCCACCGGCACGATGTCGTGGCTGCGCGGACGGTAGAAGCCGGTCACGATGTTGCCCTCGCGGTCGCGGCCGACCGGATACTGCGCCTTGTTGCGGTAGTGCTCGGTGGTTTCCGCACCCGTGATGCCGAGCAGCCGGCTGCCGTCCTGCTTGCCGATGCGGGTGAGCGCGTCGCGCACCTTTTTCTCCTTGGCACGAAGCTCCTCCTCGTAGGTGATGTGCTGATAGCAGCAGCCGCCGCACTTGTCCGACACCGGACACGCCGGGGTGATGCGCTCGCGCGAGGGCGTCACGATTTTCTCCACGCGGCCGAACGCAACGTTCTTTGTGACCTTGACGATGCGCACATCGCAGATGTCCCCGGCCGCTGTGCGCGGCACGAATACCGCCCGTCCCTCGATTTTCGCGAAACCCGTGCCGTCCGCCGTATAATCGCTGATCCGGCAGCGGTAAACCTTGTTTTTCATCAGTTCCATATCAGAAATCCCTGTCAGGCCGCGCAGCTGCGCATTCCTGTTCCCTTCTTCTCGATAGATAGCTTTATTATAGCACGAGCAGCCGTCCCCGTGCAATCCATGGGGGAGAAGCGGCGGCTGCCGCGTGCCGAAAATTTTGCCGCGGCCGCTGTCGGGATTGTGCGGTATTTCGGCAAAATTTTTGTAAAAAAGAGTAGGCTTTGCGCGAAATATTTGTTATACTGTAAATAACATTTTTTCCACAGAACATAAAAGGAAGGGTTCGCCATGAATTTTTTAGAGGAACGCATCGTAAAAGACGGCGTCGTTAAAGAAGGAAACGTACTCAAGGTAGACAGCTTTCTCAATCATCAGATGGACATTGAACTGTTTGATGAGATGGGTGCGGAGTTCAAGCGCCGCTTTGCCGGTGAGAATATCAACAAGATCGTAACCATCGAGGCCTCCGGCATCGGCATCGCCTGCATCGTTGCACGTCATTTCGGCGTACCGGTCGTTTTCGCGAAGAAATCGCAGAGCATCAACATCGACGGCGATGTTTATATTGCGGAAGTCGAGTCCTTTACGCATAAATGCAAAAATCAGGTCATCGTCTCCAAGAAATTCCTGAGCGCAGACGATCATGTGCTGCTCATCGACGACTTTCTCGCCAATGGCTACGCGCTTCAGGGCCTGATTTCTATCGTGCAGCAGGCCGGCGGCACGGTCGAGGGCATCGGTATCGTTATTGAGAAGGGCTTCCAGTACGGCGGCCGCACCATCCGCAACCTCGGTTACCATCTGGAGTCGCTTGCCATCGTGGACGGCATGAACGCCGAAACCGGCGAGATTATTTTCAGAGAGCAGTAAAAAACTGCCGCGCGACTGCTGTTTTGCGCGGACAGCTGAACTTTATCGACAAACTGAGAGCGAACCTGACGGTTCGCACTGAGCCTGTCGAAAAACTTCGTTTTTCCGCGGGTCTGTGTTTTGACTTCGCAAAACACGGACGTCCGAAAGTTCCCATGCGGAAACTTTCTCCCTCTTAGAGTATAAAAACCGTGATACATGCTCC
>UQVU01000198.1 GCA_900544475.1 uncultured Butyricicoccus sp.
CCGCATGGGAACTTTCGGACGTCCGTGTTTTGCGAAGTCAAAACACAACTTGTCGGAAAAACGAAGTTTTTCGACAGTTATCTGCGTTTCTTGCGGAAGTAGCCGAGGTACATGACCGCGGCGGCCATGCTCCAGAAGTAGGCCATCATGTACGGCACCTCGAAGATATTCTCGAAGTAGCAGTGCACCATGACGCCGCAAATGCCGGAGAACAGGGAGACCGCGAGGACGCGCGTGCGGTCGGTCTCGCAGAGCTTGGTGCGGCCGATTGAGCGCAGGCACCACAGCGACATACCGACAAGCAGGATGATAAAGGCGATAAGGCCGATATAACCCATCTCGACGAGCGTCTTGAGGTAGTAGTTGTCCATGTAGAAGTAGGAGAACTCCTCGCTCTGCTCGATGATCTGGTTCTGCATGGCGACCGCGCCGCCGAAGCGGCCGAGGCCGAAGCCGAGCAGAGGATTGCTCTCGTGCAGCAGGTCCAGACCGGTCGCCCAGCGCACCATGCGGCCCGCACGCTGGCTCGCAGCGGCGTAGTCCGAGGTGAACATATAGGTGATGCGGTTGGCGATGGAGGGGATGGCGAGCAGTGCGCCGCAGCCGGCAACGCCCATCAGGGCGATCAGACGGCGGTCAAGGAAAATCGCGAACACGAGCACCGCGACCACAAGGCCGCCCCACGCGCCCTTGGAGAACGTGAAGATGCAGCACATACACATCATGCCCGTGCCGCAGATGGCGAGCACCTTGACCCACATTTTGCGGCTGTAATACGCCAGTCCCGCGACCATCGGCGCGAACAGCACGAGCAGACTGCCCATGATGTTCGGGCTGCCGGTGAGAGAATAGACGCGCGTGCGCACGTTTTGCTCGGTCTGGGAGACCCACGACGCCGGGATAGGCGCGGCGATGATGAACTGATAGATGCCGTGCAGGGCGATGCAGAGCGCCATAGCGATAAGCGCACCGTAGAAGATGGCGAAGTCGCGGTCATCTTCGATGAGGCGCGTGACGAGGAAGAACCAGAACAGGTATTCCACGACGGCGCGATAGCCGGCGAGGGCGATGGACGGGTAAGGAGATACCGCGCACATCAGGAAAAAGCCGGCCGCGATGAACAGGATGAGATAGGCGTCAATCGGGGTGGTGCGAAGCTGGAGCGGCGCGCGCTTCATCGCGGTGTGCCACAGCAGATAGCAGGCCGCCGCGAGCATGAGCATCTCGTCCCAGCCGCTCGCGATGAACGAGGGCAGGAAGCCGGCGTTCGCCGCCAGACGGATGAAATAATCGAGCGGGAGATACATCGCAAGGCAGATGAGCAGCAGGCCGCGCATTCCGACAAAGGAGAGCGCCCGGCCGATGATGCCGTCTTTCGTTAAGCGCACGATAGGACGCCAGATTGCCAGACACAGGCGGTAGATAAGGCTGTTCTGCGCGGCGGTGCCGATGAACTCGACGAGGCGGCGCAGCGCCATCACAAGGCGGGCGTAGCCGCTGTTCGCCGTGGTGCAGCCCGGGGCGGCGCAGAAACGCTCCCACAGGCGGCGGAACCGCGAGTCGGCGTAGGCGTCACGGATACGCGCGAAGAAATGCGCGATCGCGCCCTCGTGGTACCAGGCGCACAGGCAGAGTATCGCCCGCACCAGAAGGCTGTTTTCAAAAATCGCTTTCATAGGCTCAGTCTGCGATATCGACCGAGTCGACGTTGCCGCTCGTCTCGAAATCGTTGGTCTTTACGATGAAGGTGCGGCCTGCACGCACTTCCTGCGTACCGATGGACGGGGTAGCGGTGCCCTTGGGGACGGTGGTCTTGATGGTGAATACGATGTCCTTCTTGTCCGGGTCAACGGCGGTCACGATGCGGCCGTCGGCGGTGGTGACCTGCTGTGCGTAGTCCTCGATTTTCATGTCCTCGATGGTGCCGTTGACATAGGAGTTGCCGCTGACGAGCTGCTTGCCGACCTGGCTGTTGCGCTCGACCTCAGTGACGAGGAACGGCGTTGCGCCGCGCACGCGGACGATGGCGGTCAGCTCGACCTGCGGCTGAACCGACTCCTTGATCTGGGGGGCGAACAGCTTGTAGCCGACGCCGGCCACAACGGCAATCGCCGCAACGAGCACGAGCAGATCAACGATGTTGATCAGGCCGAACAGCTTGCCCTTTTCGTTGATGATCTTCATAAACTTCCTCCGTTTGTATGGTTTTGGAAATGCAATTCCGGTGTACCGAGATATTATACCATAGGGAAAGAGAAATTGCCATACAGGGCAGAGGGTTTTTTGCCGCCTTCGGCGGCGGGGGAGTGCACGCAGCGGCGTGCGGAGGGGAGGGATGCTGCCGGGCGGCAGCCGGGGACGCGCCCCTCCCGGGGCGAGGGGCAAAAGGGGGTACAGGACACCACTAAAGACGTGGTTTCCTATACCCCCTCTTGCGACTCCCCCTGACCTTCCGGTC
>UQVU01000199.1 GCA_900544475.1 uncultured Butyricicoccus sp.
CATAACGGCATTGCTCCTTCCGTCCGATACGGCAGTTACTTGTTTCTGCGGCTATTATAGCACTTTTCCGCTGCGCAGGCGCAGAGTTTTTTAAATCTACATCGGTTTTTCATCAAATCAACACAGTCATCCAGAAAACTTTGCCTGCCGCGGCTTTTCTCCGGCGGCAGGGCGAAAAGCCCCCTGTCTTGACTTTTTCCTATGTAAATGCTATGATTAAAGCCGTTAACCTTATTATAAGGAGCCACTTTCATGATTTATCTTGATTATGCCGCTCACGCCCCGGCGGACCCGGCGGTGCTCGAGCGTTTCTGCGATACAGAGCGCCGCTTCACGGCCAACCCGAACTCGGTTCATGCGGCCGGAAAGGCGGCGCGCGAGGAAATGGCGCGCGTGACCGAGCAGATTGCAGCGCTCACCGGCGCCGCTCCCTCCGAGGTGATTTTTACCTCGGGCGCGACCGAGGCGAACAACCTCGCCATCAAGGGCATCGCGCAGGCCTCGCGCCATATCGGCAGACACATCATCTCCACCCCGCTCGAGCATTCCTCGGTCAGCGGCAGTCTGACCGCACTTCAGGAGCGCGGCTGGGAAATCGACCTGCTCTCCATCGGCCGCGACGGCCGCATAGACCCCGAAGAAGTCCGCGAGTTGCTGCGCCCGGACACGGTTCTCGTTGCCGTCTGCGCAGTGGACAGCGAGCTCGGCACAGTGCAGCCGGTCGAGGAAATCGCGGCTCTTCTGGCCGACCGCCCGAACTGCCGCCTGCACGTAGACGCAACGCAGGCCGTCGGCCGCATTCCGGTCAGCTTTTCCGGCATCGACACCATGAGCTTTGCGCCGCATAAGTTCGGCGGTCTGTGCGGCAGCGGCGTTCTGCTCAAGCGCAGCCGTATGCCGCTTGAACCGCAGATGCACGGCGGCGCAAGCACCACGCTCTACCGCAGCGGCACCCCGGCGCTCGGTCTTGCCGCCGCGACGGCGTTTTCGCTTGAACTGGCCTGCGCGGGACGCGAGGAGCGCTGCGCCATCGTCCGCCGCCACAGTGCGCGGCTGCGCAAGGCGCTTTCCGCCTACCCCGCAGTGCGCATCAACAGTCCGGAGGGCGCGGTTCCGCATATTCTCAACCTCAGCGTCAAAAACGTCAAGGGCACGGTCTTTCAGCGGGCGCTTTCCGAGCGCGGCGTCTGCGTTTCGGTCAAGTCTGCCTGCTCAGCGGACGGTCTGCCCTCCCGCGCGGTGTTCGCCGTCAGCCGGGACAGAAGAAACGCGCTCTCCTCGTGGCGCATCAGCCTGAGCCATCTCACGACCGATGCGGAAATCGACGAATTTCTCGCCATTTTTGACGAGTGCTATCACGAACTGGTGAAATAAACGAACGGAGTCTGTCTATGAAACGTACTTTAGAACCGCATGAGCTGATCGAACGCAGCATCATCAAGAAATTCCGCAAGACCATCTGGAACCCGTTTACGCTCGCCGTCCGCCGGTATCAGCTCGTTCAGCCGGGCGATAAAATCGCGGTCTGCATTTCGGGCGGCAAGGACTCCATGCTGATGGCGAAGCTGATGCAGCTGCTTCAGCGGTACAGTGAGGTCCCGTTCGAGGTCGTTTTCCTCGTCATGGACCCCGGCTACAACGAAATCAACCGCAGCAAAATCGAGAGCAACGCCGCGCTGCTGCACATTCCGATCACGGTTTTCGAAACCGACGTCTTTGCCGTCGCGAACAACAGCGAGAAGAACCCGTGCTACCTGTGCGCCCGTATGCGCCGCGGTTATCTGTACAGCAAGGCGCAGTCGCTCGGCTGCAACAAGATCGCCCTCGGTCATCATTTCAACGACGTTATCGAAACCACGGTCATGAGTATGTTCTACGGCTCGCAGATGCAGGCCATGCTGCCCAAGCTGCACAGCACGAACTTCGCCGGGATGGAGCTGATCCGCCCGCTCTACTGCGTCCACGAGGAGGACATCATCGCGTGGAAGCAGTACAACGAGCTGGAGTTCATCCAGTGCGCGTGCCGCTTCACCGAAAACTGCACCATGTGTGACAACGGCGGCGGCGGTTCCAAGCGCCAGGAGGTCAAGACCCTGCTGCGCCGTCTGCGCCGCGACAACCCCGGCATCGAGCACAGCATCTTCAACAGCATCCACGCGGTCAATCTGGACATGATGCCCGGCTACAAGACCGGCGGTGTGCTGCATTCCTTTCTCGACAATTACGAAGAACGCGGAAAGAAAAATTAAAAAAAAGCAAAACCGACGGCATAAACCGTCGGTTTTGTTATAGCTTTGGTGGAGCCGTGGGGAGTTGAACTCGCCTAAAATTATTTTTTCTCGTTGGTTTTGGAACATTTGGACGGTTTCCGTGCGAAATGGGGAGTCCAGAATACACGCAGTGGACGGCGAAACCGCTTGTCAG
>UQVU01000200.1 GCA_900544475.1 uncultured Butyricicoccus sp.
GGAATATGCGGTTTTCACTTCACTGCTGTTCTGCAAGCTTGCGTCCCTCCTCTACGGCTGCCAGCATACTGCGGATGCGGATTTTCGCCGCGCCGAGATTGCTGATTTCGTCGATTTTAAGCTGTGTATAGATTTTGCCGCCATTTTCGCAGATGGCGCGCATTTCATCGGTGGTGATGGCGTCGATGCCGCAGCCGAAGGAAACGAGCTGAATGAGCTGCGCGTTTTCTTTCTGGGTGACGTACTTCGCTGCACCGTACATGCGGGAGTGGTAGGTCCACTGGTTGAGTACGTGCACCTCAGGTGCGTCGGTCAGCTGCCATACCGCGTCCTCGCTGACAATGACCAGACCAAACGAAGAAATGAGCTGGTCGATGCCGTGGTTGATTTCGGGGTCAACGTGGTACGGACGGCCCGCAATGACCGCAACGTCAAGGTCGTGCTCGTCCGCGTAGCGGATGGACTTCTGACCCTCGATGCGGACGGCGGCGTAGTAGTCGTTCTGCGCCTCGTAGGCCAGCTCGACCGCTTCAAGCACCTTTTTCTTCTTGAGCTGCGGGTCCTTCTTGCAGAAGTAGCTGACCGCGTGCTTGCGAAAGCGCTTGGGGTCGGCAAGCTCGAAGTACGGCATCATGAAGTCGAAGTCCGAAAGGGCAGCGACATTCGCGTGCAGCAGCTCGGGGTAGTAGGCAACGACCGGGCAATTATAGCAGTTGGACGCGCGTCCCTCGTCGATGTTGTAGGTCATGCAGGGATAGAAGATGGCGTCCACGCCCTTTTCGAGCAGGTTCTCGATGTGGCCGTGCATCAGCTTCGCCGGGTAGCAGACCGTGTCGGACGGGATGGAGTGCTGGCCCTTCATGTACATATCGCGGGTGGAAACATCGGAAATCACGGTTTCAAAGCCGAGCGTGCGCAGGAATTTGGTCCAGAACGGCAGCAGCTCGAAGAAGTTGAGGCCGAACGGCAGACCGATGGTCGCGATGGGGTTCGGGTTGCCGGAAGGCTCGCCGTAGCTGCGCAGCTTTTCGAACTTCCACTTATAAAGATTGGGCAGGTCGGCCTTTTTCGTGCCGCCGAGCGGACGCTCGCAGCGGTTGCCCGAGATAAAGCGGCGGCGGCCGCCGAAGTCGTTGATGGTGAGGTTGCAGTGGTTCTCGCACAGGCCGCAGCGGGTCGAGCGGACGTTGTGCTCGAAGCCTGCGAGGATGTCCGTGCCGACGAGGGTGGTATGGTCGCGGCGGTTGTCCTTCGCGTGCAGCGCCGCGCCGTAAGCGCCCATCAGGCCGGAAATCGCCGGGCGGGTGACGTTGCGGCCGATCTCCTGCTCGAACGAGCGGAGAATGGCGTCGTTGAGGAAGGTGCCGCCCTGTACAACGATGTGCTGGCCGAGGTCGTCCGGCGAGTGGGCGCGGATAACCTTATAAAGCGCATTCTTGACGACCGATACCGACAGACCTGCCGAAATCGCGTCAATGCCCGCGCCGTCCTTCTGCGCCTGCTTGACGGACGAGTTCATGAATACCGTGCAGCGCGAGCCGAGGTCGATGGGGTGCTTCGCGAACAGACCCAGCTTGCAGAATTCCTCGATGGAGTAGCCCATCGAGCGGGCGAAGGTCTCGATAAACGAGCCGCAGCCGGACGAGCACGCCTCATTGAGCGAAATGTTGTCGATGCACTTGTTGCGGATTTTGAAGCATTTGATGTCCTGACCGCCGATGTCGATGATGAAATCGACGTCCGGGTTGAAGTGACGCGCCGCGCGGAAGTGCGCGACTGTTTCGACCAGACCGAAATCCACGCCGAATGCGTTCTGGATGAGCGCCTCGCCGTAGCCGGTGACGGCGGAGGACACGATATGCACGCGGTCGCCGCACAGCTCATAGAGCTTTGTCAGCTGCTCGCGGATAACGTCCGCCGGGTTGCCCTTGTTGGACTGGTAGTGATGGAACAAAATCTGGTCGTCCTCGCCGATGAGCACGAGCTTGGTCGTGGTCGAGCCGCAGTCGATGCCGAGGTAGGCGTCGCCCTCGTAGACGGTGACATTCTGCGTCATGACGTCGTGCGAGCTGTGACGCGCCTTAAACTCCTCGTACTGCTGCTCGGACTCGAAGAGCGGCGGCAGGTAGTTCGCGACTACCGGCGCACCGGCGGCCTTTTCGAGGGCGTCCAGCAGCGAGTCTACCGTGTAGGTCTTGGTCGTTGTGCCGGCGTACTCCGCCGCGCCCGCCGCGATGGCGTAGGGGGCGAGGGCAGGGAAGTGCGCGTGCTCGTCGTCCAGACCGAGGGTTTTCTGAAAACGCTTCTGAAGCCCCTTGAAGAAGAACAGCGGGCCGCCGAGGAACAGCACATCGCCCTTGATCTCGCGTCCCTGTGCCAGACCGGCGATGGTCTGGTTGACCACCGCCTGGAAAAT
>UQVU01000201.1 GCA_900544475.1 uncultured Butyricicoccus sp.
GTACAATCGAAAAAATGACTTTATCGACAGACTGAGAGAGCCGCTCTGCGGCTCTCTTTCAGGATCTTTCGTTTTCCTTTGTCTTTTACAGGAAGATATACTTGAGTACGAACAGCACAGCCAGGACGTACATCAGCGGAGCGACCTTCTTGCCCTTACCGGTTGCGAGGTTGAGCAGAACATAGGAGATAACGCCGAGCGAAATGCCCTCGGAGATGCTGTAGAACAGCGGCATCGCGATGATTGCGAGGTACGCCGGGATGGACTCGGTGAGGTTGTCCAGGTCGAAGTTGATCTCGGTAACCGTACCGACCATCAGGAAGCCGACCATGATCAGCGCCGGAGCCGTTGCGAAGGACGGGATAGCGGTGAAGATCGGTGCGAACAGCGTGGAAACGAGGAACAGGATACCGGTAACAAGCGCGGTCAGACCGGTACGGCCGCCGACTGCAACGCCGGACGCGGACTCAACGAAGGTCGTGGTGGTCGAGGTACCCAGAATTGCGCCTGCGGAGGTCGCGATGGAGTCCGCCATCAGCGCCGGCTTGATGCCGGGCAGGTGACCGTCCTTGTCGAGCATCTTCGCCTTGGTCGCTACGCCGATCAGCGTACCGAGGGTATCGAAAATATCAACGAACAGGAACGAGAAGATGACAACGATGAAGTTTACGATGCCTACCGCGCCGAAGTCCAGGTTGAAGCACTGGCCGAAGGTCAGGCCGAGCTTGGAGAAGTCGGTCATGCCCCAGCTCGGGAACAGGGAGTAGAAGCCTGCGTCCGGAGTCGGAACGTAGATGCCGGTCACCTGGCAGAGCATGCCGAGGATCCAGGTCAGCAGGATGCCGTACAGGATAGCGCCCTTCATCTTGCGTGCGTAGAACACCGCAGTGAAGAACAGGCCGACGAGCGTCAGCAGTGCGCAGATGCCGGCGGTGTGGAAGTTCTCCGGGAAGCTGATGATGGTGACAAGCGTCGCGGAGTCAACGCACAGACCGGAGTTCTGGAGGCCGATGAAGGCGATGAACAGGCCGATACCGACCGAAACACCCTTCTTGAGCGTCAGCGGAATGGCGTTGAAGATGGCTTCGCGGATGTTGGTCAGCGAGAGCACGATGAAGATAAGGCCCTCAATGAATACCGCAAACAGCGCGACCTGCCACGAGTAGCCGTAGCCCGCGACAACGGTGTACGCCATGAAGGCGTTGAGGCCCATGCCGGCGGACAGTGCGAACGGCAGGTTCGCCATGAACGCCATGCACAGCGTGCCGAGGCAGGAAGCCAGCGCGGTCGCCAGCAGGACGGCGGTGGTGTCCATGCCGGTCGAGCCGAGCACGCTCGGGTTGACGGCGAGGATGTACGCCATGGTCATAAAGGTAGTGATACCGGCCATGACTTCGGTCTTTACAGTGGTTTTGTGTTCCGATAGCTTGAATATGCGTTCAAACATCGTTTTTCCCCCTTTAATTTTAGGCTTTCGCCTTGATTACGGATTTAAGGCAATACCGCATAATTGGACAAGAGCGATTTGCGAGTAAATTTTGCGTACTGACGAGGCGCGGTTTTGCGGTAATACTTGACGTATTCCCGTGAAATCGCAACAAAGTCAGGGCACAAAATTTCCGCAAAGCGCCGCAGCTTTCATTGTGCGGTGTTGCCTTATTTTCCCTCGTAGGATACGACGGCCTCGGTCGGGCAGGACGTCAGGCGGTCGCGGCCGTGCAGACCCTTCAGCTCGAGCAGGCAGACGATCTTTACGACCTTCGCGCCCAGCTGCTCTACGAGATGGACCGCCGCCTCGAGCGTACCGCCCGTAGCGATGAGGTCGTCTACGATGACAACGCGCATACCCGGCGTGATGTCCTCGCGGTGCACCTCGATCTCCGCAGAACCGTATTCGAGGTCGTAGGCAATGCGCGAAGTCGCACGCGGCAGCTTGCCGCTCTTGCGCACGGGAATAAATGCTTTGTGCAGGTTGTATGCCATCGGCATACCGAACAGAAAGCCTCGCGACTCCAGTCCGACGATCGCATCGAACTCGGTATCTCCGATTTTTTCCGTCATTTCATCGACAGCCAGCCGCAGGCCGTCTGCATCCTTGAGGACAGAGGTAATATCACGGAAGATGATACCGGCCTTGGGATAGTCCGGAATACTCGTGATGTACTGCTCCACCTTGCTCATAGGTTTTCATTTCTCCTCCCCGGTCTGGAGCGTTGCGCTCCGTCCGATCTTTTTCCCGTCCCATTCAGACATCAGGGACGGCACAAATCTATTTTATCAAATTTCCGATAGGTTGCAAGCATAAATTATAGAGTCTGTCGAAAAACTGACGTTTTTCCGACAAGCTGTGTTCTGCAAAGGCAGAACACGGACGTCCGGAAGTTCCCATTCGGAAACTTTCTCCC
>UQVU01000202.1 GCA_900544475.1 uncultured Butyricicoccus sp.
GGGCCTCCTGCCCGGAGGAATGGATCGACCATCCCGAAGACGCCGACAGCGAATATCAGGATTTTATGTGAACGACGGTTCGGCCCTGCAAGCGTCCGAATAACAACCAATGAAAGCAAGGATGACGAAATGAACGAAAACTATGATCTGGTCAACCGCGGACAGCGTCTGCTGCACATGCAGCTGGCCGGCTATATCGGGCAGAAGCTGAACCGTGCATACGGCTCCGGCTGGTGGAACGAGGTGCTATCGGCAGTAAACGAGCCGCGCGACCTGCCCGCAGACGGCGAGTACGGCGAACTCATCGACTCGCTCGATATGGCGAACTGTCTTCGTCTGCTGACGCGCCGATGGAGCGAAGTATTCCGAAATGAGCTGCCCCGTGATGCCCTCAACTGGGCCAACGAGCTGATGGGCGTACGAAACCGCATCGCGCATATCGGCAATCAGGACATGGACCGTGACGAGGCCTACCGTGCGCTCGATACCATGTGGCGCATGAGCCAGCTGATTGCGCCCGACGAGGCGGACGAAATCAAGGCGCTGCGCGACCGGCTGCGTGAAGCACAGCGCGAGATCGGACTCGCGCAGCCCGCAGCCGCCTCGGTGCGCGGCGCTCTGACCGAAGGCAGCCTGCTTCAGCTCATCGGCACCGATACCGTGGAGCGGACTTCCCTCAGCCGCAAGGTCACCTACGGCGGTCAGACCGTTGTGTATCCGGTGTATCGGGTTCGTCTGGACGCGCTGTACTACAACGACCAGAATGACCGCATCGCTACCTGGATCTCGCAGTACTGCTCCGAACACGGAACCGGGGCGCATGACCGCGCGGATGTCGAGGCGTATAACAATCTCATCGAAAACTTTATCGTCGAGAGCAACCCCGAATCCATTCAGCGGACGCAGAAGAATATTTCCCTCGTCGGTCAGCGTGAGCCGGGCGTTACCCTCGCGGACGGCCGCGTTGTGGACGGCAACCGCCGCTTTACCTGCCTTCGCCGGCTTTCCCGCGAGCAGAACGCGCCGCTCTACTTCGAGACTGTCCTGATGGATATGGACATTCAGCAGGATAAAAAGCAGATCAAGATGCTTGAGCTTTCTATTCAGCACGGCGAGGAGAAAAAGGTCGATTACGACCTCATCGACTATGCTGTCGGTACTTACCGCGACGTTGTGCAGACCGGTCTGCTGACGGCGGAGGAATACGCCTCGGGTACGGGCGAAAGCGTTGCCGAGGTCAAAAAGCGCATCGAAATCGTCCGCGTCATCGACGAGTTTCTCGATTACCTCCGTCTGCCGGAGCAGTATCATGTCGCCAGAGATTTTCAGGTGTACAGTCTGTTTCAGGAGATGATGGCGCCGCTGCGCCAGCTCGATGCCGCCGGTCAGAAAAAGCTGAAAACGATTGCCTTTCACAACGCCATGCTGAAAGCAATGCCCGACCAGCGCCGCTTTATCCGCGAAATCAAGGGACTTATCCGCAGCGGGAACTGCGATGCCTACTTCGCGGAGCAGGAGAAGCAGGGCGAGCGCTTGCGCGAGGACTATGACGCAATCGACATCCGCAGCAAAGCTGACGTCGAGCGTTTCGCCGCCGAGCATGCCGGACTTGCCGAGGAGATGCAGGCGTCGATGGAACGGGCGCTCCAGCGCTCGCGCGTGCAGCAGGTCAAGGCCAAAGCCTCGGAGACCGTCGAAAAGTGCATTGATCTCCTGCTCGATGTCGATACCCGTCAGTTTGCGCGTCTGAATGACGATGAAAAGCAGCTACTGCAAGGCCGTCTTAACGAGCTCTCCCGCATTGCGGGCAAATTCTCCGCGATGCTCTGAGCCGAGGTACGTTTATGGATATAAAAGATTTACCGATCACCGAGATAGGACTTTCTACGCGCTGTGTGAACGCGCTTCGCCGTGTCGGCGTCGAAACTGTCCGCGACATGATGAAATGCAGCGAGGCGTATCTCGCCGGAATACGCAACATGGGGCGCAAGTCTTGATGGTTTTGATAAACATATCAGACAGATACATTGAATCCTCAATAATATATTGTTTTCCTCCCTCATCTTGTGCTATACTAAAAAAACGGAGGGTCATTTTACGTTTTTTCATAAGTTTTAATGTTTGCGCTCGATAAACGCAAACAAATTGATAGATAGACATCGACTCATCCGCATCTTTAAAATCAAAATATACCGTCACAACAACAAACGGTGTAAGTATTACAAACGACCTTAAATTATCAGTTTGACGGCATTAAAAGTCGAGGGATAGACACCTATGAAACATGAATTCGAAAAAGCTGCTTTTACGAAACAACTAAAAAGTTTTGCCTCAAC
>UQVU01000203.1 GCA_900544475.1 uncultured Butyricicoccus sp.
GTTCAACGAGTGGATGAAATAATTCCTTGAAATGCACGCATTTCAAGGAGATGGGAAACACCGCGGCTTTGCCGCGGATGATTCCCGGGCGAAAATCAGCGCGTCGCACAGCGGCACACCGATTTTCTTACCTGTGTAAAAAGTCAGGTACACGCCCCGACTTTTTATGAGAATTTCTTCGAAATCCTCAATTTTATACCGCCTACGGCGGTCTTTCTGCAAGAACCGCGCTCCAACGCTCTGACAGAATAATAAAAACCTCTCAAAAAACCATCACACCCAATGCTAAGGAGGCATCTTCCTATGAAAGTAGGTATCATCGGTGCAGGCCGCATCGGCAAGGTACACGCAAAGAACATTTCGATGTTCGCGCCGGAGATGGAGATCAAGACCATCGCCGACCCGTTCATGAATGAGCAGACCGAGGCTTTCGCCAAGTCCTGCGGCATTCCGAACACCACCAAGGACGCAAACGACATCCTGAACGACCCGGAAATCGAAGCAGTTCTCATCTGCTCTTCCACCGACACCCATTCCAAGTACATCATCGAGGCCGCTCACGCAGGCAAGCACATCTTCTGCGAGAAGCCGATCGATTACGATCTGGAGAAGGTTCACGCTGCGATTAACGCAGCAAAGGAAGCAGGCGTCAAGCTGCAGATCGGTTTCTGCCGCCGCTTCGACCACAACCACCGCGCAGTCTACGACATGGTCCGCGACGGCAAGGTAGGCAAGGTCAACATCATCAAGATTTCTTCCCGCGACCCGGAGCCGCCCCCGGTATCCTATGTCAAGGTTTCCGGCGGTATCTTCTATGATATGATGATCCACGACTTCGACATGGCGCGCTTCCTGGCGGGCAGCGAGGTCACTGAGGTCAACGCCATCGGTTCGGTTCTGGTAGACCCGGGCATCGGCGAGGCAGGCGACGTAGACACCGCTCTCGTTACCCTGAAGTTCGCAAACGGTGCAATCGGTGTCATCGACAACAGCCGCAAGGCAGTTTACGGTTACGACCAGCGCGTTGAGGTATTCGGCTCGGAAGGCTGTGCCGAGGACCAGAACGACACCCCGAACACCGCTGTTCTGTCCACTGCGGACGGCGCGGTTCACGGCGTAGCCTACAAGGTCATGTGGGACCGCTACACCGGCGCGTTCGTTTCCGAGATGCAGGCATTCGCAGACGCCGTTGTTAATGACAAGGAGACCCCGGTCACCGGCGAGGACGGTCTGTATCCGGTGCTGATGGCAGCCGCGGCTACCAAGTCCCTGCATGAGGGCCGCCCGGTCAAAATCGCTGAAATCGAGTAATAAAATCTGTGCACCTTGCCGTGTTGCATCGACGGCGCGGCAGGGTGTAACCTGATAAAGGAATCCCAAGCATTTCTATTTTCCGTCTGGAGGTAAATTATTATGGCACTGAGAAAATGCGCGTGCATCGACACGCTTTATACCGAGCTGGACTGGCTCGACCGCTTTCAGGCGGCAAAAAACGATGGCTTCGAAGCAGTAGAGTTCTGGGACTGGCGCATCCGTGATCTGGACGCGACCAGCGAGGCAGCCGAGAAGGCAGGCATCGCAATCTCCGGCTTCAACGGCGACGCAGACTATTCTCTCGTTGACCCGACCCACAAGCAGAAGTATCTGGACTACCTGAAGGAGTCCATCGCGGCGGCGAAGAAGGTCGGCGCTGCGAGCGTTACCATTCACTCCAACGCACTGGGCGACGGCGGCATTGTTGTCAATCACTACGATAACCTGTCCCACACGGTCAAGCTGTGCTCGATGTACGACACCCTGCTCGCCTGCGCAGAGCTGGCAGAAAAGGAAGAGATCAACCTCAATCTTGAGGCGCTGAACATCACCACCGACCACGTTGGTAACTTCCTCGCAACCACCCAGATGGGCGCTGAGATCGTTCGCCTGATCGGCTGCCCGCGCCTCAAGCTGCTGTATGATGTATATCATATGCAGATCAACGAGGGCTGCATCTGCGACACGATTTCGAACTACGGCGATACCTTCGGCCACATCCATGTAGCGGACGCCCCGGGCCGCCATGAGCCGGGCACGGGCGAAATCAACTACACCAAGGTTCTCGCACATCTGGAGAAATGCGGCTACACCGGCCGCGTAGGCTACGAGCTGTTCCCGGAGACCGACACCGCGACCGCGGTCAAGGCGATCTTCGAGCATTCCCCCAAGGCATAAGGCAACACCGCACAATTAAAGCTGCGGCGCTTTGCGGAAATTTCGCGCCCTGACT
>UQVU01000204.1 GCA_900544475.1 uncultured Butyricicoccus sp.
GGATGTTTTCATCGCCGTGCTCTCCGCCGGGCTCGACAAAGAAAGCAACGAAATTCTGCTGAACATCCGCAAATTCGGCAGTCTCCCGGCGTTCTGGGAACTTACGTACAAGTATACCGGCTACCTCGACGAGGAGGACAGGCCGCTCTCCCACTTCGCTTCCCACCTCCTGCTGACCGCGCTCTCCCAGACCATGAACCCCTCGGTCCTCAAGGGTCTTGAGCGTTTTCTCTCCGAGAGCAACAAGGCGTACTGTTACAGCCTCGTGCATGAGTGGCGCGGCCGCGAGGATAACGAGGCGCTTTTCGGCATCTGCCGCGCGGTCGAGGACGAGCTTCACCTCGCGCAGCGGTTCGACAGGCTCGAACCCGAAACCCTCATCACCGGCGACATTTTCCCCTGCATGAACGAGAGCCTGCTGTCGCAGCTGTTCAGCGAGGTCGCCGAGCAGGTCGTCCGCACCGACCTTATCCTCTCCGTCTGCGAAAACCGCCGCACGGCAGGCTGGTACGACCGGTTCGAGGACTACTTCGACTGCCTGTTCTTCATCGGGAAGATGGAGCTTTTCCGCGAAAAGCACGGCGCTGGCTTCCATTTTGCCCAGCCGCGTGCGCTCTGGAACGCTTATGCCGACGAGTTCTACCGTATGGACGCCTATTACCGCCGGTTCTACCATGCCTTCGGCAAGACGCTCGCGAACAGCAACGACCGCCTCGACGACGGCCTCAAGCACGCGACCGAGTACGTCGAGGGACTGTATCAGAACTGGTTCCTGCATGAGCTGACGGCAAGCTGGACAAAGCTCGCTGCGGAGGATTTCGCGTCCCTCGGCTACGTTTCCGAAATCAACAAGCAGCGCGACTTCTACCGGCGCTACGTCAGCCCGGCAAGCAAAAACGCCCGCGCGTTCGTCATTATTTCGGACGCCCTGCGCTATGAGGTCGCCTCCGAGCTGACCGAGCGGCTCTCGCGCACCACCAAGGGCGCGGCGGAGCTTGCCTCCATGCAGGCGGTGTTCCCGTCGATTACCAAATTCGGCATGGCGGCGCTGCTGCCCGGCCTGCATCTCTCGGCTGACGAGCACCTCGACGCGCTCATGGACGGCAGACCCACCCGCTCGACCGCCGACCGGAACGCTGTCCTGAGCGCGGCGGCAAGACCCGGCATCGCCATCCAGTACACCGACCTGCTCGGCATGAAAAAGGCCGAACGCCGCGAGCTGATCGCCGGGAAGGACGTCATCTATATCTACCACAACGCGATCGACGCCATCGGTGACAAGGCCCCGACCGAAAGCAAGGTCTTTGACGCCTGCGAGACCGCGATGCAGGAAATCGCGGGTCTTGTCCGCATCATTACGAATGAGCTGAATGGCACGAACATCTTTATCACCGCCGACCACGGCTTCCTCTACACCCACCGGCCGCTCTCGGAGAGCGACAAGCTCGACCGCCGCGCGTTCTCCGGCGAGGTACTGGAGCTTGGACGCCGCTACGCGCTCACATCGCCCGACACGGCCGCCGCCGACCTGCTGCCCATAAACCTCGACCGCGAGCTGCACGGCGCAAACGTCCGCGGCTACGCCCCGCAGGACACCGTCCGCATGAAGGTGCAGGGCGGCGGCGCGAACTACGTCCATGGCGGCATCAGCCTCGAAGAAATGGTCGTGCCGGTCATTCTGTTCAAAAATCTGCGCTCGTCGAGCCGCGACTACAAGGAAGTCCGGAACGCCGAAATACGCCTGCTGACCGAGAGCCGCAAGGTCGCAAACCTGATTTTCTCGCTCGAATTCTATCAGGCGCAGCCCTGCGGAGACAAAATCCAGCCGTGCACCTATACGATTTACATGACCGATGAGGACGGCACGCTCGTCAGCGACCGCCAGAAGCTCATCGCGGATAAGTCGTCACCGAACGCCAGCGAACGCGCCTTCCGTCTGCGCTTCAACCTGAAAGCCGGGGCGTATGACGCGAAAAAGCCCTATCGTCTGGTGATTGCAAGCGACACCGATATGCAGGAAGTCGAGTTCCGCATCGACGTCGCTCTTGCCGACGACTTCGGCTTTGACCTGTAAGGGAGAATGAGAGAAAATGGAAGAGCAAACCATCATGCAGCAGACGGACGACCGGAACGCCGAAATCGACCGCAAGCTGCGGCAGTTCTTTGACGGACGAATCGTCCGCAAGGACCTGACCAAGAAGATAAAAGAGGGCGCGAACGTGCCGG
>UQVU01000205.1 GCA_900544475.1 uncultured Butyricicoccus sp.
CTATGGTTTCAGCATAGCAGAGAAGCGGACTCCCGTCAAGGGAAAAATGCGTCCGAGGGGGCGCGGCCCATCGGCAGCATCCCTGCCCCGGAAGGGGCACTTACCGCAAGAATTTGAAAGTTCTTTCTCCCTGCCCCCGGTTTTTCCGCGAAAAATCCCCCGTTCTTTTCGCAAGATTGCTCTGGTTTTTTTTCGCCGGCAGGACTAAAATAAAGCCATAGTCAAACAGAGAGAACGGTCGGCCGGAATGGCCGCAGAAAAGTGTTTTTCGGAGTAAAGGAGAGTTTTAACTATGAAAACTGTCAAGGTTGGTTCGGTCGGTCTGGGCCGTCTGGGTTATGAGCACGCAAAGAACCTCGCAACGCAGGTCCCGGGCTGCGAGCTCGCTGCTATCTGCGACGTAGACGAGAACCGCGTCAAGGAAGTTGCCGCTGAGCTGGGCGTTCCGTACACCTACACCGACTTCGAGGAGATGTGCAAGAACCCGGAGCTGGACGCGATCGTTATCGTTTCCCCGTCCTTCCTGCACTGCCAGCAGATCGAGATCGCGATGAACAACGGCAAGCACGTTTTCTGCGAGAAGCCGCTCGGCACGGACGTTGCACAGTGCAAGGACGCTGAGAAGGTCATCGAGGCTCACCCCGACCTGATTTTCCAGCTCGGCTTCATGCGCCGCTTCGACAAGTCCTACGCTGAGGCAAAGCGCAAAATCGACAACGGCGACATCGGCAAGGTCGTTCTGGTTCGCTCCTATACCCAGGACCCGCGTTCCACCATCGAGTCCACCCTCAAGTTCGCTCCGCACTCCGGCGGTCAGTACCTCGATATGTGCGTACATGACATCGACCTCATCCGCTGGTTCACCGGCTCGAACGTCAAGAACGTCTGGGCAATCGGCGGCGTATTCGAGTTCGACCTGTACAAGGAGCTGAACGACGCTGACAATGCGGCCGCTACGATCCAGATGGAGAACGGCGCTATGGGCTTCATGTTCACCAACCGCACCCACGCCGCGGGCTCGAACGTCGAAACCGAGATCATCGGCACCCACGGCACGCTGCGCATCGCAAACGTCGGCGCGAAGAACCTGCTCAACATCGTTGACGAGCACGGCTCCCGCGAGGAATACTATCCGGACTTCATGAGCCGCTGGCACGAGGCTTTCGTTGCCGAGATGGTTGCCTTCACCGGCCATGTCCGCGACAACACCAAGCCGTCCGACCTCACCGTTTACGACGGCACCGCTGTCTCCGAGGCTGCTTACCGCTGCAAGGAGTCCTTCGAGACCGGCAAGATGCTGCCGATTCGCTAAAACAGGCATAGAAATGCCCGCTTATCCCGATAAAAAGGGACGAGCGGGCGTTTTTTATTCCTCGATTTGGATTTTGAACACATTGATGGTATCGACATCCGGGCAGCAGAACACCGCTGTGCCGGGTTCCTGACCGGGAATGCTGCCGCCGTAGCGCAGAATATCAATGTAGGGGAAGGCAACGTGCATCACCATCGGACAGAGCAGACCGCGCTCGGTGTCGAAGTCGAAGCTGTCGCCGATTTTGTGGCCGCGGTGACAGCCGTGCGGGCCTTTGCGGTCGATGAGCGTGATGCGGATACGCGGACGGGTCATGGCGCACCTCACTTCCGCCACGGCTCGCCGCCCTTGTTCCGCACCTCGATCTGGCACAGCTCCATGGCGGCGAGAGCGGTATCGTGCGAGGCCGGGGTGACGCAGGCGCAGCACGCGGCGTCAACCGAAACATCGGCCTCCGGGAAGGCGGCCTTGCAGAGAATGGCGTTCGAGAGCACGCAGATGCCCGTGCACAGGCCGACAAACTCGATTTCGGTCACGGTATCGCTTCCGGCCGCCTGGCGCAGCTTTTCGGGAAGAGCGGTCGCGCCGAAGGTCGGCTTTTCGAGGAAGCGGCTTTCCTCCACGCTCGCAAGCGCCGCCGCGATCTCGGGGGCGAGCGCGTGGCCCTCGGTGCCTGTGATGCAGTGGGGGACGGGCAGGTGACGGCCCTCGTTCGTTTCCATATAGTCTGCCGGGTGGGTGTCGAGCGTGACGAAAATCGACTCTTTCGGCGCGGACTCGATTTTCCGCACCACATTCGGGACGATTTTCTGTGCCTCGGACGTTCCCAGACTGCCCGAGATGAAGTCGTTCTGCATATCTACGACGACAAGAAATTTCATGGCGGCGCCTCCTTAAACGGTATGAGTT
>UQVU01000206.1 GCA_900544475.1 uncultured Butyricicoccus sp.
GGGGTCTTTCTTATAGCCGTAAAGGGCGAACGCGCCGATGTGGCAGCCGCTTTTTCGGCGGCTCGTAAGGACACTGCGGATGTTGTCCGACATATCTTCGAGGTACCACTCGTTGACCAGACCGTTAATCTGGCGCGACTTTTTGTTGCCCTTGTTCGCGGTGTCGGCGTTGTCTACGATGCTGACGAAGCGGATGCCCCAGACGGGGAACAGGCCATGGATGTACTTTTCGACCAGCTCGAGCTCGCGGGTGAAGCGGGACTGCGTCTTGCAGAGCACGATGTCGAACTTGTGCGCCTTGGCGTCCGCCAGAAGATGGTTGAACTCGGGGCGGCGGCGGTCGGAGCCGGTATAGTCATCGTCTGAGTAGATGCGATAGACCTCCCAGCCCTGCCCGGCGGCGTACTGCACGAGCATCGCCTTCTGGTTCTGGATGCTGCCCGAGTCATCGGTCTCGCACTGCTTGTTCCTGTCCTCCTCGGACAGACGGCAGTAGATTGCTGCTTTCATATGTTCATATCTCCTTTTGAGAGAAAGAACAAGCCATTTCCAGACACGAGTATATCATGTCGGAAACGGCTTGTCATTTTTTATGCCCGGAAAGGTTTGTTTGCGTTGTCTTTTTCGAGCGTGTTGATAAGCTCGACCCACTTGCGCGTAAACGCGGCCGAAGTGGTGCTGCTGCCGCTCAAGAAGATGCTGCGGCAGACGGGTGGATTGTCCTGCGTTCGTTCCATGGCGCACACCCCTCCTTGATTTCAATGTATGTTGGTTTGCGTACATATATAAGGCAACACCGCACAATAAAGCCGCAGGCAGTTACGGCGCGACCTGTAATAATCCGATTTGGGTCCGCTGTGTCCCATGCACCTATATAGAGCCTTTTTCGAAAAATATCGGTCAATCTTTTGACATATTGACCGTTCGAAGTCAATTTTTCCCGCGTCCGGGCCTTAGGGTGAAGGGACTTTTCCTATATAAATAGAAAGAGAGGTTTTCAGCAATGACTGAACTGGAAAAGCAGAAGCTCCGCGACAACGTCCCGCGGGAGCTCCGCGATTTGAAGCAGTGGGTGGCGCGGCACGGTAAGTTGCCCGTTAATCCTATGAACGGCAAACTGGCAAGCGCGACCGACCCCGCGACCTGGGGCGACTTTGAAATGACGCTTGCGACGAAGAACAGCGACGGCGTAGGGTTCGTATTCACGGCAGAGAATGGTCTCGTCGGCATCGACCTGGATACCGTCCGCAACCCCGAGACAGGCTGGGTTGCCCCGGCCGCGAAGGAGATTATCGAGACCATCGGCTCTTATACCGAGCTTTCGCCGTCTGGCTACGGCTTCCATATCATCGCGCGCGTGAAAAACGCCAGGCTCAGCTGGCATAAGGCAGAACTGCCGGACAACGGCATTGTGCGCGTTGACACCGATCCGCAGACAGGCGAGGTGCGTCTGGATGCCGAGGGTAACACACGGTATAAAAAACCTGAGGTTGAAATGTATTCGAATGCGCGGTATTTTACCGTTACCGGACGAGCACTCAAAGGCTACACTCAGCTGCGCGAGGTGGATGCTGAGGTCATCGCGAAGCTCCAGAAGCGTTTTGCGTCGGAAAAGCTGGAAAACAAAGCGCAGATGACGCTTGAGAACGTGACCAAGGCTAAGAAAACGGCTCCGGTCAATGTGATGGCAGATAAGGATTATCTCTCGATTGGTCTCGAAAAAGACCGGACGCTTCAGGCAATTTGGAACGGTGCTCGGCCGAATGGCAACGAGAGTTCGGACGATCTTGCCCTGATGAGCAAGCTGGCATACTGGACAAACCGCGACAAGTCCGCAATGCTTGATGCGTTTGTCCGCTCGCCGCATTGCCAGACGAAGGACGAGAAGCACCGCCGCAAGGCGCTCGAGCGGGCGGATTACCTTGACCGGACGGCAGATAAGGCGATTGCCGGGTGCGGCCGCACGGCAGCTGAGGAGGACTGCTCGGCACAGCGTCGGCAGAGTGCGCCGGTGAAGGCAGAAAATAATTTGCCGAGGGAGAAACAGAAAGAAAACGCTGACCCGCAGATCGGGAACAGCGGGGCTTCACTGATTGATTACATCCATCCGCTCACGGATTTTCAGGAAAAGGAGGCCGAGTGGCTCATTCCCGGCTGGCTGCCGAGAGGCGAAATTACCCTGCTTGCTTCTGATGGCGGCGTCGGTAAATCGAGCGTAACC
>UQVU01000207.1 GCA_900544475.1 uncultured Butyricicoccus sp.
CTCCTTGTGTGAATTTTCCCTACCGGGGCACAAAGGGCGGTAAAACCGCCCTGCCCACGGTTTGGGAAAACAAAAAATCCGTGCAAGTGCGGTCCGACAGGATCGTCCACACACGGATTTCACACAAGAAATATATATGTGAATGCGCAGCAGCACACCGATGTACAAGGAAAATGCAATGCAAAACTTGTAATTTGCGTGCACTTCCGCTATAATACATAATTGTGGTGCGGTATGTTGCCGTTGTGTATGGTGGGTAAGCACCTGCATAGGTCATAGGGTGCGCCAACACCCTATGACTGCCGCATTTTCTGTTTTCCTTGACCATAGTATACCATTTTCTATGTCATCATGCAAGGCTTGACGGAAATTTTAAGCATTCGACAGCATTCAAAAAACGAGGGAGATTTTTGTTCATCTCCCTCGTTTTCTTTTATTCCCCCAGCGCTGCCGCTATCCCGATGTCCGCGCAGATGAGCTCGCCGCAGAGAGGCGCGGACGGCTCCGTGAAATGGAGCGGCTTGGTGCAGTCGAACGTCACGGTCGCGTCCGCCTGCACAGCGCCCGGCGCGGTGTCGCCGGTGTCCGCGTTCACCCCGCTCGGCAGGTCGAGCGCCAGCACGAACGCCCCGCGTTCCCGTTCCTCGTTCATGAGTGCGCACGCCGCCGCGCCGGACGGGCGGAGCTCTCCGTGGAACCCCGTGCCGTACAGCGCGTCAACGACCGCATCCGCGCCGAACCGCACGTCCTCGGGTGCGTGAACGACTTCCGCCGCCGTTTCCGCGAGAAGCGCAAGGTTCGTCTGCGCGTCCGGGGTTTTCGGCTCGCCCTCCGCGAGCAGCACGCGCACCTGCACGCCCTCCTTTGCCGCGACACGCGCAATTACAAAGCCATCGCCGCCGTTATTGCCCTTGCCTGCGACGACAAGCAGGCGTTTCAGCGCCGGAACACGCGCTTTCAGCTCTTTCCACGCCGCGCGTCCCGCGTTCTCCATCATCTGTATGTACAGCAGGCCGGCCTCGTTCGCCGCCCGCTCGCGCGCCTTCATTTCAGCCGCCGTCACCGTTTTCGCCATGCCGGTTCCCTCCCGTTACAGCGGCAGGTTCTTGCCGTTGACGCAGGCTTCCTCGTCGTCCTCGATCGGCACGAGCAGGCACTTTCTGCCCTCGACGATGCCGGTGCGGATGGCGGACGCCCGTTCTTCCGGCACGCGCAGTTCGATGTTGATGCTGCCGCCCGTTACCCACGGCACATCGTCCTCGTTTTCCTCATCGGCGCTTGCCGCGTGCTGCGCAAGCTCCTGCTGAAGCACCGCGACCTTCTGTTCGAGCGCCGCCGTGTGCTCGCGGACCGCGCCCTCCTCGACCAGACGGCTGTCCAGTACGTTCTGCGCCGCGGGCGGCTGCTCACCGAAGGTGTGCGCGTAGGACTTGCCGATCTGCTCGCGCACCTTTTCCGGGATTTCCGCTTCGAGCGCCAGATCCGCGACAGCCTCGGCGGTCAGCTCGACCGGCGGCAGGCTTTCGTCCTCCTCGCGCTCCGCGACCATCGCGCTGATGGTGCGCTGCATCTTGAAGAACGCCTGGTCGGCCTGCTCCTCGTCCTCGCCGAAAGCGTCAATGACCACGTTCTTGAACGCCAGCTTGTCCTCGGCGGCGGTGCGCTGCGAGATGCAGCCGAGCACGTTCTCGATGAACTCCGCGTGGGACGGCCGGCCGGTGCGCACATAGTACATCACCGAGTTGACGTCGCTGCCGCGGTCGGAGAACGCCGGATAGACAAAGCCGAGGTCGGGCAGACCCACCACCCAGTCGCGGTCGCGTGCGCCGATGCGGTTTTCGTCCTCCTTGTAGCCGAGCGCAGGCTTCGCCAGATCGACCGGGCAGACCGCGCACAGCAGATATTCGTAAATCTCCTCGGACTCCTCCTGCTCCTCGCCCGAGGTCGCCTTGGACGGGACATCGTAGATGTCGTGGTAGACGAGGATGAGGTAGTTGCCCGGATAGCTGTATTCCTCGATCACCTTTTCGTACAGGCGGTCGAGCAGTTCCTCGTTCGCGAGCCTGCTGTCGCGCAGGGTCAGCAGATACGCGCGGCGCTCGTCGGACGCCTCGTTCCGGTCAAACTCCAGCTCGAGCAGATTGCTGCTGAGCGTGCCGGAGATGGTTTTCTTCGCAATTTCAAG
>UQVU01000208.1 GCA_900544475.1 uncultured Butyricicoccus sp.
CGTCGAGACCGTAAAGCGCATTTTAGCTGACAACTACGTTCGCCCGGACGAGGCGCAGAAGATACTTTCCATGCTGCGCCAGCGCGGCTCGCATACGGTCATCGACAAGATAACCGTCGGCCTTAACATGAAAAAGGACACCTACGAGGCGGAGTTCTCCAACCTCGGCATCAAGAACGTGCCGATTTCCGAGGAATATCCGGCGAAGTTCGACCGTCTGCTCTGCGGCGGCATCTGGTGCATCGTAGGGCTCGAATATGAGTTCATCGAGGAGGACAAGAACGCCTCCCCTATCCATATCCGCCGACTGACGCCCATCCAGATGCCCCATGTGGACATAGGTGAGCTGAAAGAGGGACGGCGGCAGTTCACCGAGGACGAGTGGCTGAGCGTCATGCTGCGCTCGTGCGGCTATGAGCCGGATACGCTCTCGGAGCGCGAGAAATGGCTGCTGCTGACGCGCATGATTGCGCTCGTGGAGAACAACTTCAACCTCTGCGAGCTGGGTCCGCGCAGTACCGGCAAGTCGCATATCTACAAGGAGATTTCCCCGAACAGCATCCTTGTTTCGGGCGGTCAGACAACGGTCGCGAACCTGTTCTACAACATGGGACGCAAGACGGTCGGTCTGGTCGGCCTGTGGGACTGCGTGGCGTTCGATGAGGTCGCAGGCATCAACTTCAAGGACAAGGACGGCATCCAGATCATGAAGGACTACATGGCGTCCGGCTCGTTCGCCCGCGGCAAGGAAGAAAAGGCCGCGACCGCCTCGATGGTCTTTGTCGGCAACATCAACCAGAGCGTCGATGTGCTGCTCAAAACGTCCAGCCTGTTTGACCCGTTCCCGCCCGAAATGGGAACGGATACGGCGTTTCTCGACCGAATGCACTGCTATCTGCCCGGCTGGGAGATACCGAAGTTCCGTCCCGAGCACTTTACCAACGACTACGGCTTCATCACCGACTACCTCGCGGAGTTTATCCGTGAGCTGCGCAAGGAGCAGTACGGCGACGCCCTCGACCGGTATTTCCATCTCGGCCGCAACCTCAATCAGCGCGACACCATCGCGGTGCGCAAGATGGTCGGCGGACTCATCAAGCTGCTGTACCCGGACGGCGCGTTTACCAAGGAGCAGCTCGAAGAAATCCTGAAATTCGCGCTCGAAATGCGCCGCCGCGTCAAGGAACAGCTCAAAAAACTCGGCGGCATGGAGTTCTACGACGTCAACTTCTCGTACATCGACAACGAGACCTTCGAGGAGCATTTCGTTTCCGTTCCCGAGCAGGGCGGCGGCAAGCTCATCCCCGAGGGCATGGGCAACCCCGGTCAGGTCTATACCGTCGGGCAGGGCAAGAACGGCATGATCGGCGTGTTCCGCCTCGAAAGTCAGATGCTCCCCGGCAGCGGCAAGTTCGAGCGCACCGGTCTCGGCTCGGACGGCAAGTGCAAGGAGGCAGCGAACACCGCGCTGAACTACCTCAAAGCCAACGGCAGCCGTATCAGCGGCGCGGTCAGCACGACGACCAAGGACTATATCGTGAATTATCAGGATTTGCAGGGCCTCGGCATGACCGAAAAGCTGACCCTCCCGACCGTTATCGCCATCTGCTCCATCGCCCTCGGCAAGCCTGCGCTCAGCAGCCTCGCGGTCCTCGGTGAAATCAGCATCGCGGGCAGTATCCTTAAAGTAGACGAGCTGGCAAACGCCTTGCAGGTCTGCCTCGACAGCGGCGCGAAGAAGGTGCTCCTGCCCATCACCTCCGCCGCCGACCTCGGCACCGTCCCGCCCGAACTCGTCGGCTGCTTCAACCTCATCTTCTATCAGTCCCCCGAGGACGCCGTCTTTAAGGCGCTGGGGGTGGAGTGAGAAATGGCGATTTTTCACTTGAAGGAGGAAATTGACCGGCCTATGCCGGGCTACATTTCGAGCGGTGGTCTGGAACGCTGTATTGACTGGCTCTATATCCAGATCGGTCTGCTGAAAGCGATAGCGCGTTTCGCAGAAGACCGTCTGCGTAAACTGGGTTTTGCTCCGTCAGCGTTTACGATGACAGATGAGTCAGAGAATCCCATTCTTACCGACTGGAAGCATTCTCCCTCCGCAGACTGGTATCTATGTTTTGTAGGCTTTGAAGCATCCATCGGCGGCATTCAT
>UQVU01000209.1 GCA_900544475.1 uncultured Butyricicoccus sp.
CCAATAAACTGCAAAAGGAGGGAAAGACCTTGAACCGGAAATTAAAGGATGAAGATATGGACATCCTGTTTCGCGGCATTCTCAAGCTCTCGACCGTAGAGGAGTGCTACGACTTTTTTGAGGATCTCTGCACCATTTCTGAGCTTCGCGCCATGGTACAGCGCTTTCAGGTAGCCCGCATGCTCGATGAGGGTCGCATTTACAGCGACATCGTACAGGAAACCGGCGCGTCCACCGCGACCATCAGCCGTGTCAACAAATGCCTTGTGTACGGCTCGGACGGCTACCGCAGAATGCTCGACCGGCTGAAGGAGGACAATGAATAGCTACCAGACACTTTCGGCCTACTATGACCGTTTCACCGACGATGTCGGCTACGAACAGTGGGCGGATTTTTTTGAGCAGCTTTTCGCGCGCGAGGGCATAAAGCCGAAACTCGTGCTCGACCTCGCCTGCGGCACGGGCAGCCTGACGCGGCTGCTCGCAGAGCGCGGCTACGACATGATCGGCGCGGACGCTTCGCCCGAAATGCTCATGCAGGCCATGCAGAACACCATCGACTGCGACCCGCGCCCGCTGCTCATCAACCAGCGCATGGAGGAGCTTGACCTTTACGGCAACGTGGACGCCTGCCTGTGCTGCCTCGACAGCGTAAACTACGTCACCGACCCGGGCGACCTCGCCGAGGCGTTCCGCCGCGTGCACCTGTTCCTGGACCCGGACGGCCTGTTTGTCTTTGACATCAATACGCCCGAGAAATTCGCTCGCATCGACGGGGAAAGCTATGTCCGCGAGGACGAGGGCGTGTTCTGCGTCTGGCAGGCGGCGGTCGAGGACGGTCTGTGTGCCTACCAGTTCGATATTTTTGAGCAGGACGGGGAAAACTGGTCGCGTACGCAGGAAACGCACGAGGAGCGCGTCTACACGCCCGAAGAGCTGACCGCCATGCTGGAGCAGGCAGGCTTTACTGAAATCAAAACCTATGGCAACCAGTCCTTTGCGCCCGTGCAGGGCGGGGAGGACCGCATCTATTTCACCGCACGAAAGAGAGATTAACATTATATGAGCGACAAAATTCTTCGCGCGATTGCCCGGAACGCGGGCATCCAGATCAGCGCCGCCTCGACGACCGGCCTTGTCGAGCGCGCACGCGAAATCCACAACACCACTCCGCTTGCGACCGCAGCGCTCGGCCGCACGCTGACCATCACCTCTATCATGGGCAGCCAGCTCAAGGTCGAGGACGGCTCCGTTACCGTCCAGATCAAGGGCAACGGTCCGCTCGGCACCATCGTGTGCGTGGGCGACTCGGACGGCTATGTGCGCGGCTACCTTCAGGACCCGTCTGCCGACCTGCCGCTGCGCCCGGACGGCAAGCTGAACGTGGGCGGCGGCGTGGGCCGCGGCTACCTCATGGTCATCAAGGACATCGGTCTCAAGGACCCCGTGACCGGCACGGTCGCGCTCGTTGACGGCGAGATCGCGGAGGACCTGACGCGCTACTTCGCGGAGAGCGAGCAGATTCCCTCTGCCTGCGCCCTCGGCGTGCTCGTCGATACCGACTGCACGGTCAAGTGCGCCGGCGGCTGGCTCGTGCAGCTGATGCCGGGCGTCAAGGATGCGGACATCGACCGCCTTGAGGCGAACCTCGCAAAGCTCGAACCGATGACCGCGATGCTCGATAAGGGCATGACCCTTGAGCAGATCATCTCCGCCGTGCTCGACGGCTTCGAGGTGGACTTTCTCCAGACCGAGGAGGTCGGCTACCGCTGCGCGTGCAGCAGAGAAAAAGTCGAGCGCGCTCTCATCAGCCTCGGAAAAACCGAACTTTCCAAGATGATCGAAGAACAGGAGAAAAGTGAAGTAACCTGCCAGTTCTGCGATAAAATCTACGAATTTACCCGTCCTGAGTTGCAGGAACTTCTGGCTCACGCGAGCGAGAAAAAATAAAATAAAAAAATATCGAAAAAAGTGTTGACATTTCGGGACGCTTCCGATATAATAAACATCGTCGCTGGTGAGCAACACAAAAACAACAGCGACGAGGCCTGGCCCGGTAGCTCAGTTGGTTAGAGCGCTAGCCTGTCACGCTAGAGGCCGTGGGTTCAAGTCCCATCCGGGTCGCCA
>UQVU01000210.1 GCA_900544475.1 uncultured Butyricicoccus sp.
AACCGTTCTCGTGTCACCGAAATAATCAAAGCCCCATACATCGTCGAGCAGCTGTGCGCGGGTGAACACGCGGTTCGGACTGGAGGCGAGAAAGTACAGCAGCTCGATCTCCTTCGGCGGCGCATCCACGCGCTTGCCTTTGATGACCAGATCGTACGCCTGCTTGTCGATCACCAGGTTGTCGAACGACAGCTTCTCGGGCGCATCATCCGGCGCCATGCGGCGGAACACCGCACGCACGCGCGCGATGACCTCCGGCATTTCGAGCGGCTTTACGATGTAGTCGTCCGCGCCCATTTCCAGACCGGAAACGCGGTCGGCGGTCTCGCCCTTGGCGGTCAGCATGATGATGGGCACATCGCTCTCGGCGCGGATCTCCTTGCAGACCTCCCAGCCGTCCATGACCGGCATCATCACGTCGAGCAGCAGCATATCCGGCTTGTCCGACTTCCATTTCTTGATGCCCTCAACGCCGTTTTCGGCCTCAAGGACGGTGTAACCCTCGCGTTCGAGGTACAGACGCAGCAGCTCGCGGATGTTCGCCTCGTCCTCGACAATGAGTATTTTCTTGGGCATAGTTCTCCCCCCTGCTTTCGATAGAAATATCTATTTTAATTATACCGCAACAGACGCGGAAAAGCATTAACAGATTGTTAAACCGTTTCACGCTTTTTCGGCCGAGAGCACGGTCAGCACGCCGTCCGCGACCGTGAAGCGCACCTCGAAGCCGCCGAACGGAAAGCCGTAAACGCGGCCCGCCTCGTGCTGATAGCCGGGACGGGGATCCTGCGCGAGCACGCGCAGCAGCGTTTCGCGCTTGTCCTGCGGCAGGGCATCGAGCACGCCCTCGGCGCATTCCACGCGAACCGCATCGCCCGTGAGCGCGAAGCTGCCGGACGCCTCGGGATGCGAGTCGGTGTAGGCGAGATAGGGTTTGATGTCGAAAATCGGCGTGCCGTCCATCAGGTCTGCGCCCGAAATATACAGCACCGCGCCCTCGCTCGTGCCGTATTCCACGCGGTGCAGGCGCACCGAGGACAGACCGATGGCGTTGGGGCGGAAGGGCGAGCGGGTCGCGAACACGCCGACGCGGCGGTTGCCGCCGAGCTTGGGCGGCCGGACGGTCGGGCTCCACGTATCACGAACCGCCTCGGAAAACTGCCAGATGAGCCAGAGGTGGGAATATTCCTCGATGCCGCGCAGCGCATCCGCGTTGCGGTACTCCGGCTCGAAAACGATGCGCGCCGGCACATCGGCCAGACCGCTCTGGCGCGGAATGCCGAACTTGGTCGGGAAATCCGTGCGGATACGCGCGATTATATGTGTCATGACGCTCTCGGACATGGGTGATACCTCTCATTTTTCCAAAGATATATTCAGTATACCACCGGGGAAGCGAAATGTCGATGGGATTGGGGGGGGACGGATTTTTCTCCCTGCGAGGGAGAGGGCAAACAGAAAAGGCACCCACATTTTTCGTGAGTGCCCGGATGAAATCAGCCCAGAATGCTCTTGGCCTTTTCGTAATCGTCGTTTTTGACGTAAATCTGGTAGAGGAACCGCGCCTGTGCGTCCATGCCGAATGTGCCTGCGCCGCGGCGGTTCTCGAACAGACCACCCGAGAAGTTGTCCTTCGACTTGACATAGGCCGTGATGCCGCTCTGCCCCAGCAGCTTCACAATGCGATCAGACTCCGCCATCGAGCCGACCGACGCCACCTGCTTTTTGAATAACATAGCGTTTCCTCCTCACAGAAAACAAACGGTTGATACGGGTATATAGTTTGCTGCATCCAGTATAGCATACGACCGCGCAAACGAAAAGACAAATTCCGTATTTTTTTCAGTCCTCTGACTTTTGCACAAACCTGTGGAGAAAGCTGCGCACAGCAGCGTTTCTCACCCTGCACCCCGCTGCCGCGCACTTGTATGCGCGGAAAGACGCGCGAAGCCATCCCCAATCGGCGTCGAATCACCCTCGATGATAACGCGGTCTTAATTGCGGCCCCCGCGCCTTAGCCGCGCGACCGAAGGGAGTCGCGGCAGACCGGAAGGTCAGGGGGAGTCGCAAGAGGGGGTATAGCGCTCATTTAATCCGCGCACGGCGCG
>UQVU01000211.1 GCA_900544475.1 uncultured Butyricicoccus sp.
GGATTACGCACTTTACACCGATTTTACATACACCTGCTTTTACATTTTACACAGCTTGTGTAAGCTGTTACTGTAACGAAAAGCAAGTGATGAAAAAGGAGAACAAAATCATGAAGAAAAGTGTATCCCTGCTTCTGGCAGCGCTCATGCTGACCGGCGCACTGGCAGGCTGCGGCAGCAGCGCTTCCACCGCTACCAGCGCACAGGACAGCAGCGCAGCTGACACCGGCGTTTCCGGCGCTGTCACGGTCATTTCCCGCGAGGACGGCTCGGGCACGCGCGGCGCGTTCGTTGAGCTGACCGGCGTCGAGGAGAAGAACGCCGACGGCCAGAAGGTTGACAATACCACCGCAGACGCGGAAATCGCAAACAAGACCGACGTCGTTCTGACGAGCGTTGCAGGCAACGAGAAGGCTATCGGCTACATCTCCCTCGGCGCACTGAACGACACCGTAAAGGCAGTCAAGGTTGACGGCGCAGAGGCGACCGTAGACAACGTAAAGAACGGCTCCTACAAGCTGTCCCGTCCGTTCAACATCGCAACCAAGGGCGAGCCGACCGGCGTCGCCAAGGATTTCATTAACTTCATCCTCTCAAAGGACGGCCAGGCAGTCGTTACCGACAACAAGTACATCGCAGTAGACGACGCAGCCGAGGCTTTCGTATCCGACGGCTCCTCCGGCAAGATCGCAGTCGGCGGTTCCTCCTCGGTTTCTCCGGTCATGGAGAAGCTCATCGAGGCTTACAAGTCGGTCAACCCGAACGCCTCCATCGACCTTCAGACCTCTGACTCCACCTCCGGCATGACCGGCGCGATGGACGGCACGTTCGACATCGGCATGGCATCCCGCGAGCTGAAGGACGAGGAAGCAGCCCAGCTGACCGGCACGGTCATCGCACTGGACGGCATCGCAGTTGTTGTCAACCCGGCGAACGCCATCGACGACCTTTCGATGGACCAGATCAAGAGCATCTATGTCGGCGACATCACCGACTGGAGCGACCTCGCGTAAGACAACCGAACAGGGAAATCCGGGGCGAAACACTTCGTCCCTTTCCCCATATATGGAGTGAAATTATGAAAAACTTCCGAGAAAATCTGATGCACGCGGTCTTTTTCGTGTGTGCGCTGACCTCCATCGCCGCCGTCGTGCTCATCTGTGTGTTCCTGTTCGCCAACGGCGTGCCCGCCATGCGTGAAATCGGTCTGCTCGACTTTCTGACGGGCGCGAAGTGGAAGCCGGGCAACGACATCTACGGCATTCTGCCGATGATCCTCGGCAGCATCTACATCACCGCGGGCGCGGTCGTCATCGGCGTGCCCATCGGCCTGCTGACCGCCATTTTCATGGCGTACTACTGCCCGAAAAAGCTCTACGTTCTGCTCAAGCCCTGCACCGAGCTGCTCGCCGGCATCCCGTCCATCGTCTACGGCTTCTTCGGCATGGTCATTATCGTGCCCTGCATCCGCACAGTCGCAGCGTTCTTCGGCGCGGACGTTTCCGGCTCGTCCATTCTCGCGGCGTCCATCCTGCTCGGCATCATGATCCTGCCGACCATCATCGGCGTATCCGAGGCGGCGCTGCGTGCCGTTCCCTCCGCCTACTATGAGGGCGCAGTCGCCATGGGCGCACGCCACGAACGCGCGGTGTTTACGGTCATGCTCCCGGCGGCGAAGTCCGGCGTGCTCGCAGGCGTTGTCCTCGGCATCGGCCGCGCCATCGGCGAGACCATGGCGGTCATCATGGTTGCAGGCAACCAGCCGCGTCTGACCGGCAATATGCTCAAGGGCATCCGCACCATGACCGCAAACATCGTTATGGAAATGGGCTATGCGACCGGACTGCACCGCGAGGCGCTTATCGCGACCGGCGTTGTGCTGTTCGTCTTTATCCTCATCATCAATCTCACCTTCTCGGTACTCAAAAGGAGGAAGCAGGCATGACAAGAGAAGCTGTCGGAAACGCTCCCGTTTCCCGTGAAAAAACGCGCACAAATCACGTCTGCGGCGGCGCATCGGCCGCTGTGCTCAAGGGTCTGGTCTACGCCGCGGCGACCCTCACCTTCGCCGTGCTGCTGTTCCTCATCGGCTATATTCTGGTGTCC
>UQVU01000212.1 GCA_900544475.1 uncultured Butyricicoccus sp.
GCCCCTGCACGGCAGGGGCGGCCGCGCCGCCGCGGCGCGGGCAGAGGTATAAAAGTCCGGCAGAGCTGGACTTTTATAGGGAATTTTATGCGGCGCTCTGCGGAGCGCCTGTCCTGCCCGTTTTGCCGAAGACAAAATGCGGCAGGAGACTGCGCCCTTCGGGCGCGAAAAAGGCACGCCGCCGGCGTGCCTTTCAGTTTATCGATAAAGTTCATGCAGGAACGGCAGCCGCGCGGCAGCGCGCATGAAAGAGCGTTTGCTGCGCAAACGCATCCAAACCGGGGGCGTGTACCTCGGTTTGGATACTTTGAGAGGGAGAAAGTTTCCGCATGGGAACTTTCGGACGCCCGTGTTCTGCGCAGTCAGAACACAGATTGTCGGCGAAACGTTAGTTTCGCGACAGTCTCAGGCACGCCGCTGGCGTGCCTTTTCTGTTTCCTTTATAACACCTGCGACATGAGGATGGCGCAGAGCATGATGGGGATATTGAAGGCGATGAAGGTAGGGATGCAGGTATCGCGGATATGGTCGTGCTGGCCGTCGGCGTTGAGGCCGGAGGTCGGGCCGAGGGTAGTATCCGATGCCGGGGAGCCGGCGTCACCGAGGGCGGCCGCTGCCGAAATCAGCAGGATAGTCGCCGGGACGGAAAAGCCGAGCGTGCTGCACATCGGCACGAACAGCACCGCGAGCACGGGAACCGTACCGAACGAGGTGCCGATACCCATGGTGACGAGCAGGCCGATGAGCGTGATAACGACCGCCGCGAACAGCTTACTGCCGCCGATAGCGGAAATGCCTGCGTTTACGAGGGCGTCGATGCCGCCGGTCGCCTTGATGACCGAGGCGTAGCCGCCCGCGACGAGCATGATGATGGCGATCTGCCCCATCAGGCGGATGCCGCCCTCGATCTGCGCGTCGATTTCGTGCCACGGGATAGCGCGGAACACGATGACAACGACCAGACCGCACAGCGCGGACAGCGCGAGATCCTGGCTGATGACCTGCACGACGGCGACAACGACGGCCGCGCCGAGCATGACGTAATGGCGGTATTCGAGCTTTTCCGAAATCTCCGCGGACGCCGAGGTATCCGCTTCAATATCGCGGTACTCGCGCGGCTTGCGGTAGAGCACGAAAACCGCGAACAGCAGGCCGAGCAGCATGGCGATGCCGATGGGCCAGTTGGCGGCGGTGACATCGTGCACGGTCACGGTCATGCCGTTTTCCGTGAGGTTATCCGCGATAACGCGCTGAAAGATCAGGCCAAAGCCGAACGGGATGGTGATATACGGCACCTTATGACCGAACGCCAGTGCGCACGCGACCGAGCGGCGATCGAGCTTCATCCGGTTCATCATGCCGAGCAGCGGCGGCACCAGAATCGGGATATAGGCGATATGGACGGGAATGAGGTTCTGCGACAGGCAGGCGACGAGCGTCAGCACACCGATGAGCGCCAGCTTATGGCCGCCGAGCAGGCGCGAGAGCTTTTTCGACAGAATTTCCGCGAGTCCAGTCGTGGAAATGCAGGTCGCGAACGTGCCGAGCAGGATATACGCGAGCGAAGTCGTGGCGTTGCTCGCAAAGCCGCTCGTCAGCAGCTGCATGACGGTCTGCGTGCCCTCCGGCGCGGAAAGCAGCGGAATGCCGCCCGCCACGCCGCCGACGATGCAGGCGATGAGCATGGACAGCAGCACGTTCAGTCCGGTCAGGCACAGCGCGCACAGCACCAGCACGGACACCGTCACCGGATTGGTGAGCAGACTGAGAATAATGGTCATATTCGGTTGAAATACCTCCCCTTTGAAGCTGTTTTACGGAAATCAAAACCGTATGCAGAGGATGCTTGCATACGGTAAAGCGCTGAAATCTTCCCTATTTTATCAGAAAAATACCAAAAGGTCAAGACGATGACCCGAAAAACAGCAAAAAGAGCGAACCGTCAGGTTCGCTCTCAGTTTGTCGATAAAGTCAATTTTTCGAGAATGCAGTGTTTCGCGCGGGAGCGCGCATGAAATAGATTTTGCAGCGCAAAATCATAAAAACCGGGAGCATGGCCCAGGCC
>UQVU01000213.1 GCA_900544475.1 uncultured Butyricicoccus sp.
GGGAGAAAGTTTCCGTATGGGAACTTTCGGACGACTCGTGTTCTGCGCAGTCAGAACACAGATTGTCGGAAAAACGAAGTTTTTCGACAGTCTCAACACCGCTCGAAAGAGCGGTGTGTTTTTTGAGGCTGTCGAAGGACTTCGACAGCCTCTCGCTCGAAACCACGCTTTCGAGCGAATACTGAAGAAAAACCGCGCCTTGCGGGCACATTTTTTCTTCCCTTGTATAATTTCCAAGGTACACGCCCCCGGAAATTATGATTTTGCTTCGCAAAATCTATTTCATGCGCGCTTCCGCGCGAAATCCGTCCCCGCAGACAGCCTTTCCGCTCTCGTGCCGCGCCGTTTTTTCGCTCGAAAACACGCACTTCCCTACATTATATATAGCGCTCGTTTTCCGATGCGCGCCGCATGCCCTTTTAGGTCTTGCAAAATCCGTTGAAATCTTGTATACTGTTAAACGAAAAAGGCGGTGTTACGCATTTATGACAGCATTAGAACAATACCTTGGCGGTCTTTCGGATAAGCGCGTCGGCGTCATCGGCGCAGGCGTGAGCAATATGCCGCTCATCCGTATGCTGCGCGCGGCTGGCGTGCGCGTGACCGTACATGACAAAAAGGAACCGACCGAGCTTGGCGACGGCTATGCTACCCTCGCTACCCTCGGCGTAGACTTCGTTCTCGGCCCGCATTACCTTGATGCGCTCGATGAGGACGTTATCTTCCGTACCCCGGGCGTTCACCCGCGTTTTCTTGAGAAGGCGCGCGCAAACGGCTCGGAGATCACCAGCGAGATGGAGCTTTTCTTCGCGGTCTGCCCGTGTCCGATCATCGGCATCACCGGCTCGGACGGCAAGACCACGACCACCACGCTCGTCAGCGAAATTCTCAAGCACGCAGGCTATACCGTGCATCTCGGCGGCAATATCGGCACGCCGCTGCTCCCGCGCGTGAGCGAGATGAAGCCCGAGGACCTCGCGGTTGTCGAGCTTTCCTCCTTTCAGCTCATGGGCATGAAGCACTCCCCCCATGTGGCGGCTATCACCAACCTGACGCCCAACCATCTGGACTACCACAAGGATTTCGATGAGTACGTGCAGGCCAAGACGGCGATTTACCGCAACCAGAAGGAGGGCGACCGTCTGATCCTCAACCTCGATGACGAGGTGACGCGCACGCTCCACGCCTCCGGCAACCTGTTCTGCACGAGCAAGACGCAGGAGCTCGCAAACGGCGTTTTCCTCAAGGACGATATGATCTATATCGCTGAGGGCGGCGCACGCCGCGAGCTGATGAATCAGGCCGACATCCGCATCCCAGGTGCGCATAACGTCTATAATATGATGATGGCGGCGGCTATCGTCCAGGGTTACGCCTCTGACGACGACATCCGCGCCGTTGCGACTACCTTCGGCGGCGTTGAGCACCGCATCGAGTTCGTCCGCGAAAAGGACGGCGTCAAGTATTACAACGACTCGATTGCGTCCAGTCCGACCCGCACGATTGCCGGTCTGAACTCCTTCCACCAGAAGGTCATTCTGATCGCCGGCGGCTATGACAAGCATATCCCCTACGATGTGCTCGGCAAGCCGATCTGCGACCACGTAAAGCTGCTGCTGCTGACCGGCGCGACCGCACCCAAGATTCGCGACTGCGTTCTTGCGGTGGACGGCGAGCATCCCCCGATTTACGAGGTCGAAAACCTCGAAGTCGCGGTGTGCGAGGCGGCCGCCCGCGCCGAAGAGGGCGACGTCGTAATCATGTCCCCCGCCAGCGCTTCCTTCGACCGCTTCAAGAACTTCATGGAGCGCGGCAAGCTGTTCCCGACGCTGGTAAACAACCTCTAAAACCATCAAGATTGCCTCTGCACCTGTCGAAACACTCACCTGTTTGCGGCGGGGTGAGGGCACCCCGCCCTACGTATAAACGCGCGGCGGAAAACAGACTTTATTGACTGCTCTCACCCTGAGGGCAGTCTTTTTTTTGCAAAAAAATAACACCCGAAACGTTTTTCCGCTTCGAGTGTTACGCCCAGATGAGACTGTTTTTCATATTTTGAATG
>UQVU01000214.1 GCA_900544475.1 uncultured Butyricicoccus sp.
GGAAGCTGTGAATAAACTATGTGTTTTTCACAAATTCGACACAAAAACACATTATACTCTATACATATAAGACAGGACATTAACAGGAGGTCTTTCCTATGCCATATCCCTTTGTTCGCCGCGCAGGCGTTCTGGCGCTGGCGGCGACCATGCTCGTGCCGCAGGCCGGTGCGCTTTCGGGCGTATCGAGCTGGGCGCAGGAGGATATCACCGCGGCGCAGCAGGCCGGTCTGATGCCTTCCTCTCTTGAGGACAGCTTCGCACGCGAGGAAATCACCCGCGCCGAGTTCTGCGCGATTGCCGTCAAGGCTTACAAGCAGCTGACCGGCAAGGCGGTTTTCGCCTCGGGTCAGAAATATTTCCGCGACACCGACGACGCAAACGTAAACGCCGCCTATTCGCTCGGTCTGGTAAGCGGCCGTTCGACCGGCTTTTTCGACCCGAACGCAAGCATCGAGCGTCAGGATCTGTGCGTCATTCTCAATAATATCCTTGACAAGGCCGGCATTGACGCGCCGGAAATCGCGGGCGACGCCTGCATAGAGGATTACAGCGACGTGGGCGAAATCAAGTCCTACGCCGTCGATCCAGTCGTCCGCATGGTGGATTACACCATCGTAAACGGCATTTCGGACGGCTCGGGCAGTGCGCATCTCTCCCCGTCCGGCACCGCGACCCGTGAGCAGGCCGTTATCATGGCCAGCCGCTTTTGCAGCGAGTTCGAAAAGCTCTCGCCCAACCAGAAGGAAATCGTGACCACCACACCGAACACTTCCATCAGCGCACCGAACAACCTCTGGAACACCCCGAGCACCATCATTCCGGACGATAAGATGACCTTCGTCTACGGCCCGGGCGGCTCGAAGTACACCTCCGCCGAGGAGGCAGAGGCACACATGGTTGAAATCGCGGTTCCGGTATGGCGTCTCCAGTCGGACGGCACCAAGACCACCGGCACGGCTTACTTACAGGTCAATGCTTCTCTGTCCGCTATCTACAAGGCGATTTTCGAGGAAATCTATAACGGCGACGAGAAGTTCCCGATCAACGACGTCGGCTGCTATTCGTGGCGTACCGGCGAGCATTCGCAGGGCACCGCGGTAGACATCAACCCGGACGAGAACATGGAAGCAACCATCAACGCTGACGGCTCGCTCACCCCGACCTGCGGCACGCACTGGACGCCTTACACCGACCCGTTCTCCATCCCCGAGGGCGGCGACGTCTACAATGCGTTCACCAAGTACGGCTTCGCCTGGGGCGGCAACGCATGGCACAGCAAGCGCGATTATATGCACTTCAGCTATTTCGGCAAATAAAGGCAACACCGCACAATGAAAGCTGCGGCGCTTTGCGGAAATCGCTCCTGTCCAATTATGCGCCTGAAAATTTCGAAAAGACTGCTCATACGGCGGTCTTTTCTTTTTGCATAAAAAAACAGGCGTCCGACCGGTTTGCAGTCAGACGCCTGTTTTCAGATAAAGTTCAGCGTAGGAAGCCGAACGAGCGGACGATGACCGGCTCCTTCGCCTTGCCCTGGCAGATCGAGAAGAACGAGATGATGCGGACAACGAATAGGATAACGTAGCAGATGCCGCAGGCGATCGGGATAAGGAACGTCCAGAAGAATACCGCGGCGATGATGCCGAGCAGAATATCCAGAACGGTGAACTTGAGCGCCTGGCGAACGTGGAAGCCGGCATACGGCGAGCTGTTGCTGCCGAGGAGCGCGATGATAACGCCAACCGTGCCGAGCAGATAGCACAGCATCGCGATAACCTTGTTATCGGAAATGTCCTTCGGGTCAAATTCGGTGGTGTGGTCATACGGGTCGAACTGATACGGCGGCTGCTGCCAGTTGTTCTGCTGCTGCGCACCCTGCTGCCAGTTGTTCGTCTGCTGACCGCCGTTCGGCGCACCGCTTTCGAAGCGCATTCCGCAGGCCGCGCAGACCGTGTCGGTGTCGTTCATCTGCGCACCGCATTTCGGACATACTTTCATTTTCATATCCCCCTTTTCAGGCTGAATTTCTACTTTCATTATATACCCCACC
>UQVU01000215.1 GCA_900544475.1 uncultured Butyricicoccus sp.
ATCGCGAGACCGGAAGGGCAGGGGGAGTCGCAAGAGGGGGTATGGGAAACCCGGATGGGGTGTCCTGTACCCCCCCTTTTTTGCAATGCCCGGCTGCCGCCCGGCAGTAACCCTCCCGCCGCCGAAGGCGGCAATGCCCCGCACGCCGCAGCGTGCGTTTCTCCTCGCTCGAAGGACGAAAAAAGAGAGCACAGGCTTACCTCTGTGCTCTCTTTCTGCATTTTCGGGTCAATTTTTCGCGTAGCTGCGCAGCTTGAAGTGCATCAGCTTGCCGGTGGCGGTGTGCGGCAGACTCTCCACGATGTGGTAGTTTCGCGGCCACTTGTACGAGGACAGCATCGGGCTGTGCGTGCAGTAGTCCTTGAGCTCCTCGACCGTCAGGCTCGGGTCCTTCGGCACGATATACGCCGCCACGACCTCGCCGCGCAGCTTGTCCGGCACGCCGATGACCGCACTTTCCGCGACCTTGGGGTGGTCGTTCAGCACGGCTTCGATCTGCGCGGGATAGATATTCTCGCCCGCCGACACGATCATGTCGTCGCGACGTCCGGAAACCGTCACGAACTCGTTTTCGTCCCATGTACCGACGTCGCCAGTGTACAGCCAGCCCTTGTAGAACTTCTTTTTCGTCATTTCCTCGTTGTTGAAGTAGCAGAACGCGCTCTTCGCCGGGGAGGAAATGATGATTTCGCCCGGCGTTTTACTGTCGTGCGGCACGGTTTCGCCCGGTTCGGCACGCGAGCCGTCCGGGTGGAGCGCCACGAGGCGCACGTCGTCGTCCGTGCACGAGCGGCCGGCGGAACCGGCGTTGTCGGGCAGGTCGAACGGACGCAGGAATGTGTTCCAGAAGGTCTCGGTCGTGCCGTAGCCGTTGAAAATGTTGGGCGTGAGCAGCTTCATGTACTTCTCGCACGCGCTCTTTTCGAACGGCGCGCCCATGGTGACGATGCCGCGCAGGGCGGACAGGTCGAAGGGGGAGCGCTCCTGCGTGCGGGCGAGCATGGAGATGATGGTCGGCACGCCGATCAGGAAGGAAATTTCGTACTTTTGCGCGTATTCCAGACAGGTGCGCGGAGCAAAATCGCGCAGAATGACAACTTCGCCGCCGGCGTACAGCGTGGGGCAGGGGCCGCCGGAGTGGATGCCGCCGCGGTGGAACCACGGGGTCATGTTCATCGTGCGGTCGGTCGGGCCGAGGGGGAAGTGCATCATGACGTCGTGCGCGGAAAGCACCTCGTTTACGTTGTTGATCGGAACGCCCTTGGGGCGGTTAGTCGTGCCCGAGGTGTACAGACGGGTGGTTTCATCGTAGATATGCGGCTCGAAATCGATCGGCGGGTCGGTCTCCGGCTGCTCGAAAACGTAGTCCTCATAGCGCTTCCGGCCGGCAGGGAGGGACGCGCCCTCCTCCGCGCCGACGACCAGCTCGACCGCCGGGCGGTTCTGACACAGCTCGAGCGCCTCGCTCGAAAGCTCGCCGAACTCCGCATCGTAGACGAACACGCGGGGCGTGCTGTCGTCGATGACGAGCGCGATTTCGCCCGCGCCCTGACGGTAGTTGACCGGGCAGGCAATCGCACCGATTTTGTGCGCGGCGAGGTAGAAAAAGACAAATTCGGGCGAGTTCAGCAGGGCAAACATCACGACATCGTTCTTGCCGATGCCGTCCGAACGGAGCGCGTGCGCCAGACGGTTGACCTCGCAGTTCAGCTCGCGGTAGGTCCAGCGGCGGCCGGATTGCGGGTCGAACACCGCCGGACGGTTGCCGAAACGCGAAACATTGCGCAGAAATCCGTTCAGATAGGTGAAACGGCTCTCGAACGTGTCGCGGAACATTTCAATATCATAGGTGTAGTTGTGACTCAAAAGTATCGCCTCATTTTTTTGCGAGAAATAGATTATATGATGTAGAGTTAAAAACTATATCATGCGATTATTATAGCAGATTACTCGGAAAATGCAACAGTTTTCTGAAAATTTAACAGGCGGCACTAAAACTTCGGCCGCCCGTTTATTTTTATGAAAA